>NZ_BAABHD010000029.1:0-462403 GCF_039541915.1 Nibrella saemangeumensis
AGCTAATTCATCGAATCTATGCCGTAGTAAAGCGGGGCAAAAAATATGACAAATTTTATGCCTCAACTCTTGCATAGATCATAGAAATCCGCCCGGCTGCGTCGGAATGACAAAAAATGCCTTTTTATGCTGCTCCCAATCCTCCTTGCCATAACGCTCCTTTATGCCCTCTTCACCCTTACACTCTGGGTGACGTGGCTGCGTATACCCACCGTCCACCCACCGGCTAATCCAGCAGAACTGCCGTTTATAACTGTCATTATCCCGGTCCGCAACGAAGCCTTAAATCTTCCCCTTCTGCTGCATGATCTCAATCAGCAGACCTACAGCCGGTTTGAGGTAATCGTTGCTGATGATGCCTCTACCGATGAGACCCTGGCACTCACGCAGGCGTTTACCGGCCAGGCTTCCTTTTCGCTCCGGGCACTACCGCTCAGCAATATACGTACAGCCTCGCCCAAGAAGCGGGCCATCACCCAAAGTATCCGGCAGGCGCAGGGTGACCTCATCGTAACAACCGACGGTGACTGCCGGGTAGGACCGCGCTGGCTGGAGACTATAGCGGCTTTTTACGCCACCACCCACGCCCGGCTGATCAGCGGCCCCGTCACGTTTACGCCGGAACGATCCGTTGCCGATTTTCTGCAGACCGTCGAAGGGGCCAGCCTGATTGGCTCCGGGGCCTGTACCATGGCGCTGGGCGTACCAACCATGTGTAACGGGGCCAATCTTTGCTATGAAAAACAGGTTTTTGAGGAGGTAGGCGGCTTCGACGGAGTGGACCATGTGGCCTCCGGTGATGATGAACTGCTGATGCACAAGATAGCCCACCGGTATCCGCAGGGTATCCGCTTTTTGAAGAGTCAGGACGCTATCGTGCAAACGGGGGCGCATACTTCCTGGCGGGCGTTTTATAATCAGCGCAAACGCTGGGCCAGCAAATGGCAGGCGTACCAGAGTTACCTGCCTACGGTGCTGGCGGTTTTTGTTTTTCTGAGTAACACCAGCCTGGTTGTCTCCGTATTGGGCTGGCTGGCTAACTGGATCAGCGCTAAAGGTTTTCTGACTGTTGTTCTACTGAAGGTCGTGCCGGAATTTTTGTTTTTACGTCAGGTTCTTGTTTTTTTACAGAAAAAACCGGCCGTAAGCCGGATACCGCTGACACAATTGGTGTATCCATTTTACGTTTTATTTTTTGGTTTAGCCGCTCAGCGTAAAGGATTTGACTGGAAAGACCGGAAACTACAGTAAGGCAGAATCAGTTTACCGGATAATAACCGGGCACCGGGATACCGGACTGACGATCAACGACAACAAAGACAAGAACACCCAAAAAACAAAGAAAACGCTTTGTCCCTGTTCTTACATAAATCCAACTTTATACTCCGCCGGATTTACCCGGAGTTCCTGTGGCGTCTCGACGATCCACAGCCGACTATTTACCTGACGTTCGACGACGGTCCGATTCCCGATATTACCGAGTTTGTGCTCGAGCAACTCGACAAATATGCTGCACAGGCCACCTTTTTCTGCATCGGCGACAACGTGCGCAAACATATCGATATCTACTACAAAGTTATCGAAGCCGGGCACGCGATTGGCAATCATACCTACAACCACCTCAACGGCTGGAAGACCGGCGACGATACCTACCTGGAAAACGTATCCAAAGCCCAGCGCGAACTGCGGGTAGAAACCTCGCTGTTCCGCCCCCCCTACGGCCGTATTCGCCGGAGCCAGGCGCTGGATTTGCTCGATACCTATTCGATTGTGATGTGGGATGTGCTGTCGGGCGATTTTGATCCGTCGCTCCCGCCCGAGACCTGCCTGCGCAAAACGATTCAATACACCGAACCGGGATCGATTGTGGTTTTCCACGACAGCGTGAAGGCCTGGCCCAATATGCGTTACGCCCTGCCCCGAATGCTGGCCCATTTCGCGAAGCGTGGCTTCGAGTTCCGGGCTGTTCCCCAACTGATCTATGCCTGAGGCAATCCGCGAACGAGTCAGTATCCTGATTGCCGCCCGAAACGAAGAAGCTACTATCCTGACTTGTTTGCAGGCTATCGACAACCTGGCCTACCCACCTGACTGCCTGGAAGTACTCATCGGCAACGACCGGTCGGAGGACGGTACGGGTTCATTGGTTGATCAGTTTATTTGTAATAAGCCTCAGTTTCGTTTAGTCGATATTACCACCAACCTGAATCAGCAGCAAGGGAAAGCCAATGTGCTGGCACAACTGGCCCGGCAGGCGAGTGGGCAATACCTTTTCTTCACCGATGCCGATACAGCCGTGCCACCGACCTGGATTTCCGGTATGCTGCGACCGTTTCAGGACCCGCGCATTGGTATTGTCACGGGTTGCACCCAGATTAACGGGCGTGAATTCTGGGCAACGATTCAGGCGATGGAGTGGCTGGTTACCCAATACCTCATTAAGCAGTTTGCCGACTGGGACATTCCGCTCACGGCGATGGGCAACAACATGGCCGTCCGGCGGCCGGTATATCAGCAAACCGGCGGCTACGAAAAGCTGCCGTTCTCGGTGGTAGAGGACTACCAATTGTTCCGGGAAGTGCTACAGCGAGGACACTCCTTTGCGCATCTATTTGAACCTACGGTGCTGGCCACCACGCAGCCGATGCCCGACTGGCGCTCGTGGATGCAGCAGCGCAAGCGCTGGATGGTAGGGGCATTTCAGTTACCCTGGTACTTTGCGGTACTGCTGGTAGCGCAGGCCCTGTTTTTACCCTTGCTACTGCTGCTGGCACTATGGCAACCATTGCTGGCGCTGGGCCTCTGGCTCGCCCGATTTTTGTGGCAGTCAGTCCAGCTTGTGCAGGTAGCCCGGCAATTCCGCCGGTACGATTTTCTGCCGTACCTGCTGCCGTATGACCTGGTCATGTCTGTCAACTGGCTCCTGTCTCTGTTGTACTACTGGCTCCCCACGCCGGTAACGTGGAAAAACCGAACATTCAACCCCTGATTTGCGGTTATTTCTCTGTTCACTCCCGCTACTACCCGAACGACTATCGACTCTTGACTATCGACCAAATACAATGACCTTCATCGACACCCACGCCCATATTTACGACCCGCTGTTCGACGCTGACCGGGAAGCCATGCTCGACAAAGCGGCCTCGCAGCTGATCAGCCAGATCTGGATGCCCAACTGCGCCCGCGAGACCATACCCGGCCTGATGGCGCTGTCCGAACAGTACCCCGACCGCTGCCTGCCCATGATGGGCCTGCATCCTTCTTACGTCGGCGACACCATGGAAGAAGAACTGCTGGCAGTGGAAGACCAGCTTAACCGCAACGCCTTTATGGCCGTGGGCGAAATTGGTCTGGATTTCTACTGGGATATGACGTATGTCGACCAGCAGTTCACCGCCCTCCGGACGCAGTTGCAGTGGGCCTCCAACCTCAAGCTGCCCGTATCCATCCACGTCCGGTCCGGCCACGACCGCAACGCCTTTGCCGAAGCCGCCGATGTGATCGAGCAACTGGCATTGCCGGACCTGACGGGTATCTTCCACTGCTTCGTCGGCAACCTGGATGAAGCCCGGCGGGCGATAGACCTGGGCTTCAAACTCGGCATTGGCGGAGTCGTTACCTTCAAGAATGGCGGACTGGATAAGGTTCTCCCGCACGTCAGCCTTGAACACCTGGTGCTGGAGACCGACAGCCCTTATCTGGCACCGGTTCCCTACCGGGGCAAACGCAACGAACCCGCTTACCTGCGCCTGATCGCCCAGCGGGTTGCCGACCTGCAGGGCATCAGCGTTGACGACGTGGCCCGGCACACCACCGCCAATGCCCTGTCGCTGTTACCGGCCTTACACGCAAATTTATTGCCTGAGTAATGTACCACACCATGTCCTCCTATACCACAGTCCGCATAAACCCCGCTTTACCCAAACGCCCCCGCTCGTCGGTGCTGGTGATCTACACCGGCGGTACGCTGGGAATGGTCTACGACGCCCAAAGCGGCCAGTTGCTACCTTTTGACTTTGAGCAGGTACTCGATAAGGTACCCGAGATCCGCCGGCTCGACTTCGAGATTACCCTGCTTACGTTGCGCGAGATCATCGACTCCTCGAACATGAAACCGCCCGTATGGGTAGAACTGGTCCGGATCATTGAACGCAATTACCAGCAGTACGACAGTTTCGTGATTCTGCACGGCACCGATACTATGGCCTATACAGCCTCGGCCTTAAGTTATATGCTGGTTAACCTCAGCAAACCCGTAATCCTGACCGGTGCCCAGTTGCCCATCGGGGTGGCCCGCACGGATGCCCGGGAGAATTTTATTACCGCCCTCGAAATAGCCGCAGCCCAGCAGGACGGCCTATCGATCGTGCCCGAGGTATGTATTTATTTTAACTCGTTGCTGTTGCGCGGCAACCGGGCCAAGAAGCAGGAAAGTGTGCAGTTCAACGCTTTTACTTCTGAGAATTACCCGCACCTGGCTATTGCCGGCGTCAGCATCGACTACAACTATCCGTTCATCCGTCCCTGCCGGCCCGACCAGCCGCTGGACATCCATACGGTGCTGGACACCAACGTTACGATCCTGAAGCTTTTCCCCGGCATTACCCCGCAGGTAGTCAGCTCGGTACTTGGCATTCACGGGCTGAAAGGTGTGGTACTGGAGACCTACGGGGCCGGCAACGCCCCCACCGACAGCTGGTTTCTGGACGCCCTGAAAGAAGCCATCGACCGGGGCATTGTTATCTTCAACGTCTCACAATGCGAAGGCGGCCGTGTCACGCAGGGCCGCTACCAGACCAGTAAATTGCTGCAACAGATTGGCGTCATCAGCGGAGCCGACATCACCCTGGAAGCGGCCATTACCAAACTGATGGTACTGCTCGGCCGTCATGCTGACCCGGTTGAGCTACGGGAGCATCTGGGGATGCCGCTTTGCGGGGAAATGAGCGAGTAAGCAAGATTAATTCTTGATTAAACGTGATAAAAGCTACATATTTGTAGCCCCAATTAGAGAGGTGTCCGAGTGGTTGAAGGAGCACGCCTGGAAAGTGTGTATACGTCTCAAGCGTATCGAGGGTTCGAATCCCTTCCTCTCTGCCAAATCATGTAACCAAAGCCCTTGAAGGACAAAGCTTTAAGGGCTTTTTTGTCTCCACAAGCATTCCTTCATTCGTTTAATCTCCCGTTCTTTTTCCCGAGTTAATAATTTAGTAACTAACCGTTTGATAAATTCTTGGTATTTTTGTTACACATTAACTCACAATCATTTATGAATAATTCTTTACGTCTCTTCAACAGACTGTTTCTTTGGCTGGCGGCTCTGGTGCCGCTGGGAAGTGCGTGGGGGCAAGTCACATTGCCTGCTATTGGCACGTATAGTGAGAATTTTGATGGGGTAGGTACTAGTTTGCCTACTGGATGGACAGTAAGAACCGGGGCTACGGCAACTTCTCTGGGTAACTCCACAACTCATGTAACTGCCCCTACCGCCTGGACCAGTACTTCAGGAAACTTCCGAAATGTAGCATCAGCAGATGACCTGGTTGCTACTTCCACTAATACAGATCAGGCAAACAGCCAGGATAGAGCGTTGGCGGTTCGGCAAACCGGCTCACTGGGAGACCCAGGAGCAGCTTTTGCTTTTCAAATCACTAATACCGCAGGGTTATATAAATTTGCTTTGTCGTTCAAACTACAAAACCTTGATCAAACTTCACCGCGCATAACAACATGGCGAGTTGAGTATGGTATCGGTGCAGCTCCAACTTCGTTTACAGCCGCTACAGTAACGGGACCTAATACAACGGGAGGTACCGTAACAAGTGGGACATCGTTTTCCAATAACACACTGACAGCCATATTTAGCTCAGCCTTAGATAATAAGACAGAACCCGTTTGGATACGCATCGTAGCGTTGACCGCTTCCACAGGAAGCGGGAACCGTCCAACAACGGGTATCGATGATTTTCAACTGACGTATTCCTCACAACCTACTCCGCCTACTGCTTCGCTATCGGCAGGCCCAAATACGCTGACCGGTTTTGAAGCTACAGAAGGATCTGTCTCTAATGTGCAGTCTTATACCCTGACAGGTAGTAACCTGGATGACAACCCAGTCAGCGTATCAGCCACCAAAGGTATTGAGCTAAGCACCAATGGAAATACCTTTGCAGCAACACCACTGTCGTTATCGCCCGCATCAGGATCGCTCTCCCAGGTTGTTTACGCCCGACTCGCCGGTTCGGTTGCGGTCGGGCCGTTCAGCGGTACTATAACCAATGCGTCAAACAGCACACTTACGGCTGCGGTAATAGTAAGTGGTACCGTAAACTCTCCAACCTCCGTAACACAGGGAAGTGTGGTTATCAGCCAGGTGTACGGCGGTGGTGGTAACTCAGGAGCCACCTATAAGAACGACTTCATTGAACTATACAACCGCACCAACGCCCCCATTAGTCTGGCGGGCTGGAGCGTACAGTATACATCTTCAGCCGGCACAACCTGGCAGGTGACACCATTAACCGGAACGATACCGGCTGGTGGTTATTACCTGATTCAGCAGGCAGCAGGCAGTGGCGGCACAGCGGACCTGCCGACACCGGATGCTACCGGGTCCATCCCCATGGCAGCCGGTGCTGGTAAGGTAGCGCTGGTTAAAATAACAACAGCCCTATCCGGCTCCTGTGACACAGGAGCAGATGTAATTGACTTTGTTGGTTATGGGTCGGCGGCTAACTGTTCGGAAACCGCACCAACCGCGACCTTAAGTAACACAACAGCCGCTATTCGGAAAAACGACGGTGCCACCGACACGGATAACAATGCTTCAGATTTTACGGTTGGCTCGCCAAATCCCCGCAACTCTGCCCCGCCAGCACCTGCCCTTACGGTTACGCCTGCCAATCTGACCGGCGCTAATAGCCTGACGTATATAGCCGGTACCGGTCCGGTGAGCAAAACCATATCGGTGAGCGGAACGAATCTGGATCAGGCATCAGGTACCATTACGGTCTCCTCTTCCAATACGGCGATCACGGTGTCTACCTCGAGTATTCCGTTCAGCAACTCGGCCCTGTCGGCCACGACGATCGCTGTTCAACTGGCAGGCGGTTTAGAAGCTGGAGTGTATTCCGGTACAATTACCCTGGCGGGGGGTGGCGCTACACAGTCGGTTCCGGTTACTGGTTTGGTTACCTCAAACACCGATACGTACATGCCAATCGCTATTGCCAGGGCAGCTATTGGCCAGACGTTCACCATTGCCGGTCGCGTTACGGTAACCAACCAACTGGGTGCCCGTCAGATTTATATTCAGGACAATACAGGCGGTATTGTAGTATACAGCGGACCGGCCGGAACCGATCTGACTACTCAGGTAGAGTTGGGCGACTCGGTTCAGGTGCGGGGTCCTATCTCCGTATTCAATGGCTTTACCGAAATTACGAATACCCAGGGCTTTACGGTTGTGTCAGGTGTGCCCAATCGAGTGCCAACACCTAAAGCGATTACGCTCGACCAGTTGGCCAGCTATCAGGGGCAATTGGTAAGCGTTTCTGACGCTAACATCACTCCGGAAGGCGCTACGTTTACCGGAAACTCTAATTATAACATTACTGCCGGTGGTCAGTCGGGCACACTGCGGATCAATGCCAATTCACCATTAGTCGGTGCCGGCCGCCCGTCTAATCCGGTCAGTGTGACCGGTATTGCGGACCGCTTTGTATCTGGCTCTACCGCTCCTGGCTCTACCGGTTTGCAACTTCAGCCGCGTATTCTGGCCGACATTCCCGGCTCGACCCCGGCACAGGACCAGATCTGTAGTATACCAGCTTCCACTACCCTGACCCGTGATCAGACCCTGGATATTGCCACCTGGAACATGGAGTTCTTCGGAGCCGACGCCGGTGTCATCAACTGCCCTACCGGTCCTCTGCCTTACAACGATATGGGACCGGTCAATGAAAATTTGCAGCAAACGAACGGAACCGCCGTTTTGAACAAACTGAACGCGGATATTATTGCGGTACAGGAAATGAGCGATGTCTCCCGACTACAGGCAGCCGTGGCAGCTATGCCGGGCAGCTACAGCTACATTTGTTCAGACCGGTTCTCCTACTATTTTCAGGATGAGTGTACGCAGGTACCGTCGGGCAATCCTCCTACTGTCTTCGGTCCAACGTCACTGGCTCAGAAGGTATGTGTGATATACAACACGGCTACCGTAACACCCCTTCTTGCGGAGACGCAAGCGTTACTGGACGGCGCCTACAACTATCCCACCGGCAATGGATGGTCATCGGGGCGTCTGCCGTTCCTGTTTGTCGCCGATGCAACCATCGACGGGATCACTAAGCGTATACACGTGGTCAATATTCACGCCAAATCAGGTAGTGCCACCTCAGACTACGATCGTCGCAAACAGGATATTCTTGACCTGAAAGCCGTCCTCGATGCCAATTATCCAAACGCAAACCTCATACTACTGGGTGATTATAACGACAAACTGAATGGCTCAATCGCAACAGGCAAGGTATCAACTTACGAGCCTTTTGTTTCAGATGTAACCGGTTACTCAGCGCTTACCACCCCGCTGGAGAATCAGGGTTGCTCAACCTTTAACTCGTCGTCCAGCTTTATCGACCACATGATTGTGTCGAATGACCTGGCGCGGGCGTACGTGACCAACACCGCTTATGTGTTGCAGCCGCTCAGCATTCCGAACTACGCCAATACTACCTCTGACCACAATCCGGTAGTAGCCCGTTTCGACCTGAGTCTGTTGCCGACATCATTAACGCTGGTGGCTTCGGCTACCCCAGCTACTATTTGCAGCAACGCTACGGCTTCGCTGTCCGTTTCGGTCAGTGGCGGTGTAGCTCCGTATACTTACGACTGGACGGGCACGGGTACCCTGACCAACAGCAATTCGGCAACGGCTACGGTGTCCGGCCTGACGGCTGGCCCCCAAACGTTTACCGTAGTGGTGACTGATGCCATCAGCCAAACGGCTACCGTTACAACCAGCGTTATGGTACAGGCTCAGCCCGATGCGCCGTTGTATACGTCACAAAGCGTTGTTCTGACTCAATACAGTGGGACTATTACGCTGGATGCTACGGGCTGTGAGGGTGGCCATATCAGCTGGGTTGGATCAGATAACACCAGTGGCACAAACAGCATTACTGTTACGACCAGCACCACGGGCACTATCGTGTATACCAGCCTCTGTACCGTTGGCGGCTGCATCAGTGATCCAGTCAGCGTGACGGTGACCATCAATGCCGGGCCGCTGCAGATGCTGACTCCAGTATATGACTGTACTACCCGCCAGTTAACCATCCGGACCATCGGCGGTAACGGCAATCCGATCGATTATCAGATTGAAAACATCAGACAGTCGTCGCCTGTATTTACGTTATCGAGGAAAGACCTTAGAAAAACACTGACCCTAAAGGCGATGCAACTCAATTCAGCCGGCATTAACAAAGGTTATGACCAGGTAGTTACCCTTGACTTCACCCCACAACCCTGCCCATCCACTCGTGTGGGTGCAGAAGAGGTGGCTAGCGATCTAAGTGTGACCGTCTTAGGTAACCCGGTTCAGGGCGAACACGTTGAGGTGGAAGTGCGCGGAGCTGTGGGCAAGTCACTGCGGTTAACGGTGACTGATCTGAGCGGCCGACTTGTTACGGAAAAGCAGATAGACGTCGCCACTGAGACCGAACGACAGTCTCTGTCTGTCGGTAAACAAGCTACCGGTCTGTTGCTGCTCCAAGTCAGTACACCGACTCAACGGAAGACGCTGAAACTCCTGAAACAATAAGCATCCTTTCAGCCCATACGCAAACCCCCGCTTCTGTCCGGAGCGGGGGTTTGTTTTGCCGGTACCGGGCAAACACTTTTCGGATACGCCGGTTTTGTGATAAGTTGCACCCTCATTTCCAAACAACCATGTGGCAGGAAAAAGACAATAAACTCACCCGCGACTTTACCTTTGCCGACTTCAGCGAGGCCTTTGCTTTTATGACCCGTGTGGCCTTGCTCGCCGAAAAAATGAACCATCACCCCTGGTGGTCGAACGTATACAACAAAGTGAGCATTGAACTGAACACCCACGATGCGGGCGATATTGTCACCGACAAAGACCGTACCCTGGCGGAGGCCATTGATCTGCTGCTGGACGAACGCGAGTAAATGAAACTATACCTTATACCCACCCCCATCGGGAACCTCGAAGACATTACCCTACGGGCTATCAACATCCTGAAAGAGGCCGACGCTATTCTGGCCGAAGATACACGCACCTCGGGGGTGCTGCTCAAACACCTGGGCATCAGCAAACCGCTGCATAGCTACCATATCTTCAACGAACACCAAACGGTGCAGCGCATCGTTAACCAGATAAAGAGCGGCAAAACCGTTGCCCTGGTATCCGATGCCGGTACGCCCGGCATCTCCGACCCCGGTTTCCTGCTGGTGCGCGAATGCCTGAAAAATGATATTCCCGTGGAGTGCCTGCCCGGTCCCACAGCTTTTGTACCGGCGCTGGTGAACTCCGGCCTGCCCGCCGATCGCTTTACCTTCGAGGGGTTTCTGCCGCACAAAAAAGGCCGGCAAACACGACTACAGGAGCTGGCAAACGAGGAGCGGACGATGATCTTCTATGAATCGCCCCACCGGCTGCTGAAATCGCTGGAGCAGTTTAGCCAATACTTTGGTTCCGACCGGCAGGCCAGTGTGTCGCGGGAGTTGACCAAAATCTACGAAGAGACCGTACGGGGCACGTTGCCCGAAATAATTGCTTACTTTGCCGAAAAAACGATTAAAGGTGAAATTGTCATTGTTGTTCAGGGAAAAGAACCGGAAAAAGGAAAACGCAAACGCGATCGATATACCACCGAGGAAGAAGACGAGGATGAGTAAACGCTTCCTGCTGTTTATCCATTGCGCCTTATTCAGTAGCCTGACGGCTCTCGCCCAGCCGCTCTCTCCCTCGGCCCGCATCAGCCTGATTACCGTATCACCGGGTGCCGAGTTGTATTCGTCGTTCGGCCACACCGCTATCCGCGTCTATGACCCCGTCATTGGCGTTGATAAGGTGTACAATTACGGTACGTTCGACTTCCGGACCGATAACTTTTACCTGAAATTCATGCAGGGCACGCTCCCCTATCAGCTATCGGTATCGGATATGTCTACGATGGTGTACGGGTCGCAGTACGAAAACCGGTCGGTGAAAGAACAGGTGCTCAATCTCTCCATGGCGCAGCGGCAGCGGCTGTCGGATCTGCTGGAGACGAATTACCTGCCCGAGAACCGCTCGTACCGCTATAAGTTCTACTACGACAACTGTTCGAGTCGCCCGCGGGATATTATCGCGAAAGCGGCCGCCGACAGCATCAAATTCTCGCAATCGTTCAATCTGGGCACTAAGTCGTTCCGGGAGTGGATGAACGATTACCTGGGCAATCAGCCCTGGGCGCGTTTTGGGATGAACGTTGGCCTGGGCCGGCCCTCCGACGAAACGGCGTCGGATTACCAGGAGATGTTTCTCCCCGAAAACCTGTACCAGCAGTTTGCCCATGCCACCATTCTCCAGCCCGACGGCCGGCCGGCTCCGCTGGTTACGGCCGACCAGACGGTGTTCCAAGCAATCCAGACCAATCAGCCCCCCACTCCGTTCTACGCAACGCCCGAGTTTGTCTTTGGTATGGTGTTGCTGGTGGTTCTAATTCTCACGGGTCGCCAACTCCGCCGGCGGCAGTCCGGCTATTGGCTTGACCGGGTGCTGTTTGGCTTTGCGGGTATCTGCGGCTGGGTGCTGCTGCTGCTTTGGGTGGCCACCGACCACGGCGTTACGGCCTGGAATCCATCACTGGTCTGGCTGCCGCCGTTTCATATGCCGTTAATTTTTTGGGCCACGCAACCGGGGCACCCCAAACGCACGGTCAACTATTTCCGGGTAACCTTTGCGCTGGCGCTCATCTCGCTGATCCTGTACGGGGCCAATGTGCCGGGGCAGGCCGATTCGCTGTTTATCCTGACGCTCCTGGTCCGGTGCGCTTACCATATGTTTATTACCCATAAAGCTCAACAGCCGGTGCTGACCAATGCAGCCTGAGCGTCAACTCCTTTTTTATGAATGACCTGAATTCGCTGACCCAACAACTTAGTCTCATTTCCAAACAGGCAGGTGAGTTTATCCGGCAGGAGCGGCTCTCGTTCAGCCTGGAATCCATTGAATACAAGGACGTCAACAACCTGGTTTCCTACGTGGATAAGGAAGCCGAGAAACTCTTGGTCGAGCACCTGAGTAAGCTGTTGCCGGAAGCCGGTTTCATTACCGAAGAAGGCACGACCGGCCAGCTCGCCGACCGCAACGGGCTGAACTGGGTAATCGATCCGCTCGACGGCACCGCCAATTTCATCCACAACGTTCCCATGTACTGCGTCAGCGTTGGGCTCATCGACAAAGGCCGGACCATTGCCGGCGTCATTTACGACATCAACCGCGACGAGTGCTACTCGGCCTACGAAGGCGGGGGCTCGTGGCGCGACGGGCAGCGTATCCGGGTATCCCCCGTGAAGAACCTGAACGAGAGTATGCTGGCTACCGGCTTTCCCTACACCCGCTTCGACCGGATGCACCGCTACCTCAAGATCCTGGAGACACTGATGCAGAAAACCCACGGCCTGCGCCGGATGGGTTCGGCGGCCCTCGATCTGGCCTACGTGGCCTGCGGCCGCTTCGAAGCGTTCTATGAATTCAACCTCAACTCCTGGGATATGGCCGCCGGCGTGCTGCTGGTCAAAGAAGCAGGCGGCATCGTCACCGACTTCCACGGGGGAGACGAATTTCTGTTCCGGGGCGACGTTATTGCCGGCTGCGCCATGCAACCGGAGCTACTGGAAGAGATACGGAGTTTTTGGGAAGATTAACTTTTTGTTCCAGGTTTCATGTTTCAAGTTGTTGAGCAACTCCCTAACTTGAAACGGCACCGCTTCGGCGGTCCGACGGCCGCCCGGCTGAAACTTGAAACTTCAAACTATTATGCAGGACATCGACATACTCCGCTACCCGATCGGGAAATTTGCCCCGGCTCAGACCTATACGTTTGAGCAGACTGAAGCCGACATTCAGCAGATTGCTCACCTGCCTAAAAAACTCACCGACCTGGTGGGCAAATGGGGCGACGACCGGCTGGATACACCCTACCGCCCCGACGGCTGGACCGTCCGGATGCTGGTCCACCATATTGTTGACAGTCATATTAACGCCTACGTACGTACCAAGCTGGCGCTGACGGAAGATAACCCGACCATCAAACCCTACAAAGAAGCCGAATGGGCGAAACTGCCCGATTCGCTGCTGACGATTGCGCCGTCGCTGGTCATCCTCAGCAATCTGCATCTCCGCTGGGCCACCATTCTGGAGTCGCTGGCCGAGACCGATCTGCAGCGGACGTACCACCACCCCGAGAACGGTCGTGACTTTTCGCTGAACCAGGTCATTGCGATGTACGCCTGGCATGGCGAGCACCACTACCAGCATATCTACCAGCTGGCGGCCCGGAACAATTGGCTGGAGCACGTGGTTTAGTATATGTTGCCGATACTATGATGGACTAATCATTTGCGGCAGGTAGCGGTGACGATGCGAATATATGCTTGAACAGATCATCATAGGGCTTGTTTTTCTGGCTGCGCTGGCTTTTCTGGGCCGTCGGGGATGGAAAAGCTTCTTTACCAGGAAAGACGGCTGTGCCAAAGGTTGTGGATGCGATACAGCTGCGCCCGCTCGCACAAACCAGCAATCCGATAAAGCGTCAGTCTGGTAGACCCTCGCTTTTCTTTTCCGAAGTACTCAACATTGTTATGGACACCGATAGACGCGTGTACCGGTCCGGCAGCATGCTGCTGGTCGGCTTATGTCTGCTAATTACGATAGGAAGCCTGCCCTCCTGCCGGAAAGTAAAGCCTCAACGGCCTGAAATCACCGATTTTGACGACTCCCTTACGGTAGGTAATTCCTACGTCAGTTCGCCCATCATCATTGAAATAGCCGACCTCGAAAAGAAAATTAATGATAAACTGAAGATCGTACTGGTTAGTGAACGTAACCTGAAGAATGAAAAGCTCAGAAAGCTTGACCTGAAGGTCGAGCGGTCCGGCCCCATTAAACTCTCCTACGATGGACATAAGATGAGCTTCAGTGCTCCCCTGACCATCTATCTGAATAATCCACTCCGGTTAAGTAAAAAAACTGATCCGGACCGGGAGCCTTTCTGCATCATGGACGTTCGTTTTCAGAGTCCGCTAAACGTACGAAACGACTGGCGCGTTCAGACCAAATCGACATTCTACAAATACGAATGGGTGAAGCCGCCGTCGCTGAAAGTTCTCGGGATTAATATCCCGGTGGTGAAGACGGTAGAGAACCTCATTGAAAAAAACAAAGACAGCATTGAAGTTGCCATAGACCGGGCCGTATACCAGAACCTGCGGCTCGACCGGTCGTTGCGGAAGGTCTGGCAGGATATTCAAAAACCCCTGTTGATTCACAAGAAAATAGATTCTGTCTGGCTGATTCCGAAGCCCTACCGGGTGCAGGTAGCGCCCCTGAGCGGTAACCAGCAAAACCTGGTGTTACCCATCCGGATCTTTCTGAAGATTGGCTCGGCCCTCGGTCCCCGGCCACAGTACGCCCTGTCTGGCAAGCTGCCCAGGCTCGAACGGGTAAAGTCCCTGGCTATGGTCAGTGATCTGAATATGCTGACAAGCATCTATTACGAAGACCTCAATAAGATTCTGGCGAAGGAGATCAAGGATGAGAAGCTGAAAGTTGCCGGCCATATGCTAAAGGTCAAAAAAGCCAGGGTGTACGGCGGAGGAAAAACGCTGATTGTAGAGACGGAAGTGGGCGGAGCCGTAAAAGGAACGCTCTTTTTCCGGGGCCGCCCGGAATTTGACACTACCCATCAGATGCTGATGGTCAAGCATATCGACTACGATGTCCTGACGGAAGAACTCTTGCTATCAACGGCCGACTGGCTCTTGCACGATACGGTGAAAGATACGTTACAGAGCCTGCTGAACGTTCCGCTACGAAGCCAGCTCAATCAGCTTCCGGACAAGGTCGAGCTTGCCTTTGCCCGCAGTAAAGCGGGCAGAAAAGCCGCTATTGGTATCAATCAGTTTAGGCTGGTACCCCGACAGATCGCTATCCGGCCCAACAGTATCGATATATTGCTTCATCTCGACGCGAAAGTCAATCTGTCGGTCAAACGATTATGACATCTTCGAGCCAGGCAGTAGATATTTGCCCCGGCACCCTCGTTCCGGTAACCCCAATCCGGTTATATTTGAACGCGCCAATTTTGCAACACCCTATGGCCAGACGGCGGAAGCACCTCTACAAACAGAAGTTGGGTACCTCGCCCGGCACCCTGACCTATATTGGCCAGGACATTGAGCACGAGACCCGGATCCGACGCATCCAGTACAACGAAGCAACCTATGAGATTGATGACTCCGGCAAACTGAGCCACTGCCGGTTGCCGTCCGCCGAGAATTCCCTCATCACCTGGATCAGTGTGGATGGCATTCACGAGCCGAAGGTAATCGAATCCCTGGGCCAGCAGTTCCGGCTGCACCGGCTCATGCTGGAGGACATCCTGAACACGCTGCAGAAACCGAAGCTGGAGCAGTATGACGAAGATACGCTGTTTGTAACCATAAAAATGCTCCGCTACAACGCCACCGTGCAGGAGGTAGACACCGAACATATCAGTTTTGTCCTGGGGCGGCAATACCTGCTCTCTTTTCAGGAAGAACGCGAAGGCGATATTTTCCAACCTGTGTTGAAGCGCATTGTAGAGTCGGCCGGCAAAACCCGGCGAAATGGTCCCGACTACCTGCTGTATGCGCTGATGGACCTAGTTGTCGATAATTACTTCATGGTGCTGGAGCAAATTGGCAGTGATCTTGAAGATATAGAAGATCGTATTGTTCAGAATTCCGCCGGGCAGCCAACTTTAGCCAGTCTGTACGGCCTGAAGCGTGAGCTGGCAGTGATTCGCCGGGCGATCTGGCCTCTCCGCGATATGCTGGGGCTGCTCATCCGCGAAGAGTCTCCCCTGATGAAGGCAAATACAAATCCGTACCTGCGCGACCTGTACGACCATGTGATGCAGGTTCTCGAAACAATTGAATCCTACCGCGAACTCATGGCCAGCCTGCTCGACGTGTATTTATCGACGGTGAGCAATCGCATGAATTCTGTGATGAAAACGCTGACCATCTTTTCGGCTATTTTCATGCCACTAACGTTCATTGCGGGGATCTACGGTATGAACTTCGATGTAATGCCCGAACTCCGCGACCCGCTCGGTTATTACAAGATCTGGATTTTTATGGGCCTCCTGGCCGTTGTGATGATTATCTATTTCCGACGCCGGGGGTGGATGTAATGCAAAGTGTATGACTTCCGAAGACTTAACCCTTGATGCACTATACTGGGTAACCGACAGCCGGCAGGTAATTGTGCCGGAGAAGAGCGTTTTTTTTGCCATCCGGGGCGACCACCACGACGGTCACGATTATATAGGTGAGCTATACCAAAAAGGCGTCCGCCAGTTTGTGGTGGAGTCGCCGGCCCTCAATCCGGAGCGCAAAGCAGCCTTTACCGGTTACCCCGACGCTCAGTTTACCGAGGTAGACAGCAGCCTGAAAACACTCCAGCAGCTAGCCGCTCAGCACCGCAGCCGGTTCCGGATTCCGGTGATCGGGATTACCGGTAGTAACGGCAAAACCATTGTGAAGGAGTGGCTGTCGCAGTTGCTGGCCAATAGTTACGTCATTGCCAAAAGCCCGAAAAGTTATAACTCACAGGTGGGCGTGCCGCTGTCGGTCCGGCAGCTGAACGAAACCCATACGCTGGGTATTTTTGAGGCCGGTATCTCCCGGCCCCACGAAATGCAGGCACTGCAGCCCATTGTAAACCCTACGCTGGGCATTTTCACCAACATTGGTACGGCCCACGACGAAGGATTCCGCAGCCGGAAACAAAAGGTAGCCGAAAAGCTTCGTCTGTTTACCCAGGCCGAAACGCTGATCTACCGCAAAGATTACACCGACATTGACGAAGAAATTAACCTGCTGCTGCGGGCCGTCAACCCCACCATCCGCTTAATCCACTGGTCGCTCCGTACCGACAAAGCGGCTCCAGTCACCAATGCCGTCTACCAGGCGCAGGTAAAAGACGAGTGGCTGACGCTCACCGCCGAACACGGCCATTGGCGGCTACGCCTTCCGTTTACCGACCCGGCTTCGGTGGAGAACATCATCCACTGCGTGGTGGCCATGCTCACGCTGGGAATGCTGGACGAAAGCCGCCTGCAGAGCCGCCTGAACCGCCTGCGGCCGGTCTCCATGCGCCTGGAACTGAAAGAAGCGCTGAACGGCTGCATGGTCATTGATGACTCGTATAACAACGACGTAGCCGGCCTGCAACTGGCGCTTAATTTTCTGAATCAACAGGTGAACCGCGACCGCAAAGTGGTTATTCTGTCGGACGTGCTGCAATCGGGCCAGCGGGAAGACGAGCTGTACCGGCAGATAGGCCGACTGATTACCGAGCAGGGTGTCAGCCAGTTTATCGGCATCGGGCCGGTAATCGGGCGCAATGCGGATTCGTTTACCGCCTTACCCGACGCCCCAGACTGTCTGTTTTATGCCGGCACCGATCAGTTTCTGGCGCAATTTCCGCTTAATCGCCTGCAGGACAGTGTAATTCTGGTCAAGGGAGCGCGCTCGTTTTCGTTTGAGCGGATTGTCAACCGGCTGCAACGGAAGGTACACGGCACGGTGCTGGAGATCAACCTGGATGCGCTCACGCATAATCTTAATTACTACCGCAGCAAGGTAGGTACTGGCACAAAGATCATGGTGATGGTAAAAGCCTTTGCCTACGGCAGTGGCAGCGCCGAAGTGGCTCAACTGCTTCAGTTCCACCGGGTCGACTATCTGGCGGTGGCCTACGCCGACGAGGGCGTTTCTCTGCGGCAGAACGGTATTGACCGGCCCATTATGGTCATGAACCCCGCGCCCGAAACCTTCCGGACACTGGTGGAACACAACCTGGAGCCGGAACTGTACAGCGCCCGCGTCCTGAAAGAATTTGGTGACTTTGCCACCACTGGGGCGGTGAAGATTCACCTGAAACTCGACACGGGTATGCACCGGCTCGGCTTTTTACCCAACGATTTGCCGGACGTAATTACCTACCTGAAAGCCCGCCCCAACCTGCGGGTAGCCTCTGTATTCAGTCATCTTGTCGGGGCCGACGAAGCGCAGTTTAATTCGTTTTCGAGAGAGCAGTACGAGCGGTTTATTGCCGGAGCCGCAACCCTGGAAAACGGTCTCGGCTACCGCCCCATCCGGCACCTGCTTAATTCGGCCGGGATTGTGCGTTTCCCGGAGTTCAGGCTGGATATGGTACGCGTTGGAATTGGTCTGTACGGAGTAGAAGCCAGCCAGCTGGAACGGGCGCAGGTCCGGCCCGTCGGTACCCTGAAAACTGTCATCAGCCAGATCAAAGAGCTGAAAGCAGGTGAAACGGTTGGTTACAGCCGCCGGGGGGTACTGGACCACGACGCCCGTATTGCCACCATTGCCCTGGGCTACGCCGACGGCTACGACCGACGGCTGGGCAACGGAGTAGGGCAGGTAGCTGTCGATGGCGTGCTATGCCCTACCGTCGGCAACGTGTGCATGGATATGACCATGATCGACGTGACCAGCACCACCGCGCTGGAGGGTGATGAGGTAATCGTGTTCGGAGCCGAGGTGCCTATTACCACCCTCGCCGGCCAGATCGGCACCATTCCGTATGAGATACTCACCGGGGTAAGCGAACGGGTAAAGCGGGTATTTTATAAAGAATAGTATATCGACAGCTTCTCAGATATTCAGTACGGCTTCTGCAGCAAGGCTGGAATTGATAAAACTCCTGACAAAGCTATTGCCGGTGTCAGCCTGGCAGTCAACGTCAATCTTTTGCTGCCGGGCATTACGGATGGTAACGGTCAATCCTGGCAGGTTGCCCGAATGGGAAAGCTTCAGTTCTACCGCGGTGTTGAATTCCAGACTGGCAGCCTGGTAGCCGCTTTTCGTACGACCACTTTGCTGGATCAAGGCCTGGTATAAGAGTTTGTATACTTCTAGCATGTTCAAGAGTTTTACAATCGAATATAACACAAAACGGCTGCAACTGATCAGCCCAGCGATAGCCGGCAAATAGTCCGTCAGGTCTTGCCACGCAGGAAAGTATAAGCTAGTCTGAAGTTCAGGTAATATAGTTGATAGCCAGCGTCGGGGAGGTTGTACTGAAAACGGAGACTCGGCTCAAACCGACCGAGCTGGTAACCCAACCCGGCCGCAAAACTCAGATCAGTATTTTTACGAGTAATACCGGGAAAGCCGCTTTGATACGTAACGCGCCGGGTGACAGGCATCAGGCCCAGTTCGGCAGACAGAAAAAAGCCGTCTGCGTGTTCTGTTCTCCTTCGCAGATAATACTTGACGCCCACTTGAATGGGAACAGCACGGAGCCTGGTTGAAGAAACGCTAATGCTTTTTTCCGCGAATGCTACATACCCAATCGTAGCCATACCGGCAACGTGTTCGCCCCAGGCAAACTGGAAACGCAACGAACCGCCAAACCCGGTGCCGGCATGATATTCCAGCCCTTTACCAGGAAACGCGGCTTCGCCACCGGCAGAAATAAACGTCCGTTGTCCATAGCCGGCCACCGACGCCAACAGGAGCGTGAACAGGCAACTGATAAAACCGGGCTGCTTCATACGAAGTGAACACTGTCCCTTACCACAGAGGACTTTACGTATATCCGAAAGCTACGAGGAAACAGCACACGATTTTGATCTGAGTTACTATCCGGTCTGACGATTTGCAAAAAATAAAGCCCGCGGACGGTGTCCGACGGGCTTTCTCTTCCCCTCTATCGCTCCCCTCAATGTTCTAGCCGGCAATATGCAACTTCCAGTAGGCAGAAACATCACCTGCCATCGACCAACTGCTCGCTGCACACTGCCAGCTAAAGACTACCCGCTCGCTACTCTCCGCGCTTCGCTTTCACGGCCTCCACCGCTTTCTTGCGATTTTCGACTTCCGTCAGCGCGTTAGACTGGTCGGTTTTGTTCATCACTATATCTTTCTCCAGCTGCTCCAGTTCCTTCCCGTTCTCTTCAATCCGCCTGAGCAGCGCTTCTTTATCCTTTTTGTTGCGTTCAATATCACGCAGCAGTTTCTCGCCGGTCCGTACCACTTTCTGGTGATTCTTCTGCGCTTCGTCGAAGCTCTGCTGAACCAGCCTGAGTTCTTCGCTGTAGGACACCTTATCGGCAAAATCCTTCAGCAACTGCTCGGCCTCCCGGTACTTACCATTGCCAACGGTCAGGTAATTGGCGGCACCGAGGTCGAACGACGCAAAAATCGTCGTTGAGTTTCGCCCCGATTTCACCTGGCTTACCAGGTTAATGGGTTCCGACGATACGGGCGGTATATCAGCCGACGACACTTTATATACGCCCCGCGAGCCTACCAGCCGCCCCCAGCTTTTCAACTGGTTCTGCCATTCCCGTTCGACCACTTTGCTATCCAGCGGAATGGTCAGAAACAGGCCTGGCAGTTTGTTCTTCTCAACCGTCTGCTCACCGGCATAAACCGTCTGAGCGCGGGCACTTAGGCTCCCGATGACCAGCATCAGACCTGTCAGGTATAGGTTACCTCTCATAATAGTGTATCTTGTGCGTAGTAAGAACGATTACTTATCAACGATTCTTGTTATATCGGCTGCGGATTTGTCACCTTTCGGGTTATCAGCAGCCGTTTATCGCCGTTTAATAAGGACGTCGCCAGCACAAAAATGTCACCGCCTTCGTGCAATCCCAATTTTTTACGCAACTCCTCCACCGATTGCGGGAAGTTCCGGACCGTCAGATTGGCCTTCAGCTCCGGCAGCAATGCCCGGAGTTCTTTCCGGTCGGGCCTGCAAATAGCCATTAGTTCAAAAACCCTGCCAGGGAACGGCCACACCAGGTTATTGGTGGTGTAAAGATGACTATGCGGGGCCAGTTTCTGCAGGCCATACAGGGTAGCTACAGACCGGAAGGCGCCGGCTTTCATAACGGCAGCGTTGGGCTCGTAGAGGTACCGGAGCGGGTTGCCGAACGCTACCGGTACCGTTCGCTCACTGGACCGGTGGACGATCATGGCCGGACCATCGCCTTGCTCGGTAAGGTTAACAGCGGTGATGGGTATATTGCTGGCAGATGCAGCCAAGCGACTGATTATGAATACTATTTCTTTAACTTCATTCTGCACCGCCACCACATGTACGGCTTCAACAAACGCCAACTGACGCACAGCCGCATCAATATCGATCAGCGGAGATGTTTTTATCAGTATACGTTCTGTCTTAGTCAGGAGGTAATCCAGCAGCCCGTCGGCCGTAACATCCGGTTCGCAATCCTCCAGCCGGACCACTTTTCCGCCCCGGCTATCCCGACGGGCAGGATCGAGGTAAATCCAATCAACCGGCTCGGCTACCGATGCCAGGAAAGCTAACCCGTCCTGAGGATGGATTTCTACATTGGTCATCCCCAACCTGGGAAAATTATGAGCCGCCAGGGCTGCCAGTTCCGGCTGCCTTTCTACATACACTACGCTGGAAACCCGTTGAGCAAACGCCCAGCTATCGACTCCCATGCCGCCGGTGAGATCAAGCAGGCTGTCACCACCAACCAGCGAAGCCTTATACAGGGCAGTTCGCTCGGACGAAGCCTGCTCCACCGACAGCGCTGGCGGAAAAATCAGGTGTGGGTTTGCGTACCAGGATGGTAGTTTCTGGGCAGCTTTCTGCCGGGCCTGGATCTGGACTGCCACTTCTTTCCAGCGTATACCACCAACATTCTTACGCAGCAGCAGCGTCTGAATATCAGCGTGGAGGTTCTGTTCAATAAATGCTCTTTCGTCGACGGTAAGCTCATTCATACCGCATAATAGCTTTTTGGCCTGAACCATTTGCGGTAAAATTACCTTCTTCTACAGGAAACATTAATCTTTTTTATCTTCGTTATAAACTTTCCTACTTAATAGTAGGTATAACCTCTATACCTCTTTTAAGCATACACCTTTGGTTTCATTTAACGATTTTTATGAAAATCTTTCATCCTCTAAAAACACTAACAAATTACTCTCCTTCGCTGCTCCGGTACGACGCATCCGCTGGTTTATCTGTATTTCTGGTAGCGCTGCCGCTCTGTCTGGGTATTGCGCTTGCGTCGGGTGCCCCGCTCTTTTCAGGTTTGGTTGCTGGTATTATCGGGGGTATCGTTATTGGTACGCTATCGGGTTCTGAACTCAGCGTCAGCGGTCCGGCGGCCGGTCTGGCCGTGATTGTTTTCGATGCAATTACGAAATTAGGGTCGTTTGAAGCGTTTCTGGTGGCTGTGGTGCTGGCCGGTGTTTTTCAGTTAGCCCTGGGCCTGCTGAAAGCGGGTCGATTCAGCGGCTATTTTCCGGATAGTGTCATCAAAGGTATGCTGGTGGCCATTGGTATTGTTATCGTGCTGAAGCAGATTCCCCATGCGCTTGGCCGCGACAACGACTATGAGGGTGAATTTGCGTTCCAGCAACTGGCCGACGGCGAGAATACCCTGTCGGAAATCTACCGGGCGGTGGAAACGATGAGCCCTGGTGCGTTAATTATCAGTGTATCGGCGCTGCTGTTGCTGATTTTTTGGGAGAAACTGGCCAAAAAAGGAATCAATTTCTTCAAGGTGTTCCCTGGTGCCCTGGCAGCCGTATTAGTAGGCGTTGGGCTGAATGAGTTATTCCGGGCCGTAGCTCCTAATCTGTATATGGGCCGCTCGGCTACCCAGCATATGGTGCAGATTCCGCAGATTGAAGCGGGGCAAAGCCTCTTCTCAATCTTCGACTTCCCCAATTTTGCCGAGCTGAACAACCCGCAGATCTATATAGTGGGCATTACCATTGCCATTGTGGCTAGCCTGGAAACGCTGCTGAACCTTGAAGCTTCCGACCGGCTTGATCCCGAGAAGCGGGTTTCGTCGCCCGATCAGGAGCTGGTCGCCCAGGGGGTTGGTAATATCCTGTCGGGGCTGATCGGTGGCCTTCCGGTTACGTCGGTGGTGGTCCGTACCTCGGCTAATGTTTACAGCGGGGCAAAGACCCGGGTTTCGGCAATTGTCCATGGTTTCCTGCTGATGGGAGCCGTTTTCCTGGCCGCTTCACTGCTCAACCGCATTCCGCTGGCCTGTCTGGCAGCTGTACTGATTACGGTTGGTTATAAACTGGCCAAGCCCGAAATTTTTGTCAAATATTACAGAGAAGGCTTCAACCAGTTTATTCCGTTTATCGTAACGGTGCTGGGTATTATCTTTACTGATCTGCTGGTTGGTATCGCCGTCGGTACCGTAGTCGGTATCCTGTTTGTGCTCTACACCAATTCGCAGTCGACCTTCCGCGTTGTCCGCACGGGTAAGGATGTGCTGATTCGCTTACAGAAAGATATGTATTTCCTGAGCAAACCGGAGTTGAAAGAAGCTTTACGGGAACTTCAGCCGGGCGATCGGGTGGTGATCGAAGGGACCCATGCCGGCTTTATCGACCATGATATCTACAATATGCTGCTGGATTTCAGAGAGACGGCTCATTCACAGAACATCCAATATGAACTGAAAAATGTCGGGCTGAAAAAGCATATCGGGCAGCCTAAAAAAGCTACCCAGGAAGCTACAGTGACCGAATAACGCGGGTAACTTCGTTACGTTGACAGAAGCAGCGACTCCTCTCGGGGTCACTGCTTTTTTTTATCTGTTTTTATCGGTTTCGGTCCCACTCTGTACATATTTGGTAATTCCATTGTCTGATACCGGGGTATTGCTCTACATTTGGGAGATCACCTGAACCTGTCAGCCATGGAGCCACCAACGACCTACCACAACCTGTTCCAGCGCAGCTTAGCTGACCCGGAAGCTTTCTGGCAAAGCTATGTCGATGCCGTTCCCTGGTACACTCCACCCCAAAACATTCTGTCTACCGATGCCGAAGGACTTACCCGCTGGTTTGCCGGCGGGCAGATGAACTCCTGCTACGCGGCCGTCGATTACCATGTGGAAAACGGCCGGGCCAATCAGCCGGCGCTGGTGTACGATTCGCCGGTGACCCAAACCATACGCACCTACACCTATCGGCAGGTGCAGGATGAGGTGAGTCGGCTGGCCGGTGGGCTGCAGTCGCTGGGCGTGGCCAAGGGTGACCGGGTGGTGATATATATGCCGGTGGTACCGGAAGCGGTGTTTGCTATGCTGGCCTGCGCCCGGCTGGGCGCGGTTCATTCGGTGGTGTTTGGCGGCTTTGCTCCGCACGAACTGGCTATCCGTATTGACGATGCCCAGCCCAAAGTTATCCTGTCGGCCTCCTGCGGCATTGAGGTTGACCGTGTCTTACCTTACAAGCCACTGCTGGATGAAGCGCTCCGGCTGGCGTCACACCGCCCCGATCGATGTGTGATCCTCCAGCGCCCCATGCAGCAGGCCCAGCTTCAGCCGGGGCAGGATACTGACTGGCAGGACCTGGTGACGGGGGCGGCTCCGGCGGATTGCGTGGCCGTCGATGCTACCGATCCGCTGTATATCCTGTACACCTCCGGCACTACCGGCAAACCCAAGGGTATTGTGCGCGACAACGGTGGGCATGCGGTGGCGCTGCGGTTCAGCCTGGATACCATCTACGACGTCAAGCCCGGTGAGGTATTCTGGGCGGCCTCGGATGTGGGCTGGGCGGTAGGCCACAGCTACATCGTGTACGGACCGCTGATGCACGGCTGCACCTCGGTGCTGTTTGAAGGCAAGCCTGTCCGGACACCCGATGCTGGTACCTTCTGGCGCGTGGTGCAGGACCACCGGGTTAAGGTGTTGTTTGCCGCTCCCACGGCCTTTCGGGCTATCCGGAAAGAAGACCCGGATGGGCAACTGAAACAACAATACGATCTCTCGTCGCTACAGTACCTTTTTGTTGCCGGTGAACGCTGCGATCCGTCTACCTTTCACTGGCTGACCGACCTGACCGGTCTGCCGGTGATCGACCACTGGTGGCAGACCGAATCGGGCTGGCCGATGGTGGCCAACATGATGGGTGTGGAGCCGGTACCGCCCAAACCGGGTTCGTCGGCCCGGCCGGTCTGCGGCTACGATGTGCAGATTCTCGATGAGGATGGGAACCAGCTTGGCCCCAACCAGGAAGGCAATGTCTGCGTGAAGCTCCCCCTCCCACCCGGCTGCCTGCCGACGCTCTGGAACAATACCGACGGCTTCCGCCAGGCGTACCTCAGCCGCTACCCCAGCTATTACCTGACCGGCGACGGTGGGTACATCGACGAAGACGGCTACGTATTTATCATGGGTCGGGTGGATGACGTCATTAACGTAGCCGGGCACCGGCTGTCGACGGGCGAGATGGAAGAGATTCTGGCAGCTCACCCGGCCGTGGCCGAATGCGCCGTGATGGGCATTGCCTGCGAGATCCGGGGCCAGCGGCCGGTTGGGCTGGTCGTGCTGAAAGACGGGGTGCAGATTGACGAACCACAGCTGGAAAGCGAGCTGGTCGCGCTAATTCGGGAGCAGATCGGGGCCGTAGCCAGTTTCCGCTCGGCCGCCATTGTGAAACGACTGCCTAAAACCCGCTCCGGCAAAATCCTGCGCAAAAGCATCCGGCAGATCGCGGATGGGGTGTCGTTTACCGTCCCCTCCACCATTGATGACCCGGCGATTCTGGACGAAATCCGGTCGGTGCTGCAAACCCGCCACATTGGCCTCGCGTTTGCCGACACCGATACGCCTTTATGAGGTTTCGGACGCGATTTCACGGCGATTATTTGGCGAATACCCAGGCAGGCAAAACGTTATAGCACTATTTCGGTATTGGATTGACCGAAAATGCTAAAATGCTATATATTTGCTAAATTGCTATAGAAAATCGCCGTAACTGTATGCCAGCCCAGAAATGCCCGAAATGTGAATCTACCGATGCCGTCCGCAACGGCGTTATCAACGACCGCCAACGCTTCCGCTGCCGGCAGTGCGGCTACAATTTTACCGTCGATAAAGTCGGTAAAGGCATCAGCACCTACTACGTCATCAAGGCGCTGCAGTTGTACATCGAGGGGGTCAGCTTCCGGGAAATTGAGCGGCTGCTGGGCATCAGCCACGTATCGGTTATGAACTGGGTGAAGAAATACCAGGTTAAAGTGCCCGAAAAGAACACCTACCACCCTACCTACAAAATACTCAGCCACAAAGAGTTAGCTGACTTTATGAACGACCGGCAGAACATGGCCGGAGCCGGCATGATCGTGACCGAACTGGGCGATAAGTTTATGCTGATTAAATGGGAGCGGTTCCGCGATTAATCCAAGGCAATCTCTGGATAGTGAAGGAATCTATAGCTATTTAGCGTATCCATCTCAATCATTTTGTTCACCGGAAAAAGGAGCAGACTTTTGGAACGGCGATTCACAAAAAATCTACTCCCTTAAACCGATGAACAAAACCGCTTTATGGCTTATAGCTGCATTGGCGTTGCTGGCTGTAAGTACGCATCCCTCCCCCGGACAGGGCTCGACGGACTACGGTTCGGGCCTAAAATTAAACATTAACCCGGAGGGGACAAAATACGTCCGCCTGATTCTGTGGAACCAGATCTGGTTTCGGTCAATGCAGATGAACCCCGGTACGCTTGTCAACGGCGTACCCACCACGCAGGCCAGCGACTTTGGTACCCGCCGGATTCGGATGCTGGCCTACGCCCAGATTTCGCCCCGCTACCTGATTCTGGCCCACTGGGGTATTAACAACCAGAGCTTTACCAACGGCGGAGCGGCCGGCAGTACCGGCACGGGAGCCTACGGAGCCGGTAAAAAACCGGGTATGTTCTTTCACGACATCTGGAACGAATACGCCGTGGTAGCGGCCAAAGACCCGCTCACCGGCGACGCCAACAAGGCTACTTTGTTCGTCGGGGCCGGGCTGCACTACTGGCACGGCATCTCCCGCATGACCTCCGCCAGCACGCTGAACTTCCTGGCCGTTGATGCGCCAATCTTTAACTGGCCGCTCATCGAAAATTCTGACCAGTTTGCCCGCCTGTTCGGCGTATATGCCAAAGGGAAACTGGGCAAATTAGCGTACCGAGCCAATATCAACAAACCATTTGCCACCAACCAGACCCCAATTGAAAGGACAGCCGTCGACAACAATGGCGTCAGTCGGATGTCGTACGGCGGGTACTTCGAGTACCAGTTTCTGGACCAGGAAGCCGACGTACTGCCGTACAAAGTAGGCACCTACGTCGGCACCAAACGGGTGTTCAACCTCGGGGCCGGGTTCTACCACCAGCCCGACGGCACACAGAGCCTGAAAAATGGGGTGGTTAGAAATCACGATATTTCGCTTTTTGCCGTAGACATGTTTGCGGACCTGCCCATTGGCAACGCGGACCGGAACGCGGCCCTGACGGCCTACAGCACATTCTACAGTAATAATTTCGGGCCCAACTACATGCGAAACATCGGCATCATGAACATCGGTACCAGCGACCCGGCCTTTACGGACCACAAGGCGCTGGCCGGTCCCGGCAACGCCCGCGCCATGATCGGCACCGGCAGCATCTGGTACACGCAGGCGGGTATCCTGCTACCGAAACGCGGAGATACCAAGGTCCGGGTGCAGCCCTTTGCCGCCTATGCGCTAAAGCAGTTTGATGCCCTTCGGAAGGCCGGCAGTTATTACGACATGGGCTGTAATATTTACATCGACGGCCACCACGCCAAACTGACTCCGCAGTACTCGCTCCGGCCGGTGTACACCGACAAGAGCACCGTCACCGGCACCAAAGGTGAATTTATACTCCAAGCCCAGATATATCTCTAATGAGCGACAACCCGCACAACCCAAAACCAATGATTGCAGAACCTAACGTCAAAAAATCGACGACCAACGCCCGGACCCTGTTCAGCGTCATTTCGGCCTCGTCGGTCGGTACCCTGATTGAGTGGTACGATTTCTATATCTTCGGCAGCCTGGCGGCTATCCTGTCGACGCAGTTTTTCCCGAAAGATAACCCCACGGCGGCCCTGCTGTCGACCCTGGCGACGTTTGCCGCCGGGTTCATTGTTCGGCCGTTCGGGGCGCTGGTATTCGGGCGGCTCGGCGACCTGGTCGGGCGAAAGTACACCTTCATGGTCACGCTGGTGCTGATGGGGGGCTCTACCTTCCTGATCGGTCTGATTCCGGGCTACGCCAGTATCGGCTTCTGGGCACCCGCGCTGGTGCTGCTGCTCCGGCTGGTGCAGGGCCTGGCCCTGGGCGGTGAGTACGGCGGAGCCGCTACCTACGTGGCGGAACACGCACCGGACGACCGACGGGGTTTCTTCACCAGCTTTATTCAGACCACCGCTACCCTGGGCTTGTTTGTGTCGCTGGGGGTAATCGTACTGACCCGCGAAACCGTCGGGGTAGACGCCTTTTCGAGCTGGGGCTGGCGCATTCCGTTCCTGCTGTCGGCGTTTCTGGTGGCGATTTCCATTTATATCCGGCTGAAGATGTCGGAGTCTCCGCTGTTCCAGAAAATTAAGTCGGAAGGCAAAATCTCGAAGAACCCGCTGGCGGAGAGCTTCGGAAAGAAAGATAACCTGAAGATGGTGTTGCTGGCTCTGTTTGGTGCAACGGCCGGTCAGGGAGTAATCTGGTACACGGGTCAGTTCTACGCCCTGTCGTTTATCCAGAAAACCTGCAATATTGAATTCGTGCAGTCGAACTACATCGTGGCCATTGCCCTGCTGATTGCCACGCCGTTCTTTATCATCTTCGGCGGCCTGTCGGACCGCATCGGCCGCAAGGGCATCATGCTGGCCGGTATGCTGCTGGGTGTGCTCACCTACCGGCCCATCTACCAGAAGATGTATGAACTGTCGGACTTGAAAACCAAGCAGGAACTGGTCGACCAGACGAAAACCGACCAGAAAGCTACCACCCAGGAGAACGGCGACCAACTCATC
The DNA here is from genome assembly GCF_039541915.1 of Nibrella saemangeumensis. Classification (NCBI taxonomy): domain Bacteria; kingdom Pseudomonadati; phylum Bacteroidota; class Cytophagia; order Cytophagales; family Spirosomataceae; genus Nibrella; species Nibrella saemangeumensis. Next base: position 29,159 of record NZ_BAABHD010000029.1, read on the forward strand.
ACCACAACGACCACCCGGGCGTATGCCGACGGCACAACGGTCAAAGAGATTGAGAAGAAAACGGTAACGGCCGTGGCCTTGCAGGAAGCGCCCAAGCCGGAAGTAACCAAATCGGTAACGCTGAGCGGCAGCAACTACTGGCTGATGGTGCTGCTGATTCTGGTGCAGGTGCTGTACGTCACGATGGTGTACGGCCCGATTGCCGCCTTCCTGGTCGAGCTGTTCCCGACGCGCATCCGGTACACCTCCATGTCATTGCCCTACCACATTGGTAACGGCATCTTCGGGGGACTAACGCCCTTCCTGGCCACGGCCCTGGTGGAAACCGCGAAGAAAGCCAACGAAGTTGCCGAGAAAGCCGGACAGGCACCGGTCATCAAGCAAGCGTATCTGGAAGGGCTCTGGTACCCGATCATCATCGCCAGCGTCTGCTTTGTCATCGGCGTTCTCTACCTGAATAACAAAGCCTACACCCACGCGGATGATTAGCACCGCCCCACAACTCATCACTCTTAACTCATCACTCCCTTATGGATGCAATCAAAAAATATTTAGGCATAGTCTGGATCGCCCTGGGCCTGTATGTAGGCTACACCGGCATTCTCGACAGCGTAGAAAAGATCAGCAGCGGCAAACTGGAAGACGAAGTGTTCGGCTACGTAGTACTGCTAGTGTTGGTACCGATCATCGTCGGTGGCCTGGTCCTGTTCGGCCGCTACGCCCTGCAAGGCGAATTCGACAGCGACAAGTAAAACGGATTGCAATCGCACCGGCGACCCGGACCGTTGTATAGAGCCTAGCCTATGAAGAAAATGCGATTACTGGCAGTCAGCCTGCTTTTTCTGATGCTGCTTAACGACCCGCTGCTATCCATCGCCAACCGGGCAATGCTGGTAGCGGGTATCCCGTTGCTGTACCTGTACGTCACCGTGGCCTGGCTCGTTCTCATTATCCTGATCGCCTTTATCGTTCACCAGAACCGGCATACCAGCGATACCCCCGAAGCCGATGAGTAGCCTGACCGTCTTAGTCTGTTCGCTGCTATACCTCTGCACCCTGTTTCTGATCGCCTACTGGGTCGAAAAAAGAAGCCGGGCCGGGAAAAGTCTGGTCAATAGCCCGTACGTATACGCCTTATCGCTGGCGGTGTACTGTTCGGCCTGGACGTTCTACGGCAGCGTGGGACGGGCCGCGTCGGCGGGGATTGAGGTGATGGCCATCTATATTGGACCAACGCTGTCGGCTCCGCTCTGGTGGATCGTGCTCCGGAAGATCATCCGCATCTGCAAAGTCCAGCGCATTACCAGCATTGCCGATTTTGTGTCGGCCCGCTACGGCAAAAGCCGGACCCTCGGCGTACTGGCCACGCTGATTTGCGTAGGCGGCCTGATCCCCTACATTTCTATTCAGTTGAAAGCCGTGGGCGACGGCTTCCGGCTGCTGTCTGGGCAAACAATCTCCGGCGGCATTGGCGACCAGACGCTGTACATTACGCTCATGCTGGTGCTGTTTACCATCCTGTTCGGAGCCCGAAAACTGGAAGCCACCGAACGCCGGGAGGGGATGATAGCTGCCATCGTATTTGAGTCCGTCGTCAAGCTGGTTGCGTTTCTGGCGGTAGGCATCTTTGTCACCTTCTGGCTGTTCGACGGTCCTGCCGATATTTTCGGGCGGGTAGCTGCCGTGCCCGAGTTGCAGCAGCGCTTTGTGCTCCGGCCGGGACATACGGCTACCGACTGGTTCTGGTACAGCCTGCTGTCGATGCTGGCCATTGTGCTGTTGCCCCGGCAGTTTCAGGTAGCGGTGGTGGAGAACGTAGACGAAAAGCACCTCGACAAAGCCATGTGGCTGCTGCCGCTGTACCTGTTCCTGATTACCCTGTTTGTGCTGCCGCTGGCCATGGGCGGTCAACTGCTCATGAGCGGCCTGCCGGCCGAAGCCGACGGCTATGTGGTATCGGTGCCGCTGAAGTTCGGCCAGCCGGGGCTGGCGCTGCTGGCGTATCTGGGCGGACTGTCGGCTGCTACGGGTATGATCATTGTGGAGACCACGGCACTGAGCCTAATGCTCACCAACAACGTGATCCTGCCGGCGTTCGTCGGTAAAGCCAACTGGCAGAACCGGTCCGGTAATTCGCTGAGCGGAGTCGTTATCAACATCCGCCGGGTAACTATTCTGGGCCTGTTCCTGCTGTCGTATCTGTATTACCGCACGGTTGGGTACCAGTATCCGCTGGTCTCCGTCGGGCTGATTTCGTTTGCCGCCGTGGCTCAGTTTGCCCCGGCGGTCATTGGCGGTATCTTCTGGAAACGGGGGACCTATACCGGGGCCTTACTAGGCCTGATTGCCGGTACGGCCGTCTGGTTTTATACGCTGATTGTACCCACGCTGGTTACCGCCGGTCTGCTGCCCGAGACCCTGCTGACCACCGGGCCCTGGGAGATGGGTTGGCTGAAACCACAGGCGCTGTTCGGCCTGACAACCCTCGACCCGCTGTCGCAGTCGGTGTTCTGGTCGCTGTTTTTCAACATAGCGGCTTATTTCTGGGGCTCGCTAAACTACGCGCAAAGTACCCGCGACTATAACCAGGCGGTGCTGTTCGTGGATATTTTTCGGTACGCCCGCAACTACGACAGCGCCATTGTCTGGAAGGGCCGGGCGTTGTCGAAAGACCTGCAATCGCTGCTGGCTTCGTTCTTTGGCGACGAACAGGCCAAACGGGCGCTGCAGCGCTATAAACAGCGCAACCAGTTGAGCGAGAACGCCCGCTATGCCGATCCGCGGGTGCTGACGTTTGTCGAAAAACTGCTGTCCGGGGTGGTCGGGACAGCATCTGCCCGCATTCTGGTGGCCTCCATTGGTCAGGAAGAGCCAATCAAGGTAGACGAAGTAATTGAGATACTCAAGACAACGCAGGAGCTGAAAACGGTGAACAAAGACCTGAAGCGCAAGTCGTCGGACCTGGAGCACCTCACCCAGCAGTTGAGCGAAGCCAACGAACGGCTCCGGCTGGCCGACCAGCAGAAAGACGAATTTCTGTCGACGGTCACGCACGAAGTCCGCACGCCGATCACCTCCATCCGGGCCGTATCGGAAATCCTGTACGATAACCCGGATCTGGACGATGCCACCCGCCGGCAGTTTCTGGGGACCGTCATCAAAGAAACCGAACGGCTGACCCGGCTCATCAACCAGGTGCTGGATCTCGAACGCCTGGAATCCGGCCGCTACAAACCTGAGCTGGAGCCCATACGCATCGGCGAGGTACTGGACGATGCCGTAGAGTCGGTGTCGCGGCTGGCCGACGAGAAAGCCGTGCAATTAACGGTAACGTCGCTTTGCCGGGACGCTCTGGTGCAGGGCGACCGGGACCGGCTCATGCAGGTGCTGATTAATCTGATGGCCAACGCCATTAAATTCTGCGATGCCAGCGTTGGCAAGATACACGTAGAGACCCTTTGCCGGGACGAAAACGTACTGGTTAAGGTCACCGACAATGGCATCGGTATTGATCCAATCTATCATGAACTGATCTTTGACAAATTTTTTCAGACGCAGGAACACCCGGCAGCCGCATCGGGTACGCTGGTCCGGACAGCCGCCAAACCGAAGGGAAGTGGTTTGGGATTAGCCATTTCCCGGAAAATTATTGAACTGCACCGGGGAACGATCCACGTCGACAGTCAACCCGGTGCGGGCGCTACGTTTACGATTCAATTGCCGCTTTTGACCCAATCTTAACTAATTTCACGCCATGCCTAAAGTAGTCATTGCCGACGATGAACCGAATATCCTGCTTTCGCTGGAATTCCTGATGAAGAAGGAAGGCTATCAGGTGTTTATTGCCCGCGACGGCCTGGAAGCGTTTGAGCTGATTCAGCAGGAGAAACCCGATCTGCTCCTGCTCGACATCATGATGCCGGGCCTCGACGGCTACGAACTCTGCCGGCTGGTGAAGAGCCGGGACGAGTTGAAGCACGCGAAAGTAATTTTCCTGAGCGCCAAAAGTAAGACCGTCGATAAACAGAAAGGCTACGATGCCGGGGCCGACCTGTATCTGCCCAAACCCTTTTCGACCCGCGAACTGGTCGCGAAAGCCAACGAACTAACCGCAGCATAAACTGATCATCCTTTTATAGTAACCATTATGAGAATCCGAACCTTTGACGAGTATCAGCAGGCCTACCAGTATAGCGTAGAAGACCCCGAGGGTTTCTGGGGCGAAGTAGCCCAGAACTTTCAATGGCGCAAACCCTGGAAAAAGACCCTCCAGTGGAATTTCGACGAGCCCAACGTGCAGTGGTATATCGGCGGTAAACTGAACATCACCGAAAACTGCCTCGACCGGCACCTGGCCGATAAGGGCGATCAGCCGGCCATCATCTGGGAACCCAACGACCCCTCCGAACCCTCGGTGACCCTTACCTACAAGATGCTGCACGACCAGGTATGCCGCTTCGCCAACGTGCTGAAGAGAAACGGCGTCGAGAAAGGCGACCGCGTCTGTATTTATATGCCGATGGTACCCGAACTGGCCGTAGCTGTGCTGGCCTGCGCCCGCATCGGGGCGGTTCACTCCGTGGTGTTTGGCGGCTTCTCGGCGCAGTCCATTGCCGACCGGATCAACGATGCCCAGTGCAAGGTGGTGGTCACCTCCGACGGTGCTCTGCGGGGCAATAAGACCATCCCGATGAAGGATACCGTAGATGATGCGCTGATTGCCTGCCCTTCGGTGAAGCGGGTGATCGTGCTGACGCATACGCGCACGGGTGTATCCATGATCAAAGGCCGCGATGTCTGGTGGGAAACCGAAATGAAGCAGGTAACGGCCGACTGCTCGGCCGAGGAAATGGACGCCGAAGATATGCTGTTCATCCTCTACACCTCCGGCTCAACGGGTAAACCGAAGGGAGTAGTGCATACCTGCGGGGGTTATATGGTCTACACGGCCTATACGTTCCAGAATGTATTCCAGTACGAACCGGGTTACGTGCATTTCTGCACCGCCGACATCGGCTGGATTACCGGCCACAGCTATATCGTGTACGGACCGCTGGCCAACGGCGCGACCACGCTGATGTTTGAGGGCGTACCGACCTGGCCCGATGCCGGCCGGTTCTGGGATATTGTGGATAAGCATAAGGTCGACATCCTGTACACGGCCCCCACGGCCATCCGCTCGCTGATGGGCTTTGGCCTGGACTACGTGAAAGGCCACGACCTGAGTTCTCTGAAAGTGCTGGGCTCGGTTGGGGAGCCGATCAACGCCGAAGCCTGGCACTGGTACGACGACAATATCGGCAAAAACCGCTGCCCGATTGTGGATACCTGGTGGCAGACCGAAAACGGGGGTATCCTGATTTCTCCGCTGGCCGGTATCACCAAGACCAAACCCACCTACGCCACCCTGCCGCTACCGGGCGTGCAGCCGGTGCTGGTGGACGAAAACGGAGCCGTGATCGAAGGTAATGGCGTGAGCGGTAACCTCTGCATCAAGTTCCCGTGGCCGAGCATCATCCGTACCACCTACGGCGACCATGAGCGCTGCCGCCAGACCTACTTCTCGACCTACCCCGGCATGTACTTCACCGGCGACGGCTGCCTGCGCGACGAAGATGGTTACTACCGCATCACCGGCCGCGTAGACGATGTCCTGAACGTATCCGGCCACCGCATCGGCACCGCCGAGGTGGAGAATGCCATCAACATGCACACCGGCGTGGTGGAAAGTGCGGTGGTGGGCTACCCGCACGACATCAAAGGGCAGGGTATTTACGCCTACGTCATCACCGAAGCGGACCCCGAGCACGAGGCCGATCTGATGCGCCGGGATATTCTGGCGACCGTCAGCCGGATTATCGGCCCCATTGCCAAGCCCGACAAGATTCAGTTTGTGACGGGTCTGCCCAAGACCCGGTCGGGCAAGATCATGCGCCGGATTCTCCGCAAAATTGCCGAAGGCGACACGTCCAACCTCGGCGATACCTCTACCCTGCTCGACCCCGGTGTCGTAGAGGACATTAAAGCCGGAGCGCTGGTGAGTGTGAAGGCGTAATGTATTTGCCGAAATAAAATTGAAAGCGCCGGGTTCACTGATCCGGCGCTTTTTTTTTCTTAACCTTCGACGCTGCTATTGCCCGCTTATACCGGATTTCTGCCGTTTAAATAATTAGACGCTCTCATTTACCACAATCTATGATATAACATATAATTTTGAAATACAGAAAACAACGACAGACATTACTACGCCACACCATGCAGTTCTTTTTACAGAAGCGTTTTATCAACGCAGGTCTTTTTCTGACCTTTTTACTAATCAGCCTCAGTGCTGTGCAGGCCCGGGATCTCCAGACAATTACCGGCACCGTTAATGACCCAACTGGTGCATCCGTTGAATTTGCCACGATAGCGCTGCACCGGGCCGGCGACTCCGTCGTGGTGAAAACCGAGTTCAGCGACAGCAAAGGTGCTTTTCTGTTTGAGCGCATCGCAGCGGGTCAGTACTTTGTGTCGGTATCCATGGTCGGTTACGACCGCTACCGTACCCAGCCGTTCAATCATACCGAAGTCGGCACCAACCTGCCAACCATTAAACTTTCCGCCAGCGGCAGCACTACCTTGCAGGAAGTGACGGTGCAGGGCCGGAAGCCGCTGTTTGAACGCGAACCCGACCGGCTGATCGTCAATGTCGAATCCAGTCCGCTCAGCGCCGGTGCTACATCGCTGGATATTCTGAGCCGGGCCCCCGGTGTAACGGTGGATCAGAACGATAACATTGGCCTGCGGGGTAAGCAGGGCGTGCTGGTCCTGATCGACGGTAAACGCATACCCATGACCGGCAACGAACTGGCCGATCTGCTACGTGCTACGCCCGCCAATCAGATTGAGAAGATTGAACTGATTACCAATCCATCGGCTAAATACGATGCCGCCGGCAGCGCGGGTATTATCTCGATCAAAATGAAGAAAGACGGGCGCAACGGCACCAATGGCAACGCCAACGTGAGTTACGGGCAAGGACGTTTCAGCCGCCTGGTGGGTGGTGTATCACTGAACCACCGACAAAAAAATATGAACGTATTTGGTTCGTATACGTATTCCAGCCAAAACAATTATAATGCTCTTGACATCCACCGCGACTTCTACGAGAACAGGCAATTTGCCGGAAGCAGCGATCAGGCCAACTACGGGTTCAACGCGCGTCAGGCTCATAGCTGGCGGGCAGGTGCGGATTATACCCTTTCCAAAAAAACGACCGTTGGTATAGCCGCAAGCGGAATTGTCAACCAGGTTATCACCGAAGGCAGCAATGTGAGCAAGACCTACGATGCACTAGCGAAACCGCTGGCCAGCTACCGGTCGACCAACGACCGGACATCCCGCAGCCCAAATGCCTCAGGTAACCTGAACGTTAAGCATAGCTTCAAACAAGGTAGCGAACTGACCGCCGACGCTGACTATGCCCATTATAACACCCACCGGGTTCAGCAACTCAGAACGATCTTCACCTTTCCCAGCCTGTCACCGTTTCAGTTGAACGGCGACCAGACTGGCGAGTTGATCATCCGTTCAGCAAAAGCCGATTACAGCCACTCGTTCGGTGCGAAGGGCCGGCTCGAAGCGGGCATTAAACTAAGCAAGGTCAACTCCGATAACAATGTGCTGTTTACCACCGTCAGCGAAGGCCAGACAGTGATCGATACGGGAAAATCGAACCGCTTCCGGTACGACGAAACCATCCGGGCGGGGTACATTAACTACAGCCGGTCCATCAAAAAGTTATCGTTTCAACTCGGCCTGCGGGGCGAACAAACCTTAGCCATTGGCCGGCAGGACATTGGCAATCAGGGCTTCACCCGGGATTATTTCCAGTTTTTCCCCAGTGCATCCGTTAAACAAACGCTGTCGGATAAGCACGAACTGGCTATAGCAATGAGCCGCCGGATCGATCGTCCTTCGTACGGACAGCTCAATCCGTTCCGGGCTTATATCGATGCAACAACGTATGGTTCCGGTAATCCTTACCTGCTGCCGCAACTCAGCTACAATGTTGAATTGAGCCATACTTTCCAAAAGAAGTTTGTCACCTCATTTGGCATCAGTTCCACCGAGCATCCTATCATCAACGTGGTGCAGCCCGCCCCCGACGGCGACCGCATGGTAGTATCCACCTTCCAGAACCTGAAACGGCAGGATAACTTCACGCTTACGCTGACGGTTCCGGTTGAAGTCACTAAATGGTGGAGCATGTCGAACAACGTTGTGGGGTACTACGGACATTTCATTGGCGATCTGGCCGGTACTTCCATCAACAAAGGGTTGCCCGCGTTCAACATCAACAGTAGCAATACCTTCACGCTGGGCAACGGCTGGGGGGCCGACTTAACCGCCATGTACCAGTCACGCGAGTTGTACGGATTCATGCTGGTGCGTCCGCTCGGGCAGGTTGCCGTTGGTGTGCAGAAAAGCGTCTGGGGTAAGAAAGGCACCTTCCGGTTCAATGCCACTGACCTGTTCTACACCAACAAAGTGCGGGCTACGTCGAGCTACACCAACTACGTCGAGCGATTCTACCAGCGGCAGGATTCGCGCGTCGCTACCCTGTCGTTCACCTACCGCTTTGGCCGTGATACCGTACCGCCCGCCCGCCGGCGTGCGGGTGGTGCCGAAGAAGAGAAGCGCCGGGCGGGTGGCTCGTAAGCCCATCACTACCGCACGATACTATCAAGGGTGTTGTTTTTCGCCGGTAAGCGCGGGGCACCTCATCAGGTTTAGGCACAGAAACATGAAAGCGATGAGTAAGGAGACCGGGATACTGAACAATCCTGTTCAGTATCCCGGTCTCCTTACTTTAAACCAAGCAGGTTATAATGGTTTCCTGTAACGGGCCGTTCGGGTATCACGGATAACGCCTTTCCAGTTCAGTCCAAAGCCAAAGTCATACGTATTTTCTTCCGAATCGACATAGCACTTCATGTCGCGGGGGACGTCTTCGTACTGCTCCTCCACGGTTTTCATGTCGGCCGGCATTTGCATCGGCAGCAGGGCCGACGGCTCGGCGGCTCCCGTCAGCAGATCGAGTAGTGCCTGATCCTGTACGCCAAAATTGACCAGGATGGCGTTAGCCTGCTTCTCGAATTCGCCAAAAACGGCCGGGTTCGACATGTTCATGGATACAATGACCGGCTTGCCTTTCATGTTGGCATAGGTCTCCGTTACCATGGTCAGGTCGGTGCTGTTGATAGTCTTTGTTTGCTTGCCGTTGTAACTACGGTTGGTAAACGTCTCCAGCGGGTCGCCACCCGCTATGCTGGGATCGCGGGTATCCTGCGCCGTGTATTCGCCGTACTGAAGGCTGATAGGAACATAACCGGTACCTCCCTTTTTGGCATCATCGCTATCGTATCCCCCGCCGGAGTTGGGGCTCTGGATAAACACCAGCGCGTAATCAGCTTCGTCCGGATTGTCAGTTACCCGGAAGTATTTTTTCACAATAGTCATGTTGACCGGGTAATCCAGCTTTTCGGGAGTAGCCATACCGAGGAAATTCCGGCCAGCCGGAGTATACCGTTTTGGCACATACACCGTTTTGTTTTTCTGCAACGGGAGTACCTTCGCCTTGTTCTTCAGCATTACCACCGATTGTAACTGCGCCTGGTAACCAGCCTCTACGAACTCCGGCTTCCCGACCGTCGCTTTCGACACCTCCGGATCTACGTACGGATTCTCAAACAAGCCTACCCGGAAGATGTTTTTCAGCAGCCGCACCGCTGACTGCTCGAACCGTCGGCGCATAAAGGCTACGCCAAATTCTTTCAAACCCATCTGGTACGCTTCCAGCACCGGAGCAGCCTCGTTGTTACCCCCAAACTGGTCGACGCCCGCCAGCAGCGCTTTGTAATGGCGCTGCGCTACCGTCAGGTTCTCTACCCCCCATGACTTTCCGGTCAGGAACACGTCGACCGCTGTTTCGTCGCCGGTGACCAGCCAGTCAGTACAGACCACCCCATCGTACTTGTACTTCGTGCGCAGCAGATCGCCGATAATGTATTTGTTGTAGCTGTTACCGACGTTTTCGTTATACTTTTTGTCCTGATCGTACGAGATGGTGTAATAGGGCATCACCGCCGAAGCCATACCCGTTTTACCGTGTAATTTGAAAGCGCCTTCGGTAAAGGGCCGGAAGTGCGTCTGGAATTTATTACCAGGATAAACGGCGTATTTGCCGTAGCCGTAGTGGGCATCGCGCCCGCCTTCACCGGAACCCCCACCCGGCCAGTGTTTCACCATGGCGTTGACGCTGGTATAGCCCCAGCCGCCGGTGATTTCCTTGGCGCCGGTTGAGGTCTGAAAGCCGTCGATGTATGCCCGTCCGATATCCGTGGTCAGCAGCGGATCTTCGCCAAAGGTACCGCTCACCCGGCTCCAGCGCGGATCGGTCGCCAGATCGACCTGCGGAGACAGGGCGGTGGCAATTCCTAACCCCCGGTATTCGGTGGCCGCTATCTGCCCAAACTGCTTTACAAGCGCCGGATTAAAGGTAGCCGCCAGGCCCAGCGAACCGGGCCACATGGAAATAGCGCCCCCCGCTCCGGCATTGTATTCGGCATCGGCGCGGGTACCGTGCCGGGGGTCCGAACTGTTGTTGGCTGGAATGCCCAGACCAATGCCTTCTACCAGCGCCTGCACGTTGTTGTTCCACCGGGCCGCAATCTCCGGACTTTGTACCGACGTTACCAGAATATGCCGGAGATTATCCTTCGTTAAAAACTCTTTCTGCTGATCCGACAAATCGTACGGTTGTGCCCCGCTCTGGGCAAATACCTTACCGCCATAGGTGCCGGCAAAGGGTCCGCCGGCGGCAGCGGGGATCGGCTGGTGACGGCTGTACAGCATCAGACCAGCGATCTGCTCCACCGACATCTTAGACGCCAGATCTTTGGCCCGTAGGTCGACCGGCAGACGCCAGTTTTCGTATTTATCTAACTGACCGTTTTTATTCAGGTCTTTAAAGGCAAAGCCGTTGACGGTAAGAATCTTCACTCCGGAGGTGGCAGCGTAGCCTAACGTCTGGCCACCGGGATTCGTCACCGTGACAATTTCACCTGACCTGGTTTCAGTCCATTTCTGCCCCTGAGCCATTGCGCCGGGGATCAGGCCGGCTAAACCCAAACCCACCAATAAATTTCTCATCGCTCCGTCTTAGACGCTCAGCTTCATTACGTTCTGGTAGCTGGTGGCAATAGCTTCCAGAGGTGTACCCTGCGTTACGGCATCCTGCTCGACAAAGAAATGCTGAATACCGGCAATCTTTTTGGCATCCATGATACGCTGGAAATTAATCGAGCCTGTTCCCACTTCGGCAAACTCACGTTTCTCGGTTTTGGCCATATCTTTCAGGTGAACCAGCGGAAAACGTCCGGGATTCTGTTTGAAAAGCTCAACAGGATCTTTACCGGCAAAAGCTACCCAGTACAAATCCAGTTCCATCTTTACCAGGTTCGGATCAGTATTCTTCAGCAGAATATCGTACGGCACCTGCCCGTCGAGGGGCTGGAATTCAAAGTCATGGTTGTGGTAGCCGAACTGAATACCGGCTTTCCGGGTAGCTTCGCCGGCCTGGTTAAACAACTGGGCGTAGTTCTTATAATCATCCAGCGTCTTACGCTCATTGGGAAACAGGTAGGCACAGTTCATGTACTTCAGGCCCATCACGGCGGCATCGGCCACGGCCTGCTCCCAGCCGTTTTTCAGCGTACCTTTCATCTGAGGCATGGCTACGCCCGCCATATAATGCCCGCTGACGGCAGCTAGCCCCAGGTTGTCTAACAGTGCTTTAAACTCCTTTGGCGTTTTACCGAAAATCTTACCGTCGTTGTAGCCAAACAATTCAACTTCTTTGTAGCCGATTTCAGCCACCTTCTTCAATGTACCTTCCAGATCTTTACCAAGCTCATTGCGGAGCGTATACAGTTGAAGGCCCACTTTCTGCGGAGCTTTGGCAAACGCATCCAGTTTAGGCAGCATTGGAACGGCCACCGCTAAGGTAACAGCCTGACGCAGAAAGTTCTGCCGGGATATTTTGGGGGAAACAGACATATAAATCAGAATAAGAGTTAAACAATAGGCTGGAAAATACAGGACAACTATTGTATCATAATGATACAATATTCAACATTTTAGCGGATTCCTCCAAATCCTTCTTTATTTTTAGCAATATTTTAATCCATGGTATGAAACCCAGCAACCAATTGACGGCCTTTTTAAAAAGCGAGAACGAATGGCTGCCCAGCCTTTCCATCGACTGCGTGATATTCGGTTTTCACAACGGTGAATTGAAGGTGCTGCTGTTAAAGTATCACAACGTTGATGCCCTGGCGCTGCCGGGTGGGTTTGTCCGTCAGGAGGAAAGCATCGATGAGGCAGCCGGCCGGATTTTGCTGGAACGGACAGGGATGGCGGATATCTACCTGGAGCAATTTCACATATTTGGCCAGAAAGACCGGCAGAATCACCTGTTTAACAAGACAATTATTGAAGCCCAGGGTATTCTGTTACCCGCCGGTCACTGGTTTATCCGCCGGTACGTGTCGGTAGGTTATTACGCACTGGTAGAATTCTCGAAGGTAGTGCCTGCTCCTGATTACCTGTCTGACTCCATCGACTGGTACGATGTACAGGCCTTGCCTCCCCTCCTCCTCGACCACCGCCAGATCATACAAAAAGCGCTGGATACCCTTCGTACCCTGCTGGCGCATAACCCAGCCGGATTTAGCCGACGGGCCGCTCCTCTCCTACCCGAAACCTTTACTATGGCCGATCTACAGCAGTTATACGAAACAATTCTTGGTCAAAAGCTTCTGCGTACTAACTTTCAGCGTAAGATGCTGAGCCTGGAAGTGCTGGAGCGAGTGGATAAAAAATGGACCGGCGGAGCACATAAAGCGCCTTATCTGTATCGATTTACCCCGCACCCATAATAGCGCAGACTCAACGCTGATGAAACTTATTAATTTAGTAAGCGGACAGATGAAGCATTTATAACATAAAATCTTACATTAGGGCTTTCTGTCTCATATAGTCAGTACCGTTATGAGTATTATCCAGGTTGTCAGGCCATTTGTGCCGGCGAGTTTGCGCAGAATAGTGAAAAATCTGTACATATCTCTGGAAGATCAAACAGAGTTATGGCTGGGTAAACGCGATGCGTTAACCCCCCCACGATCCAAAATTTTTATTGGAGGGGGCGATTTTAAAGCAATCGGCCAGGAGTTTAAGCGGCTTTTTATCGAATATGGCGAACTCAAACCTCACCACAACGTATTAGACATTGGCTGTGGCATCGGCCGGATGGCGGTCCCTTTAACCAATTACCTCAATGAGTCCGGCTCCTACGAAGGTATCGATATTGTAAAAATGGGCATTGATTGGTGCAGGAAACATATTACGCCCCGGTTTCCTAATTTTCGTTTCCAGCAAGCCGACGTTTATAACAGTCATTATAACCCGACAGGCAGATACCAGGCCTACGAATATCAACTGCCTTATCCTGATAACCAGTTTGATTTTATCTTCCTTACTTCTGTGTTTACCCACATGCCTCCTCGTGAGATAGATCAGTATTTAGCGGAGATCAATCGGGTTATGAAAAGCGGAGGCCGGTGTTTTGCTACATTCTTTATCCTGAACGACGAGTCACGCAGGCTGATGACAAGCCCTGAGAGCGTCTATAATTTCAAACATGCAGTAGACGGACGCTACGTTCATTCGACAGACGATCCGGATATTTGTTCCGCAGTGGATGAGACCGTGCTAAGAGCTATGTTGAGTAGCAATAACTTAACTAGTTTGGACCCAATTTTATATGGAACCTGGTGCAGCCGGAAAGATGGGATTTCATTCCAGGACATTGTGTTGATTGAGAAACTATAAGTTCATTTCCTTAGAGGCTATTAATTGGAAGCCTGCGACGAACGTTGCAGGTTTTTTTAATCCCATACGCCCAATACCCCTGATAGAAAGGGCACTGCATCTGTATTAATAGAAAATATTTATAAGAAAATAAAAATAATCGATTTGATTTATTCCTCTTATGTTAATAGTCTTGCACTGTCGGCGCAGTGAGTTGCTCTTACTGATAGCCCATCATTCACTTCACGTTAGTTCCAATATTACCTCAAAACCATGGAAGAGAATAAAAAGAAACTCACGACGGCATCGGGAAGCCCGTACTTTGAGAACGAAGATAGTATGTCGGTAGGGCCTCGTGGTCCGCTGTTGCTGCAGGACTATATCCTGCACGAAAAAATGGCGCACTTCAACCGCGAGCGCATTCCGGAGCGGGTAGTACACGCCAAAGGTTCTGGCGCTTACGGTACCTTCACGGTTACCAACGACATTACGGCCTATAGCCGCGCCCGGGTTTTCAGCCAGATTGGCAAGCAGACTAAAGTATTCCTGCGTTTCTCAACCGTTGGTGGGGAAAAAGGCTCTGCCGATACCGAGCGTGACCCCCGTGGTTTTGCCGTGAAATTCTATACCGAAGATGGTAACTGGGATCTGGTAGGTAATAACACACCGGTTTTCTTTATTAAAGATCCCAAGAAGTTTGGCGACTTTATTCATACGCAGAAGCGGGACCCGAAGACCAACTGCAAGAGCGCAACCATGATGTGGGATTACTGGTCGTTGAACCCCGAAAGCCTGCACCAGGTGCTAATTCTGATGTCGGACCGGGGTACGCCCTATAGCTACCGCCATCTGAACGGCTACGGCAGCCACACCTTCTCATTCATAAACGCGCAGAACGAGCGGTTCTGGGTGAAGTTTCACTTCAAAACGCTGCAGGGCATCAAAAACTTCACGGATGCCGAAGCGGTAGAAATGAAAGGAAAAGACCCGGACCACGCACAGCGCGATCTGGTCGAGTCGATTGAGCGCGGTGACTTCCCCCGCTGGGCCGTTAAGGTGCAGATCATGCCGGAAGCTGAAGCCAAAACGTACCGCTGGAACCCGTTCGACCTGACAAAGGTATGGCCGCACGCCGACTACCCGCTGGTAGACGTTGGTATTCTGGAGCTGAATCAGGTACCGAACAACTACTTTGCGGAAGTCGAACAATCGGCTTTTGCGCCGGCACACATCGTTGATGGTATCGGCTACTCGCCCGATAAAATGCTGCAGGGCCGTCTGCTCTCCTACCCCGATGCACACCGGTATCGCCTGGGAGCCAACTATGAGCAGATCCCGGTGAACCGCTGCCCGTACGCGGTAAATAACTACCAGCGCGACGGACAAATGCGAGTCGATGGCAACGGCGGGGATTTACCGAACTACTTCCCCAACAGCTTCGACAACATTGTGGCCGACGAAAGTTACAAACAACCGTCCTGGGATCTGGGCACCTCGGTTGCCGACTGGTACGACCGGAACGGGGCTAATGAAAACGACCACTACACGCAGCCGGGTAATCTGTACCGCCTGCTGACGGAAGAGCAGAAACGCAACACGATCAGCAACATTGTGGGTGCGATGAGCGGCATCAGCGGCCCGAAGCGGGATACCATCATTCTGCGTCAGCTCTGCCACTGGTTCCGGGCCGATCTGTCACTGGGTCTGGCCATTGCGCAGGGTCTCCAGGTAGATATGGCGACGATTTCCAGTGCCATGCCCCAGGCCCAGGCGGAGCCTGCCTGATTGTTTTTTTAATGCTTTTACGCAAAAACACCAAGCCGCTATGGCTTGGTGTTTTTATTTGTATAATTTGCCGCGCAGCTAAACCAAGTTTCGCACATGTTTACCCCTTCCACCTCATCGACTACCCTGCTGGACCGGCTGACCGACGAGATTACCTCCTTTTATGAAAACCCGACGGCCGTAGTACCTCAGGTAACCGCCGAACAGATACGGACGCATTTGCAGTCGTTCGACTTCTGTAAGCCAATCGATGCGGAGCGGGTGTTTGAGGAGGTACAGTATATGATGCGTAACTGGAACGTACAGATTACCCACCCCCGCTACTTCGGCCTGTATAATCCCGCGCCCCTGCTCACGGCTGTCATTGCCGAGGCCCTGGCAGCCGTTTATAATCCGCAGATGGCAGCGTGGTCACACGCGCCGGCCGCCAATGAAATAGAGCGCCATACTCTACGGCATATTGCCCAAAAGATTGGTCTGCCGCTTGAAGCCCTGGCCTGCAACTTTACCGCCGGCGGCTCCGAAGCCAACCACTCAGCCGTGCTGGTGGCACTGGCTCATAATTTTCCTCAAACACTGGAAGACGGCCTCTGGGCACTGCCCCAACGTCCCATCATCTATGCCTCTGAGCTGGCTCATAACTCCTTCGACAAGATCGTCAAGCATACGGGGCTGGGGCTGGATGGCCTGCGGATCGTTCCCGTGAATGACTCGTTACAGATGGACGTAAACGCACTACGTATTTTGATCAAACAGGATCAGAACGCCGGGCGAAAACCATTTATGGTGGTGGGTACGGCCGGCATTACCGCTACCGGAACCATTGACCCGCTGACCGCCATTGCCGACCTGTGCCGCCAGTACGACCTCTGGTTTCACGTGGATGCTGCCTGGGCCGGAGCAGCTGTTTTCTCCGACACCATTCGGCCTGCACTAGCCGGTATTGAACTCGCCGACTCTGTGACGGTCGACGCCCACAAGTGGTTTAACCTGACCATGGGAGCCGGTATGTTTTTCACCCGCCATGCCGGCAGCAACGCCCGCGCTTTTACCGTCCGCGCCGATTATATGCCGCCCAGCGAAGAAGCGGTATCAGTACCCTACCTGACCACCATGCAGTGGTCCCGGCGCTTTATTGGCCTTAAATTATTTATGGCTTTGGCGGAACTGGGCGAAGATCAGCTCGCCCGGATGATTGAGTACCAGGCTGGTTTAGGAGCGTATTTCCGTGAGCAGCTGAAACAGGAAGGCTGGATCGTCGTTAATGAAACGCCCCTGCCGGTTGTCAATTTCACCCACCCCCGTATCCGAATGAGTGCCGTCTCCGTCGATGGCGTCCTGACGAAACTCTACGCTGAAGGCGATGCCTGGATCTCGTCGGTTACGCTGCGGGGCGAAAAAGTATTCCGCATGTGCATCACCAACTTCAAAACCACCCGCGCGGATGTTGATAGTCTGATGGATCAGCTCAACCGGTTGGTTAGCGAGTAGCACCAGGCTGCTCGTCCGCGTTTATAAACGCGAGACGGGCGAGAAGTGCGTTACAAACGCACGACTTCACTGCCAGATCGGTGAGCGTCACAGACGCTCACCGATCTGGCAGTGAACAGTCAGCAAGCCTTATAAACAAAAAAGCCCGCCCGATAACGATGGGCGGGAAGCAGGTCTGGCTTTCGATTAATAACCGTCTTTGGCGTGAAAGACCAGCAGCGGGATCGGTGAGCGCAACACCATACGCTCGGTCAGGCTGGGATTCAGCAGGCCGTCCAGAAAACCACGCTGACGGGTGGTCATGATGAGCAGATCGGTATCGTGTTTCTCCAGATACTCCAGTAAGCCGCCCGAAACCGTCCTTGACTCAACTTTATCAACGTGAATGTTCTCATAGCCGAACTCCCGGCGTATGTCGCGCAGAATCTGATCGTCGGCATTGACATTTGGCTGGTTGCTGGCATCCACTTTCATTAGTTTCAGGGATGCATTGAATGTCTGAGCCAGTGCTGATGCCTGCCGCAGGATGTGGTTTTCGTCAAACTCGAGTTGGGTGGTGTAGACGATGGAGCGAATCTGGGTTGGGCGGGTGGCTCCTACTCCGTCGTGGGGAATCGGGATGACCAGTACCGGACAGGGTGCATCAATCGCCACATCGGCCGCGGCACTGCCGGCCAGCCGGTCAAAGATGGTAGAAATGTCGCTACGCCCCGTAATAATCAGGTCGACCTGGTATTCGCGGGCGGCTCCGAGGATTTCGTCTTCTACCGCTCCGGTGCGCCACTCCGACTGGCAGTTGATCCCCTCGGCCGACAGGCGGGTAACCATCTCGGTCAGGTTTTGCCGGCTGATTTCTTCAATATCGTGCGAGGCCGCCACTCCGGCACCCATATCACCCATCACCGGCAGTGTCGTATCCGGGATCATAGGCTGAAATACGTGGAGGACGGTGACAATGGAGCCATACTGTCTGGCAAAGAGCTTTACCCAGTCCAGCGCCGGGGTAGTGCTGTTTGTAAAATCAGTCGCAAAGAGAATGTTCTTCATAGATAAGAGTGATGAATGATGAGTTATGAATTAAGACGGGGCCACCCGGCGGTTAAGAATTGTCGGTGAGTGATAATCTTTAACTCTTAACTCTTAATTATTGTTAGTGCGCTTCCAGCCAGTTCTTACCAATCCCAATTCCGGTTTCCATTCTTACCGCTAGTGGTATGGCCGTCTGCATGATTTGGTTTACGTTCTCCCGGAGCTTATCGAGTTCGTCGCGGTGCGCGTCAAAAACGACTTCGTCATGCACGGTCAGAATCATGCGCGACTTCAGGCGGTTCTCCCGGATGTAGTCATGGATGCGGTTCATGGCAATCTTGAGCATATCGGCCGCACTCCCCTGGATCGGTGCGTTGATGGCGTTACGCTCGGCAAACATCCGGTCGGTCATGTTCCGCGAGTTGATATCGCGCAGGTACCGCCGGCGACCCAGAATGGTTTCGGCGTAGCCGCAGGTCTTCGCCTGCTCAATGCTTTTGTCCATGTAGGCCTTCACCGCCGGGAATTCCACAAAATAATCGTCAATGATCTGCGAAGCTTCCTTACGGGGTATCTTCAGCCGTTGCGACAGCCCAAACGCCGAAATACCATAAATGATACCGAAATTGATGGTCTTGGCTTTCCGGCGCATATCCGGCGTTACCTCTGTCAGCGGCACACGGAATACCTTACTAGCCGTGGAGGTATGAATATCGATTCCCTGGTTAAAGGCCTCCAGCATGGTCTGGTCCCCACTAAAAGACGCCATAATGCGGAGTTCAATCTGCGAGTAATCCGCCGACATAATCAGGTACTCGTCGCCACGCGGTACAAAGGCCTTCCGGATTTCCTGGCCTCTTGGCGTCCGAATCGGGATGTTCTGAAGGTTCGGGTTGGTGGAACTGAGCCGGCCGGTAGCCGCTACGGCCTGGTTAAACGAGGTATGGATACGCCCATCCCGTTTGCTAATCAGCAGCGGCAGGGCATCCACATAGGTGTTCTTCAGCTTGATCAACTCCCGGAAATCGAGGATCTTCCGGGCTATTTCGTGCTCCTCCTCCAGTTTAGAAAGAATCTCTTCACCCGTTGCATACTGGCCGGTCTTGGTCTTCTTGGCGTTCTTATCGAGTTTCAGCCGTTCGAACAGAATTTCTCCCAACTGCTTTGGCGAACCAATGTTAAACTCACCACCGGCCAATTGAAAGATCTGCTGCTGCACCTGTCGCATATCGGTCTCCAAGGTGGCCGACAGGTCCGCCAGGGCCTGGGTATCAACCGTAATGCCTTCCAGTTCCATATCGGCCAGCACCTGCACCAGCGGCATCTCCACCTGCTCAAACAGCTTCGTCAGCTTATTTTCCTCAAGTTGGGGCAGGAACGTATCGCGCAGTTGCAGGGTAATATCGGCATCTTCGCCGGCATACTCGACCACCTTCTGAACATCCACTTCCCGCATGGTAGCCTGCTTAGGCCCTTTGCGGCCAATGAGCGTTTCAATGGACACCGGCTCGTAGTTGAGGTATTTACGGGCCATGTCGTCCATATTGTGCCGCATCTCGGGCTCAATCAGGTAATGCGCAACCATGGTATCGAAGATCTTCCCCTGCACTTCAATGCCGTACTTTTTGAGCATTAGGAGATCATACTTCAAATTCTGACCGATCTTGGTAATGCCCGGGTTCTCAAGCACCGGCTTAAACACGTCCACGATTGCCTGAGCCTCCTGCCGGTCGGCGGGTACGGGTACATAAAAGGCTTCCCCTTTTCGGTAAGCAAACGCCAATCCTACCAGGTCAGCCTCTACCGGATCAATGGCTGTGGTTTCGGAATCGAAGCAGATGGCCTCCTGCAAACTGAGGTAATGGGCCAGGCTGGCCCGCAGTTCGGGGGTATCGACCAGCCGGTAGTCGTGAACGACTGAATAAATCGTTTTGCGCGGTTCGGTGGGTTTGTTCTCCCACTCTACCTCTTCCATCTCAAAGTTGAGAAACGCCGGGCTATCGGGAACCGGTGTCGCTGATGCACCCGAAGCTTCCGGTATGGTTACCGCCACATCGGCTTTAGACCGACGGGATTTAGGTTTTGTCAGCTCAGGGGGGGAAGCGGTACCGGCTGGTTTGTCGTCAAAAACAAAGGGCAGATCATCGGCACCAGATGGTTGTTTGGCCGGAGCAGCGGCTGCCGGCGCACTAAACAAATCCATCTGGCCGGCGGCTGACTTCTGCACCGGGGCAGTCTGCGGAGCCGGGCCGTCGTAATCCTCACCCAGCAGTCGACGGCGCATCTGCCGGAATTCCAGTTCATCGAGCAGCGCCGACAAGCGGGGTTTATCAGGTTCCGACAGGATCAGGGCCTCTTCCTCGAAGGGTACCGGCACATCAATGTGAATAGTGGCCAGTTGTTTGGATAGCAGGCCCTGCTGACCAAACTGCACCACGTTTTCTTTGAGCTTGCCTTTTAACTGGTCGGCATTGGCAAGCAGATTCTCCACGCTGCCGAAATCGGCGATGAGCTTCTGGGCGGTCTTCTCGCCAACCCCCGGAATACCGGGAATATTATCGACCGAGTCACCCATCAACCCCAGCATATCCGTTACCTGGCTGATGTCCTGAATCTGCCAGCGTTCCAGAATCTCGCTGACGCCCAGTTTCTCGGCCGACTTGCCCATAAAGGCCGGTTTGTAAATGTAGATATGGTCTTCGACCAACTGACCATAATCCTTATCGGGTGTCATCATAAACACCTCAAAGCCAGCCATTGATGCCTTCTTGGCCAGCGTCCCGATGATGTCATCGGCCTCGTAGCCGTCCATGATCAGCATCGGGATATTCATGGCCTCAATGACTTTCTTAACGTATGGAATAGCCACGCTGATGTCTTCGGGCTGCGACTGCCGGGTCGCTTTATACATCGGGAACTGTTCGTGCCGGAAGGTCTTTTTAGACGAGTCAAAGGCCACCCCAATGTGGGTCGGTTTTTCTTTGTTGAGGACTTCCAGCAAAGCGTTCATAAAGCCAAAAACGGCGCTGGTGTTTAATCCTCGGGTGGTAATGCGGGGAGCCTTGCTGAACGCAAAATGGGCGCGGTAGATCAGCGCCATTGCGTCGAGCAGGAAGAGTTTTTTCTCTGGTTTAGCCATCTATTTATTAACGAATTATGCTGCCGTAAGATTCAGAAATTTCGAGTTTTTGAACCTTACGTGTCGACCAGTCAATGCTTTTATCGGCTTGGTCCAGATCCACAAACGGATAGGTTTCCAGCAACCACTTCAACTTACTCCAGCAGCCTTTCAGCCCATAGTATGACTTAAACCGGCGGGCCGCACTCAGGTTCGGAATCAAGGGCTGTCCGGCATCGAAGTCGCGGGGGTGGAAATACGTCATCACGTAACCCGACTGCCGCATAAACCGACTGAGCAGCTTTGGCGGAAACAGCCGGAAATACCCGCCCCCGGAAAAGATCATATCTTTACCCAAGACCGGCACCGTATTGATGGGAAACTCCTTCAGCAACTGCCCGTTGATGTCGATGTAACACGGCTCGGCACTGCCAAAGGTAGCATCCCCACCATGCGCCCGCCGGGCCGGAAATACCGAGCAATCGATTTCAATGCCCTGCTCCACCAGAATCGGGAACACCCAGCGGTTCTCCGCTTTTACCGAGAAACCCGGTGCCCGGTACGCCCTGATCTTCTTGCCGGTAATATCGGCCAGCACGGCTATGGAACGAGCCAGGTCTTCGCGAAAGGCTTCCGGTGTCTGCTCATACGCCAGTTGGTGCATGTCTGAGTGGGTAGCTACCTCATAACCGGCGGCATCAATGCGTTTGATTACCTCCGGGTATTTGCGGGCAACCCACCCCAGGCAGAAAAAAGTAGCGCTGTTGCCCGTATCATCCAGCAACTGAAAGATCCGGTCCATGTTGGCGTGGATACGGCTTTCGTACTGGCTCCACTCCTTCTCGGTCTTGGTAGACTGGTGATCCAGAATGTGAAACCACTCTTCTATATCAAACGTGAGTATATTCATAGTATTAATAAAACCGCTTGCCAGCGGCCAGGAACGCCTGCACATCCTCGCGGGTAGGAAACGAGAAATACGTCATCTGGCTTTCGTCGTTCTCGATCAGGGTGTAGTTGCCGGATTCGATTTTCTCCACACATTCAATAATAGCATCCATGCCCAGTTGCTTGGTGTACTTAATCAATTCCTCCTGCGAACGGTTGCCAATCTCCACTTTCCTCTGCACCAGAATCGGCCCGCTGTCGATGCCCTCATCCACAAAAAACACCGACACGCCGGTATACTTTTCGTTGTTCTTCAAGACCCAAAAGGAGGGCATTAGCCCCCGGTACTTGGGCAGCAGCGCCGTGTGCAGGTTCAGACAGCCTTTGGGGGCCAGGTCCAGCAGCGGGCGCTTGAAAATCTGATTACCCGCGATTGAAACGAGCAAATCCGGCTGGTAGGCGGAAATCTTTTCCCGGTTCTCGGCTTTGTTGATGTTGCCCTCAATCTCGATCAACGGCACCCCGTGCGTTTCCAGGACATGCTTTACGTTTTTGTTCTTATTAAGCTTCGACATCACAAACTTGGTTCCGTAGCGTACAAAAAAGCCGGGTCCAAAGATCTGATACGTCTTTTTCAGTTTATCGGTAAAACTCTCCCGCTTGCCAAACGGCGACACATCAAATACCACCGTTGCCACCACTTTGGCGTATGGCGGCAGCTTTTTAATCAGGTAATCTATATTTTCGGCCAGGTAGAACGGATCATCCTGGGTCAGTAATACTATTCTCATATACGGGTTGCTGTACAGTTAAACCTGGATACCCCTGAAACGGCGACGTCTATGGGGAAGCCTGAACCGGCGACCTCTGGCCACCGGCAGGCAAATTAATATGAAAAAACAGAAGAGAACCGAAAATTTATTAAATCGGTAATCTGATTGAAAGGCTGTTCCGGACCTGGCAACTCTGATATATTTGCCGTTTCTGACTTCATACATGGTATGGCCATTCTGGCACGACGCTTAACAAGAGTACTGCATCTGGCGCTATGGCCGGCGCTAGCCAGCGTTGGTACCCAGGCCCAATCGCCGGATACGAGTAAGGTAAACATGTATCTGGAGGCTGGAGGGTACGTTTCAACCTCCCGGTGGACGCCTTTTTGGTTACGGGCCAACCAATACGGTATTAGTCCGCTTTCGGCTCCGGTAGCTACCCTGCGGTTCGGTATACGTAAGGACTATGCGGCAGATGATACGACAACCAACCGCCGGCACCGGTTTGGCTGGGGTTTTGGTGTGAATCCGGTTGTCAATGCCGGGGCCGTTAATCAGGTTCACCTGCCGGAAGCCTATGTTAAGGTAAAATACGGAATAGTTGAGTTTTATGCCGGTCGCCGGCGGGAGGTAATCGGACTGGGCGACTCCACCCTGTCTTCCGGTTTTATCATCGGCTCGGGCAATGCCCTGCCCGTTCCTAAAGTGCAACTGGCCACGCGGGGCTATGTGCCCCTGAAATTTCTGAAGAATTTTGTGGCGGTGAATGCGGGTTTTGCGCACGGTTGGTTCAATGTGCCTTATATTCGGGGGGCTTACCTCCATCAGAAATACCTCTACACCCGGTTTGGCAAACCCAGTTCATCGGTAAAGTTTCATATGGGCCTGAATCACCAGGTGCTTTGGGGAGGGGAGGCCGAGTATCTGAAACAATTGCCGTTTCTGGCCAAAAATGGCAAGCTGATTTCGTCCTTTAAATACTACGGTAACGTGATCACCGGCACCGTTCCCTCTGGTAATCGGAGCCAGGAAATCAATGAATTTGACAGCTACGCCCTGGGCAACACCGTCGGAAGCATCGACTTGGCGCTGGAAGCCACTACCAGATTTGGTCAGTTTCAGGTGTATCACCAGCATATCTTCGATGATAAATCGGGATTATATTTCCAAAATCTGCCCGACGGACTCACCGGAATTAGCTGGAAACGTCAACCATCAAACGAAACGAATACCGCGCTGCGTATAAACCGGATCGTGGTTGAATTTCTGTCTACCATGGATCAGACAGGCCCTGCCTTCTGGCTCCCCAATTCCGTATTTCAGGGTAATGACAACTACTTCAATCATACCCAGTATATAGAAGGCTGGTCGTATTTTGGAAGAGCCATTGGTACACCGTTTATTGTTCCGTGGAATGAAATGGGACCCGAAGCCTTACGGTCGGGCTGGGGTGGATTTTTTCCCAACAACCTGGTCAACGTCTTTTACCTGGGTGCCGAAGGACTGCTTTTTAACCAGATTAAGCTGACCGGACGCGTGTCGGCAAGCCATAATTTTGGAACCTATCTGGCGCTCTACCCGGCACCGTACCGGCAGGTGTCTACGCTACTGAACGCACAGGTACCCCTGCGCCGGTTTAGCCATACGGTGCTGACAACGAGCCTGGCCCTTGACCTGGTACAGCTATACCCAAGTCTGGCTGGCGCTTTTGTTTCGGTCAGGAAGAGTTGGTAAGTATTAAAAAAGGCTGCCTGGATCACAGGCAGCCTTCCGTTCAGGTTGTAGGTGGTAAACGGCGGTTAATTACCCGACGTATGGTCAATGAAGTGATAGTGCAGTGGATGGCGGTTACGGAGCTGGAACCAACACCCGGTCGATGACGTGTACGACGCCATTCGTTGCCAGCATATTAGCCGCTGTTATGTTGGCGGCCGTATTGTTATTTCCTCTCCCCAATACCGTAACGGTATTGCCGTTTACCGCCGTCCGAATCGTGGTTCCCTGCGCAGTAGTCACATCCATTCCGTTTTGAATATTGGACGAAAACACCCGGCCCGGCACTACGTGATAAGTCAAAATGCTAGCCAAAGTTGCCGGATTGGCAGCGTTTATGGCCGCTTCATTTGCAAAACCGGCCGCCTGAAAAGCAGCATTCGTGGGCGCAAATACCGTTAAGGCCTGCTGACCTGACAGCGCATTGATTACTGGAGTTCCGGCACGCAGCACGGCCGCTACCAGCAGCGAGAAGTTGGGGTTGCCCTGTGCCAGTGCAACCAGATCACCCGTTGGCGGCATCAGAACCCGGTCGATAACGTGAATCACCCCGTTTGAAGCTGCAATATCGGCCTGCGATACCCGTGCCCCGTTAACCGTGACTCCGCTATTGTCTTTTGTAATGTAAAGCGTCCCGTTGGTTGTCAACAGCGATGGCTGAGCCGTGTTGGCCGCCGTAGGAATAGCCGCAGCGTTAACCCGCTGGTTCAGCACGTGGTACTGTAGGACAGACTGTAATGTATTGACCGGCAGAGCATTGATAGCCGCCACATCGTTGTAGCCTGCTGCCCGGAAAGCCGCGTCGGTGGGTGCAAATACAGTCAGGTTCCCCTGCCGCAATGCATCGGCCAGGCCAGCCCGAACGACAGCAGCCTCCAGCAGGGTAAAATTATTATCATTCACCACGATGTCCGTAATAGTCTGGGGCTGTACGGTGTCGTCGTCATCGTCATTATTACAACTTGTTAGTACGGTGACAGTAGCTACCAATAAGGTAAGCAGAGTAGCTTTTACTTTCCAGGTGGAGCGGATCATAGAAAAAACGTTTTAAGTGAAAATGGACGTTATAAACTGATAACTTAAATATGTTACAACACTTAAAACGCAAAGCCTTTTAGTTTGTTTAATATTTTTTAAAAAAAGTTAAACACCATCTTAGGACCTGCCACATGGGTAGATTTTTATTACGGATAAAAATACCGCCTACACACTACTATACAGGTTCTTTACATTCATCGAATGGTTTCTGACATTATCAGTGCGGAATGGAAATCGGAGAAGCTATTGACGCTATTTGGCAAAAAGCATTAACGCCTACGCGGGGCTTAATGGACCTGGAATCCTGAGGGTAGGTAATTTTCTTCACTAATCCGGCTGCCAGCAGAATTGCCTATTCATCGTTTAACGAGAATTCAACAAAAGTATCGGCTGACCGTATAGAGGGCGACTGGTAAGCCCTTTGGTTATGATTCCTTCAGTTCTTCCTGAGGCTGCACCGAGCCGGTGCCCACCGGTGGCCGGTGTTTCTGGAAAGGTATCTTCAGCATGGTGCCGATATGCGAATGTTCCCTGCTGTCGGGATGGGTGTCAAGCCCATATTTCAGGTCTTTTGGAGCCAGTTCCATGTAAGTCCCAAACAACCGGTCCCAAATTGGGAAAATGTTACCGTAGTTGGAGTTGGTATGCGGCAGGACATAATGATGGTGAACATGGTGCATATTGGGCGTGACAATTAGCCAGCCCAGCACCTGGTCGGCCCAGCGCGGCAGGTGAATATTGGCGTGATTAAACTGCGACAGCACCACCGACAGTGACTGGTACAACATAACAATGCCGATAGGTGTGCCGGCGATTAACGCGGCCAGTGACGTGAACATAGCCCGAAAAAGACTTTCACCAGGATGATGCCGGTTGGCCGATGTGGTATCCAGATACGTATCGGAATGGTGAATGATATGAAAGCGCCACATGATTTTTACGTGGTGCTGCAGCCAGTGAATAAAATAGGCACCAACCAGGTCCAGCAGCAGCAGTCCGATGATCACCTCAGCCCAGAAAGGCAGACTAATCCATTGAATAATGCCTATGTGATTAGCCACCACCCAGTCACAGGTCTTTACCAGCAGAACGGCAAACAGAAAATTAACGACAATAGTGGTCAGGGTGAAGAAAAAATTAAGCCCGGCATGGCGTACTTTCCTGTACTCAAACTGAAACAGCGGCAGGGCACTTTCAATAACCCAAAAGAGGGTGATTCCCCCGGCCAGAATCAGGGCACGATGAGCAGAAGGTATCGTTTCAAAGTATTGAATAAGGCGCTCCATACCGAATTAGCCTGCTGATAGTGGAATAAGTTAATCCATACTTTAGTAAGTACAAATATACTGATTTCCATCAAGCAACAGTACGCTAAACTGGCGCGGACGCGCTCCAGGCAGGGCAGAACAGTACGAAGCGGTGGGGCCAATGGCAGCACGATCGGTTTACTAAGTCGTTTATACCATTGGCCTTTACAGTTAGCCCGCGTTCTTCACAGATTAAAGAGAGAGGTTCCGAATCGTTTTTTGTAGGCGAAAGTTCCGCTTTTTGGGGTAAACCGGCTTTCAGTTTCAGGCCAATTTCTGTCAGTTTTGGGCCAATAACCTCCATTTACATAGCTGACCGGACCATTTAGCCCTATATTTCCTAAAAAAAAGATCGGCACCCTGGCTTTCATAAACAAACCGCCCCAGCCCGTAACAGGCTGGGGCGGTTTGTTTATTTTCCTGATCGAAGTTAAGCCACCATTGATTCGTCGGTCTGCTGCGGGGCCTCCATAGCGATAATCAAACACTCTGTGAGTTCCTGAATAATACTCACCTCCCGTGCACAGAACGGCGTACCGTCGGCCCGGAAGATGTCGTGGAACCACACCGCCGGCTCCGGGGTTTTTTCCGGCGATCCCCAGGGATAAATGGTATTGCTCCGGCCACTGACCAGCCCCCAGTTAATGGCGGCAATATTATGCTTCTTCAAAACCGGCATATGCGTTTCGAAGTAGTTTTTATTAGTACGGGCCATATACTCCGTACAGATTACCGGCCGCTTATACCCCTGGCACATCTTGATGATCTTCTCCAGATGCGGGATATCCATGTAGTGGTGGAAGCTCACAATATCAGAGTAAAACATCGACATCGTGTTCAGCAAATCAAATTCCGGGATGAAGTTCCAGATCCCCACCGTCAGCGGCTGCGACGGCCGCACGGACCACGCCCACTCGAACACCTTTGTCAACAGCGGTACCGACTCATTAACGTGGCCGGAGTTACCAGGCTCATTGTACAGGTCCCACATCACCACCCGCTCATCGGCAGCAAACGTGCACATGATATCGGTCAGGTAAGCCTCCAGCACCGGATACAGGGAGGTGTCGGTCACTTCTTTGTGGCCGGGGCACTGTACCCAGCCTGAATTATGGACTCCGGGCACCGGATCTGGCTGGGGGCCAAGTTGCGGTTCTTTATTCCAGCAATCATCAAAGAAGACAAACATGGTGCGGATACCATGACTGGCGGCAATAGTCAGGTATTGATCCATACGCTGCTTGAGCCCGGCCGGGTCCTGCTGCCACACCAGGTAGTGCAGAAAGACCCGCATGGTGTTAAAACCAAGGGATTTGGCCCAGCCCAGCTCCCGGTCAATGGTAACAGGGTCAAAGGTCTCGGCCTGCCACATTTCAATTTGGTTTATAGCGGTGCTGGGGTTAAAATTGCACCCGGTCATCCAGGGTTGCTGGGCGTACCAGAGGTTGGCCTGGTCTTCTGACCACTGGACGTTAGAAGGATTTGACGGACCCAACGGAGGTCGACCCGCGGGGACGGTATGATGTACGTTCAGGTTCATGATTTTAGTTACGGTTACAGTGCCAAATTACACGATTAAACTAATACCCTCCAATAGATAAGGCCAATTAATTCCTTATTTAATTATAAATTAACTAAACCCTTACCTAAGTACAATCTGGCATCCATCCCGCTCTGATTTACCCATTAGACAGGATTCACCTATATTGGTTTAATACAGTTTAAACGAAATATTCTACCAATATTATCGATAAGGTCAACCATTAATTCCTAATTCGCCTATTTTCCCTATATGAAACGTGCAGTAACCACCATTTTTCTAATAAGCTCCTGTGTACGAGCCTTTTCACAGGATTATCCAATTATGCCGGTACCGTTTACAAAGGTGAAGATCCAACAGGGCTTCTGGCATCCGCGTCTGGAGACGAACCGGACTGTCACCCTCCCTTTTGATTTTAAAAAATGCGAGGAAACCGGTCGCATCGACAACTTTGCCGTGGCGGGTGGTCTTAAAAAAGGCACGTTCCGGGGTATTCGGTACGACGATTCCGATGTGTTTAAAGTAGTAGAAGGAGCTGCCTACTCGCTACAGACGCACTACGATCCCAAACTTGACCGCTACCTCGACAGCCTGATCACGCTCTTTGCCGCAGCCCAGGAGCCCGACGGCTATCTGTTTACGATCCGGACGATCCTGAAAGACAGCACCGCCAAGCGCGACCGCGATGCCGGCGCTACCCGCTATTCGTTTGAGGCCGGCAGCCACGAACTCTACAACGTGGGGCATATGTACGAAGCCGCCGTGGCCCACTACCAGGCTACCGGTAAGCGAACGCTGCTGAACGTGGCCATTAAAAACGCCAATCACCTGCTGTCGGTCATCGGCCCTGATAAACTGATTGTGGTACCGGGGCATCAGGAGACCGAGATTGGGCTGGTTAAACTCTACCGCGTTACCGGCGATAAACGGTACCTCGACCTCGCCCGCTTTCTGCTGGATATGCGCGGCCGGTCCGACAAGCGGGCGTTATTTCCAGATCCAGCCCGGACGGGTCAGGGCTCTGCCTACCTGCAGGATCATCTGCCGGTTACCCAACAACGCGAAGCAGTAGGCCATTCGGTTCGCGCTGGCTATATGTATGCCGCCATGACCGATATTGCCGCTATTCAGCAGGATAAAGAGTACCTGGAAGCCTTAACGGCCATCTGGAACGATGTGGTGGAGCGCAAACAGTACCTGACCGGTGGCCTGGGTGCCCGACAGCACGGCGAAGCCTTCGGGAATGCCTATGAGTTACCCAACGACGTAGCCTATGCCGAAACCTGCGCGGCCGTGGCGAACCTGCTCTGGAACCACCGGATGTTCCTGCTGACGGGCGAGGCCAAATACATGGATGTGTTTGAACGGGTGCTGTACAACGGCTTTCTGGCGGGGGTATCGCTGGAGGGTGACAAATTCTTCTACGTAAATCCACTGGCGTCGGATGGGCAGCGGAAGTTTAACGTCGGCCGGTCGGCTACGCGGGAACCCTGGTTCAGCACGTCCTGCTGCCCGACCAACGTGGTACGGTTTCTGCCGTCGCTTCCCGGCTATGTATACGCCCAGCGCGGCAACAATGTGTACGTAAACCTGTTTGTCGACAGTAATACGGAGCTGACGGTAAACGGGAAACCAGTAATGGTTCGGCAGGCAACCAATTTTCCCTGGGACGGAGCGGTGACGATGACCGTCTCGCCTAAACAGGCGCAGGCTTTCGACCTGCTGGTGCGGATTCCGGGTTGGGCCACAGGACAGCCGATGCCCGGACAGTTATACAGCTACGCTAATGCAGCCTCAACAAAGCCAACGCTAACGATCAATGGAAAAGCCGTTCCGGTCACCATCGAGAACGGCTATGCCCGAATCCGCCGTACCTGGAAAGCCGGTGATGTATTGGCGCTCACGCTGGATATGCCGGTGCGCGAAGTAAAAGCCAACGAAAATGTGCAGGACAACCGGGGCCGGGTGGCCATTGAACGGGGGCCGCTGGTCTACTGCGCCGAAGGGGCCGATAATAACGGCCGTGCCCTCAACCTGGCATTTGCACCCGGCCAGGCCTTTACTCCGCAAGTCCGGAAAGAGATGCTGGGTGGCATCACGGTTTTACAGACAGCCGGTCCCCAACCGGTTACCCTTATCCCCTACTATGCCTGGTCGCACCGGGGACCCAACGAAATGGCGGTGTGGTTTGGGCAGGTCAAATAATGTAACCGGCTACTAGGAAACAGCCTTTGACCGGCATCGGGTCAAAGGCTGTTCTTTTTAACCGTTCACGAACTTACATTGGTTCTATGCTATTACGCCAGACTATCTTTGTTTGCTATTCACGCAAAACACACCATGAACCGCGTCCTGATCGACAATTCCGTATTGGCCCTGGGTCTCCTGTTTGCCCTACTTTTCAGTCAGTACCTGTTTAAAACCAAACGACCTTCTGTCGGCAAACTTTCGGTATTCTTCCTAACCCTGGGCAGTTCAATAGTTCACATGAACGTCTGGGCGCACCTGTTTGCCGTCAGTATCGTCAACTACCAGATTGCCCAGCAGGGCGGGTTTCATTATGATCTGCGTTTCTACGCGCTTATTCAGTTCGGTGTCGTGCTGATGCTACTCAGCGGCTACTCACTGGATCAGGTAAAACACCTGGTGCGCGGAGATATGATCGCTCGGAAACGACTGCTTTACTCGATCGGGCTGACCATATTGTTCAGTGTGCCGTTGATCCCCTTCAATCCGATTGCCTCCTTACCTACTTTGGGGTCACTGGTAACGCTGATTACACTGACGGTAACCAGAAAACAGTTTGATGCATCAGCGAAGGAGAAGAATATCGCGCAACCGGAGATTGTGCTGTCGTAGGGCCGCTTTTCATCTATCTTTGCGGTAAGTTCAACCTGATTATAAATAGCTGTTGTGTAAATCTTATGCAGCAATTACCCACGATTGCCACCCTTGAGCTTTTTCCCATCCTGCACGAAAAGCTGATTACCTTACTGCGAAGTTTATCAGCGGAGGATTGGCACCGGCCTACCGTCTGCAAGGACTGGAGCGTGAAAGACATTGCCTCGCACCTGCTCGACGGAAATCTCCGGCGTATCACGCTCTACCGCGACCAGTACCAATCGCCTGAAAAGCCCGACATCCGCTCCTACCGTGATCTGGTCGATTACCTGAACCAATTGAATAATAGCTGGGTACGGGCCACCCGCCGGTTCAGTCCCCGCATTATCACTGATTTACTGGAGCAGACAGGCGAAGAAGTGAACGAGTTGTTTAACGCGTTGCCCCCCAATGAACCGGCTATTTTCTCCGTAGCCTGGGCTGGCCAGGATACATCGCCGAACTGGTTTCACATCGCCCGTGAGTATACCGAGAACTGGCACCACCAGCAGCAGATTCGCCTGGCCGTTGACCAGCCCGACGGAATCATGACGGCCGAACTGTACTACCCGCTGCTGGATACATTCATGCGGGCGCTTCCGCACACCTACCGGGAGATCCCGGCTGAGGATGGTACGTTGCTACAGGTATCCGTAACGGGTGAGGGTGGAGGGAATTGGTACCTGTACCGCCAGCAGCAAGCCTGGCAATTATTGTATAATCCGCCTTTTCAACACCCATCGGACCAGGTAACTATCGACGGTAAAATAGCGTGGCGGCTCTTTACCAAAGGCATCAGCCGGGAAGCTGCTTTACCTTATGTTTCCATTGACGGTAACCGGCCGTTAGGGGAACACGTGCTGTCTATGCTTTCGGTGATGGCCTAGCGCGTTGGGCGAATGATGGCTGAGAGGTAATGTTTTAAGTGGTGTCCTTTTTAACTTCTTCCTGCTCCATTCTGATGTTTTGTCGCTGAAATACTTTCATCAGCACCACAAAATACGATAAAAGCAGAGGGCCAACTACCAGCCCCATTATACCAAAAATGGGAACGCCTAAGACAATGCCCGTGAGTGTGATAAACGGATGAACGTCACCCATCCGCTTGGCCAGCATGATCCGAAGCAGATTATCGATATTCACAATGACGATAACCCCGACCAGGAGAATTCCAACACCACTGCTGGTATTGCCTTGTGACAACATAAAGATACCGGCAGGTCCCCATACAATAGGAGTACCTAAAATTGGGATGAATGCAAAGAAAAAGCCCACTACTCCCCAAAAGGCCGCATCTGGAACGCCAAAAATCCACAGCGTGAGACCGGTCAGAAATCCCTGGATCAGTGATACCAATGCCTGTCCCAGTACATTGGCATTAACCATATTCTTTAAATCCTCCCCTAACTCGTCAATGGTTTCTGCCCGGAACGGCAGGTAACGTTTTAGTCCTCTCTGAAATTGCTCCTGCTGCGTAAACATAAAGTAAAGCGATACGTACAGCAGGCCCAGGATGATAATAATATCAAGCGTTCCGCTAAGGATAGAAGGAACCTGTCTGCTGGCCAGTGTGGTAGCCTGTCGTACTAACGACCGAATATTGTTCTGGTCCATTATCTTGATGCCTGTAACCTTTTCAAGTTGATTGACCAGATCAAGGATCTGGTCAGTATGCTGGCTGTAATATTGTATACGATCCACCAGCAGGAGGCTAAGCGCTAAAAATGGGAGGATAATAACAATAAGAGAGAAGAGCATCAGCAGCAAGGTTACCAATACCCGATTCCACTTTTTCTCCTTAACGAGTTTGTTAAACCAGGGCCGGAAAACAACATATAAGATGGCTGCCCCCAGAAAGGCCGTTGCATACTGGTACAAACCAGCGATGATAAAGCCTGCAATAGTCAGTATACTGGCAACGAGTAAGATGCGCTCCTGACGGGGGGTGTATATATTAGCCATAGGTAAGATTCTTCGGGCAAAAGCTGTTTCCCGATATTGTATAAAAATGGCTAAACAAACAAATTTGTTTAGCCACTCTCATGTTCATTTTTGTATTTAGCCGTTATTAGTTGGCTATTCCACCCACAAAACCAGCCCTTTCAGGTAGCCTCCTTCCGGATGAAACAGGCTCACGGGATGGTCGGCGGGCTGGCTGAGGTGATGCAATACCCGCACCTGCCGTCCGGCTTCAATGGCAGCCGCTACTATGGTATTATAAAACAACTCACGGTCGACCACCTGCGAGCAGGAGAAAGTAAACAGAATTCCCCCTTTGGCCAGTCGGCGCAACCCCTCGGCATTCAGGCGTTTGTAACCCTGCACCGCCCGGTGACGCGCCGGCAGGCTCTTGGCAAAAGCCGGGGGATCCAGCACCACCACATCGTACTGATGATCGTGGCTTTTGAGGTATTTCATCACATCCTCGGCATAGGCGTCATGGTGCGTGTCCTCCCCAAAATTAGCGGCTACATTCCGGTTGGTGAGGTCAATCGCCTTTTGTGATACATCGACGGAGTGTACCAGTTCGGCACCGGCTTTCAGCGCGTAGATGGAAAAACCACCCGAATAACAGAACGCATTCAGGACCTTTTTACCGGCGGCATACCGCGCCAGCAGATTGCGGTTGTCGCGCTGATCCAGGAAAAAGCCGGTTTTCTGGCCGGTGATCCAGTCGACCAGAAAAGTACTGCCATTTTCCAGTACCGGATGCGGTGTCTCAACGTGGCCATAGAGGTAGCCATTCTGCACGGAAGTACCATAATGCTCCGGCACTGTATCGGCACTCTTGTCGTATACAGCTTTCAGTTCACCGCCAAATACCCGCTGTAGCGCCTGGGTAATTAACTCCCGCTCCCGGTGCATCCCAATGGAATGGGCCTGTAATACGGCCACACCGTTGTACATATCGACGATCAGCCCGGAACAACCATCCCCTTCACCGTGAATAAGCCGGTAGCAGTTGGTAGCCGGTGGCACTAGCGCCGACCGAACGATCCTGATCGACTGCAGCTTCTCAGTCCAATAAGCCACATCCGGCCGTACTTTGGTAAAAGAAAAGATCCGGACGGCAATGCTGCCGTCGTGGAAGTGACCGGTAGCCAGGTAGTTGCCTTTTTTATCCAGCACATCCACCACATCACCGTCCTGGGGTGTACCCTCCCGGCGGGCAATCGCTCCGGAAAATATCCAGGGATGAAACCGGCGAACGGCTTCTTCCCGGCCGGATTGAAGATATAATTTTGGTACGTTCATTCGTTAATAAAAAGGTAAAGATCGTAAGCCGATTCTCCTATAGAGCAGAAGTCAAAAAATCTTTACATGGTTCCCGTTGAAAACAACAGCCTTTTTCACAAATTCGTGTCGTAATTCCCTGACTAAACATGCAAGTTAATCGCAGAAATTTCCTGAAGCAGGCCGGTGCGCTGGCAGCCGGCAGCCTGGCCCTTAGCCAAACCGACCTGATGGCCGGTACCTTTAAAACCTTTGGCGTTCAGCTTTACAGTGTACGCGATATAATCCCGAAAGATCCGAAAGGCGTAATGACCCAACTTGCCCAGATGGGTTATAAGCAGTTTGAGAGCTACAGCGGTCCGCAGGGCTTTCTGTGGGGCATGCAGCCTAAGGAGATAAAATCCTTTTTGAAGGGTCTGGGGGTAGAAATGGTCAGCACCCACTTCAACTACGGGGCCCAGGCGCAGAAAGACGACGAGTTAAAGAAAAGCATGGATATGGCCAAGGAGGCCGGCCTGTCGTACCTGTTGTGCCCGTACCTGGGCGCGCAGAAATCAATGGACGACTGGAAGCGCATTGCCGACCGGTTCAATGTTGTGGGCGAAATGGCCCGCAAAAATGGCCTGAAGTTTGGCTACCACAACCACGACTATTCGTTTAAGCCGCTGAACGGCCAGATCCCGCAGGAATACCTGCTGGCCAACACCGACCCGAAGAACGTGATGTTTGAGCTGGATCTGTGCTGGATCGACGTAGCTGGTCAGGATCCGGTAGCGCACCTGAACAAATACGGCAAGCGGTACGAACTTTGCCACATTAAGGACTACAAAAAAGTGAACGGCAAGCCGGTGCAGAATGACCTGGGCAAAGGATCGGTTGATTTTAAAAACACCCTGCGGGCTGCCCGGAAAAGCGGGGTAAAATATTACATTGTAGAGCAGGAAGAATATCCGCAATCGGTAATGGCCAGCATGAAGGCCGATGCCGAATACATGAAAAACCTGGTGGTATAAACCGAAACGGTTGCATTGATACAAGCATTGAGCAGGCGGCATACTCCGCCTGCTTTTTTTAGTTTGCCTGCCTGATTTAGTCCTCGCTTCTGACTTTCAGCAGGCGCTTCAGCCAGCTTTGTTTCTCGGCTTCACCGGCTTTCTGCTCTTCGTCAGGTATCGCCTGAGCGGCCAGCAGGCGCAGGTCGGGTTGCCCCGCATCTACCCAACAGGTATACCAGAAATCGCCAACCATTTTTACCGACGCCCGCATCTGCCGCTCTACCTGTCCCCTTAGTTTCTCGTGGTACTGCTGCGAGAAGTCGGCGGAGAACACTTTCACGGTAAGGCCATTCCGTTCTTCGAATCCGTACTTTTTAGCTTCGCCGAACTGGCGGGTCAGTTCCCGCTCAAACCGCAACACCGAATCCAGGGCGGCATGGGCCTGAAACACCGCCCGCCAGGCGGCTTTCTGCGGAGAGTACACATAATCGGCCGGCCCTACCAGAAAGTCATACCCGGTACTGAACAGCTCCGGAAGCCGCGACTCCCAGAATCCGTGAATTCCCTCCTGCCCCGTCAACTGGCCATTATAATTTCGGGTGGTATGCAGCGGCACGTTGGCATCGGCGATGTAATGTCCCAGATCAGCCGCTACCCGCAGAATCCGATGGATGTTCCGCTCTTTAAAGGCCTCCGTCAGTTGATACTTGACCAGCTGAATATGCCAGGGCACAATACCGTGCATGGCCAGGGTATCTTCACCGTATTGATCCACCGCTTCTTTCCAGTACCGGGGCAGGGTTGCCTTCGTTGTATCCGGGTACATATCCAAATCAATGTAGTGCCGGGGAGCTTCGCCCACGACCGCATAGCGCCGTTTATCCGGATTGACCGCATTGTCGGTAAGGTAGCCGATGTGCTTCTTGAAGAACGGCATCATCTCCGCCGGAAGGGTAAAAACGGCCAGTCGGTTAATCTGCTGATGGCCGTAAAAACCCCAGGCCGGCCGGGAGGCTCCAGGCTCACGCCAGGAGGAGGCAACTACCTGATTCTGAAAAAAATATAGGGTAAACACTTGCAACCATATGAACAAATAGTACATTTGCCTAAACATATCACTTTTTAAAGTTTTTCTAAAATTTTTTCGTTACACTTCAAATTTTTCCAAATTTAATTTCGCATATCGCCATGCAATCGAACGAATTAAAGCGAAAATCAATAGGTTACGGTATAATTGTTTTCTTCTTCTGTGCCTTTGGTTTAATAATCTACGGTGCTTATTCACCTGCAAGAAAAAGCCAAAAACAGCGAATTGTCTGCTATAAATTTAAAGAAGGCCTTAAAAAAGAAGCAGTTGAACAACATATGCGCGATTTTGCGTCTCTGAAGTATGAAATTCCGCAGATCGTCTCCTACAGTGCCGGCAAGACGCTAGCCACCGAAGGCACATCCGAATACGACGTTATGCATTACATTACCTTTCAGAGCGAAGCTGATATTGAGACGTACAATAAGCACACAAGCCACCAGGACTTTTTGAAAAAGCATCAGGGCGACTGGGAGAAAGTGCTGGTTATCAACTCAGACATTCACCCGTAACAAAATAGTATGGGTAAAAAATAAAAAATTACGCTTGGGAATTCTCTGAAAAAACTCTAATTTTGCATTCCTTTTGGCGAAAATCCATGTAATTCGTTTACATATACAATGGCAAACCATAAATCTGCAAAAAAACAAATCCTGGTCAACGCAAAAAAGCGGCTGTTGAACCGCTACCAGCACAAGACTACCCGGAACATGATCAAGAAACTGCGCGGCACCCACGATGCAGTTCAGGCAAGCGAACTGTACAGAACAGTAGCCTCCATGCTCGATAAGCTGGCTAAGCGCAATATTATTCATAAGAATAAGGCATCGAACCAGAAGTCAAAGCTGGCTCGTTTTGTAAACGGCCTGACTCCGGTAGCAGCCTAAGTATTCCCCGGAATTAGATTCCGGGATTTTCTCAAAAAACCGGAATCTAATTCCGGGGTACACGTTATGGAGACCTTACCCGGCAACGGCGTAAGGTTTTTTTGTGCCCGTACCTAAGTAACTCTACCAGATGATTTACGATAATCCCCGAAAAATATTAAGCTGGGCCGAAGAGGACCGCCCCCGCGAAAAGCTGATGCTGAAAGGCAAAGCGGCCCTGTCGGACGCCGAATTGATAGCTATTCTGATTGGCTCCGGTACCACCGACATGACGGCGGTGGATGTATCAAAACTCATCCTGCAAAGCGTTGGCAACAACCTTAACGACCTGGCGCGGCTGAGCGTAAAAGATTTATCAAAATTCAAAGGAATTGGAGAGGCCAAAGCCATCAGCATTGTGTCGGCGCTGGAACTGGGGCGCCGGCGCCGGGAGCAGGACCGGCCGCAACGAGCCAAAATCACCTGCTCACGCGATGCTTACGAAGAAATACGGCCGCATCTGCTCGATAAGCCGCACGAAGAGTTCTGGATTCTGCTGCTGAACCGGGCCAATGAGGTGCTGCGGCCGGTGCAGATCAGCGCAGGTGGAGTATCGGGCACCGTGGCCGATCCGAAGCTGATCTTCAAACACGCCCTGGAGTATCTGTCCAGCGCTATTATTCTGGTTCATAACCATCCGTCGGGGAACCTCACGCCCTCGCAGGCCGATAAAGCCCTTACCCGCAAATTAAAGGAAGCCGGTCGGGTATTGGAAATTCCGGTGCTTGACCACCTGATCTTCACCGACCGAACTTACCTCAGCTTTGCGGATGAAGGACTCCTGTAACCTTACTTCTGACGCACCGTGATTACGGCCTCTTTGTAGGTGTTCTCCGGCTCCGGGGCTACCGGGTATGGCTTCACCTCCGAGAGTGTTACTTCATAGGTGGTATTGCCCAGCTTCACCGTAGTTACGTCACGGCTCTTCATGCTGGTATTCTGGCTGCAGGCACCCAGACATAAGGTAGCTTTGACCTGCTCCCCACCTTTGGTCAGCGTCACCGAAACAGTAGCATTGCCCATCCAGACGCAGTTGGCGTTCATTGGGCAGCGACTGTCTTTTATGTCATCTACCGATACGGTAACGTCATTACCAACTTTGGCTGTTTCGTGCCGGGCGGTGGTGGTCGTTACGCTTTCCGGTTCCGTGGTTACAGCCGTCCGTTCGCAGCTCAGGAACAATCCTGCTGTCAGCAGGCACATTCCCATCAGTACATTCTTCATGGTATGGAGTTATCTTTGTTTTTAGTTGTATGACCCATACGTCTGGACAACCGTTGGAATGAAAATAAAGAAACAGCAATTTTTTTGCGGGGATGAGATTATACAATGGTGCGGCTTTTCCTGAAAACCTCCTGTTCGTATGAAAACGCGGATTGCACTTTTGGGCTTCTTTATCACGCTTGCCTTCAATACCTATGCACAGTACAACGCGCTCTGGAAGGGTAAAAAATGCGCGGTAGTATTAACATACGACGACGCCTTAGCTGTACATCTGACTAATGCCATACCGGCTCTGGACTCACTGGGGTTGAAAGCGACGTTTTACATTGCCGATATTTCCGGCGATCTACAGACGCAGATTCCGGCCTGGCGTTCGGCTGCGGTAAATGGGCACGAGTTAGGCAATCACACCCTGACGCATCCCTGCGAAGGCGGTCGGCCCGGACGGGAATTTGTACGCCCTGAATTCGATCTGACAACGTATTCCCTGCGCCGGATGACCGCTGATATACGGGCCATGAATACGCTGCTGTACGCCATCGATGGGAAAACCAGACGAACCTTCGCCTACCCCTGCGGAGATACTAGGATTGGTGACACCCCCTACATCAATGAGATGAAAAACGCATTTATCGGTGCCCGTGGCGTGTCACCGGGTATAACGGGTGCCGACAAAGTGGATTTATACAACACCAATAGTTTTCTGGTGAATGGTCAATCCGGAGAGGAACTTATTGCCCAGGTAAAGCAAGCCGAGGCTAAGCAGGGGTTGCTGGTATTTTTATTTCATGGGGTTGGTGGCGGACATGGCCTGAATGTTTCCTTACCGGCACACCGGCAACTTCTACGGTACCTGAAGCAACACGAAAATAACATCTGGATAGCTCCAATGGTGGATGTGGCGGTGTTGGTAAAGGAGCTGCAAACCAAACGTCAGAACTAAACGTGCGTAGGAATTGTGATTGTCGGGGAGACTAGTCAAAACGTCATTATTACTAATAGCAATGCCATCGGAGAAGGGTATTTTCCTGCACAATCCTACTTTATACAGGTAAAAGCCACTACTTGGCTTCCCTGTTAATGAAAAATAATAAACGTATCCACCCTACACTCTTCCTGGCATTCTGGCTTACGGTCCTAGTAATTCAGGATGGGCTGGCCCAGCCTGACAAACAGCTTTCTGGCAGTTCACCAGTAAATGCCCCTTTTTCCCTGAATAATGGCGACCGGGTACTTTTTTTAGGAAATTCTCTTTTTGAAAATGACCTCCTGTACGGGTATCTGGAGCTAGCGCTGACCACCCGCTGGCCCGATCGCCAACTAACCTTCCGGAACATCGGCTGGTCGGGTGATGATGTCTTTGGCGCAGCACGGGGTACGATTACAAATCCGCCTACTCCTTATGACGTGCTGATTGAGCAGCTAACGAAAGCTAAGCCTACGTTGGTATTTTTGGCGTACGGAGGTATCGAATCCGAGCAGGGAGAAGCCGGACTCCCGCGTTTTAACGAAGGATTAAACAAGCTTCTTGATAAGATCGACCAGTTGGGTGCCAGCGCCATTCTGCTGTCGACCACCCCGGTTTTCTCGGGAGGCACACCCGAAAAGACCGCCCAACGGAATGCCCAGCTGGAACTATACGCGGCTGCTATTGGCCGCACGGCTCGGGACCGCGGCATCCGATACCTGGATATTTATACACCTATTCAACAACTGAGCAGGCAGGTGTCACTATCAGACAATGGCATTCACCTCAATGAAACGGGGTACTACTACCTGGCCTCTACCCTGGAAGCCGCTCTGGGCCTGCCCCCCCGGCAACAGGACATTACCCTTCAAGTACTTAAACAAGGCACCCAGGCATCCAATAAGGTTAAACTACAATCAACTGGCCAGGGTAACCAGACGCTAACCTTTACCGTGGATGAACCTCACTTGCCCTTACCCATATCTCGAGACGGTAGCAGGATTGCCGGCAAGGGCCCGACAATAACGATAGCCGGCCTGAAAAAAGGCTTTTACACCCTGACCGCCGACGGAGCTCAACTCATTACGGCCTCGGCTAAACAGTGGGCAGAAGGGGTACCCATGCATCGCGGCCCACTTTACCAACAGGCCAGCCAACTGCAGGAGATGATCCGTAAAAAGAATGATCTGTTTTTCCAGCAGTATCGTCCGCAGAATCACACGTACATCATTGGGTTCCGGTCATACGAGCAGGGGCGGCATATGAAGACGCTGGACGATCTCAGCTTTATCATTACCTGGCTGGAAGGCCAGATCGCCCTGCACCGCACACCAAAAACCCCCGTTTATCAGCTTAGTCAACTCAAGTAGCATGAATCGCCTACACAGCATAAAGATCTTTCGCCGTATTCTTTTCATACCCCTGGCTCTTCTGTGCACCGCAACAGTTAACCAGGGTGATCTAAACGATAATCCTGACCCCGATGTAGCGGCCGAACTCAAGTCATTTAAAGTAGCCGATGGGTTTGAGGTAACGCTCTTTGCCGCTGAACCGCTGGTAGCCAAGCCCATTCAGATGAACTGGGATGCCGACGGACGGCTATGGGTGGTTAGCAGTACAGCTTACCCCCACCTCAAAACAGGTGAAGAGGCTAACGACAAGGTGTTTGTGCTGGAAGATACAGACGGAGACGGCAAGGCTGATAAATCCACCGTTTTTGCCGAGGGGCTGATTACCCCTACCGGTATCCTGCCCGGTGATGGCGGGGTGTATGTGGCCAACTCGACGGAGGTCCTGCATTTCATGGACACCGACGGGGATGGCAAGGCCGACAAAAAGCGCCGGGTCCTCACCGGCTTTGGCGTAGCCGATACCCATCACCTCATTCATACCTTCCGCTGGGGCCCCGAAGGGTCGCTGTATTTTAACCAGTCTATCTATATCTACAGTCATGTCGAGACGCCTTCCGGCACCAAACGACTGGAGGGGGGCGGGGTCTGGCAACTTCGTCCCCAAACCCAGGAACTCGAGGTTTACGCCAGGGGACTGATCAACCCCTGGGGACTACAGTTCGACCGCTGGGGGCAATCGTTTCTGACGGATGGTGCCGGTGGTGAAGGAATTAACTATGCGTTTCCGGGTGCTACGTTCGTGACGGCTCCGGGGGCAGAGCGCATTATCAGAGGATTGAACCCCGGACAGCCCAAACACAGTGGTCTGGATATTATTTCAGGACGGCACCTGCCGGAATCCTGGCAGGGTAGCCTCATCACCAATGACTTCCGGGCTAACCGGATCAACCGGTTCAACCTGGAAGAACAAGGCAGCGGCTACGCATCCAAACAGGCAGAGGATTTACTCTGGACAGATCATGTGGCCTTTCGCCCGGTCGATATTTCCGTAGGGCCGGATGGAGCCATCTACGTAGCCGACTGGTATAATCCGATTATTCAGCATGGCGAGGTAGACTTTCACGACCCACGCCGGGACCAGGAGCGCGGACGAATCTGGCGCATTACGGCCAAGAACCGCCCTCTCGTCAAAGCGCCTAAACTAACCAAAGCCTCTACGCAGGAGCTATTGGCAGCCCT
Source organism: Nibrella saemangeumensis (assembly GCF_039541915.1). NCBI lineage: Bacteria > Pseudomonadati > Bacteroidota > Cytophagia > Cytophagales > Spirosomataceae > Nibrella > Nibrella saemangeumensis. The sequence goes on from NZ_BAABHD010000029.1 coordinate 71,716, forward strand.
GACCCTGCCGGAAGACTGGACCCGTTCACAAGCCAAACAATTGCTGAAGGCGCGTGGGGCTGGTGAGGTTATTCCGGCGCTGCAACAGTGGATTACCAGTCTGGATAAGAAAGACCCGGCTTACGAACACCATCTTCTGGAAGCCCTTTGGGTACATCAGGCATTGGATACGGTGAACGAACCCCTCTTGCTCAGTCTCCTGAATGCGCAAAACCATAAAGCGCGGGCCGCCGGACTCCGGGCGCTTCAGCTATGGCATAGCAAAATCTCCAATGTATCAGCGCTGCTGGCCAAAGCGGTGAACGACAAGCACCCGCAGGTACGCCTGGAGGCTGTGATCGCCCTCCGCACCCTTAAGACGGCAGAAGCCGCCCGGATGGCGCTGGCCGTTCTGGAGCAACCGATGGATGAGTTCCTGGACTTTGCCCTGTGGCAGACAACACGGGAACTGGAACCCCAGTGGACCAGACAACTGAAAACCGAGCCGAACTTCTTCGGTACTCCCCAAAAAACGGCGTTTGCCCTGAAGTCGGTGAACAATCCAGACGCAGTAGCGCAACTGGTTCAGCTTTACCAGAAGGGTCAGGTGCCGGAAGCCTACCACAAAGACGTTCTCAACTCCCTGGCCCGCAGTGGAAAGCCAGCTGACCTGACCGTTCTTTTTGACCTAGTTAACCAGAGCAATCCCGGACAGGCGAAACAACTTGCTGCCCAACTAGCCGTGCTGGAAGATGCCGCTCGTCAGCGGAACATAAAGCCGGAAGGTGACCTAAGCCGAATTGCCGGGTTCATCGGGCATGAGGATCAGGCTGTAGCGGCCAGCGCCATCCGGCTGATCGGCCATTGGCAGCTGGCCGCCATGACCGATCGGATGGTTGACCTCAGCAAAAAAGGCGACAAAAACACGAAAAAAGCCGCCATGACCGCCATGACGCTGTTAGATAAGCAAAAAGCCAGACAAGTCCTGGCGGAACTTGCCGGGCCTAAGAATCCGGTTGAATCACGCTTGCTGGCAACCGCCCAACTGGTTTCACTGGATGTTCAGGAAGCAGCCCGTCTGGCCGTAGATCTGCTGCAGACATTACCTGCCACCACCGATGCTTCTGAGCTTTACCGGCCCTTTATGGTCCAAAAGCAGGGCACTCAGGCGCTTGCCGAAGCCCTGTTGGCCCGTAAGATTCCGGAAAGTACGGCAAAAGCGGCCCGGTTGACCATACAGGGGCAGATACCCTGGAACCGCCAGCAGAGTGATGAGATAAAGCGGCTGAAGCAGGCCCTCGAAGCCTCGGGTGGTACCCTGCCCGTAGAACGGATGCCACAGCGTCTCAACGAGTCCGAAATTGCTGGACTGGCCCGCGAGGTAAAAGCTTCCGGCCGGGCAGAACAGGGGGAAATGATCTATCGGAAAACCAGTTGCAATAGCTGCCATGCCCTGGGTGGAGCCGGTGGTCTGATTGGTCCTGACCTGAGCAGCCTGGGTACCAGTTCACCTGTAGAGACCATTATTCGCTCCATATTGTACCCGACGGCCTCTATTAAAGAAGGTTACGAACTACAGCGCATTGCTAAAAAGGACGGCAGCGAAGTTATGGGGTATCTGGTCAGCAATGGGGCGTCCGAGATTCTGATGCGGGATGTAAGCGGCCAGGAAATTGCCGTCTCTAAGAATCAGATTGCGGTTATGGAAAAAGTCCCCGGCTCGCTGATGCCGGCGGGACTGACGGCGGGTCTGGATAAAGAAGAATTCAGGGATCTGGTCGGCTTCTTATCGAAACTAGGCGAATCCGGACCATTCCGCGTGCCTGCTACCCGATTGGTGCGCCGGTGGGAAACCGCACTGGCCACCAAAGAACTGGCTACTAAACTTCGCACCGAGGGCATAGGCTATGTAGTGAAGCCTACCGCAAAGGTCTCTTTTCAGCCAGCCTACAGCAAAGTATCGGGAGACTTACCGGTAGATGAACTGCCTGTTGTGGAAGCAGGGCCGGGCAAGTCATATAGCCTGGTTCGGTTCGAGGTGGAAGTGCTTACACCCGGACCGGTAAACCTGGGCCTCAACGCCACTGCCGGGCTTTCGGCCTGGGCAGGCCAAAAGCTCCTGAAACTTTCGGAGCAGGGTACGGTAGTCGACCTTCCTCAGGGCATTCATCCCATTACAGTGTCCATTGACCGTGGAGCGTTCAGGGAAGGATCTCTTCGCATCCAGCTTCAGGAAAGCCAGCCGAGTGCGGCCCAGCCGGGCGTGGCCCAAATCCGGCTACGAATGGGGCGGTAACGAAGATGAGCAGGGCAGCGTCAGGCTGTTAAGGACAGGTACCGGACCGGGAATGTATGTTTCCTGAACCAATCACGGCAGGCTCAAAAACAGCCTGCCGTTTATTTATTCCGAGAAAATAAAGGGTTTTGGACTAAAGCACAGGATAAAAACAATCAGTGCCAGCCATCCTAAAATTTTGCGGTTTATATCCAATGGAGGCTCCGGTTCCGTTTCGGGATGATAAACACCCAGAAACCGGCCGAGGATAAAGATAAACAGCAGGAAGCCTGAATACCCTTCCCACTCGGGCCGAAGCCATGAAAACAGGAATTGGGTAGCGACCACCGCCAGTGCAATTAGCAGACCCGTCAGGCGATTATTGCTAATGCGGATAAAGCTAACGTACAGAAACAGGATGTAAAGTCCCAGCGAAAGTAGTTGGTTGTAGAAAAAGGAATCGTCGCCCACCGCAAAGTCGGCAGGCTTAAAAAAGCCCAGACCGGCGTAAAAAGCGAACAGGATAAAAAGCGCCGGGGCTACCCACTGAAACCGCTCCCGGCCAATCAGACCGTACAAAATATGGCCTCCATCCAGTTGCCCGATTGGAATCAGGTTCAGCGAAGTAAAAAACAGCGCCAGATACCCAGCCATCAGGTATGGGTAGTGGATCATTTCGAACGGATGCGGCAACCGCGACGGATCAGCGACGAAGTTTTTAAAGAACCAGAACAGCAGGTTATCGCCGAGGGCAACGGACCCACCCGGCGGCAGCTTCTGGTAAACGTAGTCACCGTAACTAAAACCATATTGCTGGTATTCCGGATGAATCGTGAAGATATATTCAGCCGGAGGCAGGTGCGTAAAGCCGTACCAGAGCACAATCACCGCCAGGACAAAACCCGCCAGCGGTCCGGCAATGCCAATGTCGAAGTATTTTCGCCGGCTGCGGATATAGTCCTGAATTCGGATAAAAGCCCCCAGCGTACCAATACTTTGTCCCAACCCTATCCACAACGGAATATAATAAGGCAGCGTGACCCGCACCTGGTTGGCTTTGGCGGTAAAATAATGGCCAAACTCATGGACGGTCAGGATGGCCAGAAACGGTACCGAAAACTGCAACCCCGACCAGAACTCGGCCCAACCCAGCGTGGGGTTGTTTTCAAAGGGAATAAACAACCGGCCATACATCCATTCGGCTCCGGCCAGCGTGGTCGTGATGAGCGTGATCAGGAAAAGACTACCGTGTATGAGATACGCTTTCGTCCGTGGGTTCATTTAAATAATCCAGAATCGTCAAAGGCGGCTGCACCTGCACCGCCATAATGCCTAACTCAGAAGCTGCCCGGATATTGGCCGGGTTATCATCCAGAAACACCGTTTCTTCGGGAGCCAGTCCGGCGGTTTTCAGCACATGCCGGTAAATATCCGGTGAGGGTTTTGACAGCCGGACTTCATAGGAGTAATACACCCGTTCAAAAATTTCCTCCAGCGGAGGTTGTCCCAGCCCAGCCAGCATCTGATTTACCCTGCGGATGTGAATAGTACTGGTATTGCTGAGCAGAAACAGCCGGTAACGTTGCTGAAGCTGCCGAATACGCTGGATACGCTCAATGGGCAATTCCAGCAGAACAGTGTTCCAGGCTGTATCGATCACCTCGTCGGCCCAGGCGTCATTTTTTAACAACCGCCGTACGTGCTGTCGGAAGCCGGCATCGTCGATCAGGCCGGTTTCAAACTGCATGGTAATGCCGTGTTCCTGCCAGATCGCTTCGACCTCTTCCTCTTTCAGGCCGGACAGGGTGGCAAAATTGCGGATCGGGGCTCGCAAATCAATGGGAATGATAACATCCCCCAAATCAAAAATGATATTTCGAATATGTGGCAGAAGAACGCTGGACATAGTAGTTGGTTGCGTTGTTAGTGACTAACCTGACTGTCAACGACAACGCCCATTGAGCAGAACTTATCGATGCGCTGGCTGATCCGCTCCTGCGGGTCCATGTCACTTAACTCACTGATAGCTTTCAGAATTGTTTCTTTGAGCTTGCGGGCCATAAAGTCATGATCAAGGTGGGCGCCACCCAGCGGCTCGTCAATAATGCCGTCGACCAATCCCATCTCCTGCATATCGCGGGCGGTCAGCTTCATGGCCTCGGCGGCCTGCTCTTTGTAGTCCCAGCTTCGCCACAGAATGGTAGAGCAGTTCTCCGGCGAAATAACGGAATACCAGGTATTCTCCAACATGTACACCCGGTCGCCGATAGCAATCCCCAGGGCTCCGCCCGATGCACCTTCACCAATAATGATACAGATTACCGGCACCTTCAGCATAAACATCTCTTTCAGGTTCCGGGCAATGGCCTCCCCCTGTCCGCGCTCTTCGGCTTCCAGACCGGGAAAAGCACCTGGGGTATCGATCATTGTGATAATGGGCTTATTAAATTTCTCGGCTAGCTTCATCAACCGCAGCGCTTTGCGATAGCCTTCCGGATTGGCCATCCCGAAGTTACGATGCTGCCGCTGTTTGGTATTGCGCCCTTTCTGCTGACCAATAATCATAACGGTTTGCCCGTCGAGTTCAGCAAACCCACCGACCATGGCCGGATCGTCGCGAACGGTGCGGTCGCCGTGCAGTTCAATAAACTGGTCGCACATCAGCGAGATGTAATCGAGGGTGTAAGGCCGGTCGGGATGCCGCGAAATCTGCACGCGCTGCCAGCGGGTCAGGTTTTCAAAGATTTCCCGGCGCAGCTTATCAATGCTGCGTTCGAGAGTAACGACAGCCTCGCTGACATCGACATTGCTGCTTTCGGCCAGCCGTTTCATCTCTTCCAGGCGAGACTCCAGGTCGGCAATCGGTTTTTCAAAGTCCAGATACGTTCTCATTCGTCAAAATCAGTTTGACGTTTACCGTTTCACCGGGCTGCCGGTGAAACGGTAAACGACTACAGTTCATAGGTTTGTCCCTTTTTCGGTATTTCGACCTGCGGATAGCCCACTTCGGCCAGCGTATCCTTGAATACCTGCATGCTGGCAAATTCGCCATGCACCAAAAATACCTTTTTCAATGTCTCGGGAGACTGCATCTGCACAAAGCGGATGAGGTCGTTGCGGTCACCGTGGCCGCTGAACACGTCTACTTTCTCCACCCTGGCATTCACCGGATGGTCTTTACCCTTGATCGTCAGCGTACTTTGCCCATTGAGCAGGCGCCAGCCCAGGGTGCCCTCCGCGCAGTAGCCGATGATCAGAATGGTGCAGTACGGATTACTGATATTGGCCGCTACGTGATGCTCCACCCGGCCACCCTGCACCATACCCGATGAGGAAATAATAATGCACGGCTCGCTGTGATTAGACACGGCCTTACTGGCTTTGGCACTTTCAAGATACTCGAAGTTCTCAAAATCGAACAGCGTTTCGTTCTCTTCATAAAATTGCCGGGCGTCCTGATTCAGCATCCGAACATTTTTCAGGTAAACCTTGGTGCTTTCCAGCGCCAGCGGGCTGTCGGAAAATACTTTGATGCTCGGAAAATTATGCTCTGAGTACAGCTTATTCAGGGTATAGAGCAGCGCCTGTGTCCGGCCCACACTAAAGGACGGAATAATCAGGCGACCGGGTATGTCAATGCACGTCCGCTTGATGACGTCGGCCAGCGCTTCTTCAGGTGTCTGGTGATTTTCGTGCAGACGGTTGCCGTAAGTGCTTTCGCAGATCAGGTAGTCGACGGGAGGCACCGGTGCCGGGTCAATCAGCAGCGGATAGTTGCGCCGGCCAATATCGCCGGAGAAGCAGATTCGCTTCTTTTCGCCGTTTTCGTAGACACCGATCACGATATGAGCTGCTCCGAGCAGGTGACCCGCCGGGATAAAGGTTACCTCTACCGAATCGGTCACGCGGAACTTGCGGTTAAACGCAATCGGCACCACGTTTTCCATGGATTCGCGAACCTGCTTTTCCAGATACAGGTCTTTCTGCATCTTGGCCTGCCGCTCTTTCACCCGCTTCTTTTTGCTGGCGTTCAGTTCATTGATGCGCTTCTGGTTCAGCGAAGCCGCATCCTTCAGCAGCAGTTCCGTCAGCGAGTACGTCGGCTCAGTACACAAAATCTGCCCTTCGTAGCCTTCCCGGTACAGGTTCGGCAGATTGCCCGAGTGATCGACATGGGCGTGCGTCAGTAAGACAAGATTTATAGTGGAAGCTTCAAAAGGGAAGAATCCGGTTTGGTTTGTTGTTGTGGCCTCTTGGCCATTTGAGCGCTCCAGATTCGACCCACAATCAATCAGAATACGGTAATCATCCTCCAGCTCAAGCAAATACATACTGCCCGTAACCTGCTGGGCCGCTCCCCAAAACGATAATTTCATGCGTATGGTTTAAACGTCTGTCGTCGTAATTGTCTATCCAAATAACAAGTCAGGTGGTTTAAAACGTTATTTTTGCAAAGCTACTAAAAAAGCCGAATCCCCTAACGTCTTTATCCATCCCCGAATGCCCGTTATTTTACCTTCTGTCGTGCGCTTTGCCGGTACCCTGTTGATTGCCTGGCAACTGCTGGCTAGCCCACCCGGTTATGCCCAGACGCCGTATGACACAGCCGTAGTGAATAGGCTGGTCAGCGCGGTAGCTGATTTCCAGCAGAGCCCCACAGCCCGCCATGGCACCGTAGCGCTCTCCGTCCGGCGTGTGCGCGACGGTGAGGCACTGGTCAGCTATAATGCGCAACAGAGTCTGGCGTCGGCCTCTACCCTGAAGCTTATTACTACGGCTACCGCCCTGGCCGTGCTGGGCCCGTCATTCACCTATACTACCTCTCTCGAATACGACGGTACCATCCGCGACAGCATTCTTACCGGCAATCTCTACATTCGCGGCTCGGGAGACCCCTCGCTCGGTAGCTGGCGGTATGGCGACTCCTACGAAGCGTCGTCGCTGCTGCAAACCTGGTCAGACGCCATCCGGGGAGCCGGTATCCGGCAGATACAGGGTGCCATTGTCGCCGATGCCTCCCTGTACGATCAGTTACCCGTTCCGGATACCTGGCCCTGGGGTGACCTTGGCAACTACTACGGCACCGGACTAAGCGCGTTAAACTTCAACGAAAATCTGTACCGGGTGGTATTCCGGCCGGGCAAAACCCCAGGCGCGGCCGCTACCATGGTCCGCACCGAACCCCCGCTTCCCTACCTCACGTTGTCGAACCGGGTTACTACCGATGCCCCCCGCACTGGCGATCAGGTTACCATTTACAGCGCTCCCTTTGGTAATCAGGTCTGGCTGGAAGGTAAAGTTCCAGCCGGTGTGAACGAGTTTGGAGTGAAAGGTGCCCTGCCCGACCCCGCTTATCAGGCCGCGTTTGCGCTAACGCAGCAAATTCAGGCCGACAGCATTGTGGTTACTAATCCGCCCAGTGTTTTTCGGGCACGTACAGCCTTACCAATGCCCGAAGGGAAACGAACGCTGTTGCTACAGCATAAGTCGCCCCCGCTGCCAGAAATAGTGCGGCAGACCAATTTCCAGAGCATCAACCTCTACGCCGAAGCCCTGCTGCACACCACCGCCCGAACGCTTGATCCGAAGGTGACAACGACGCAGGCCGCTATTGAAGCAGTTACCACCTACTGGCGCAGCAAAAACATTAACCTCGACGGCTTTCGGATTAAGGATGGCAGCGGATTATCGACAGTCGGAGCGTTGACCGCCGACAACATGACCAGTATTCTGAGCGCAGCCGGAAAAGAAAAGTACTTCCCCCAGTTTCTGGAAACGATACCCGTTGTAGGAGAGTCGGGAACCGTTCGGACGCTGGCCCGCCGGACGGAAGCCGCCGGCAACATCCGGGCCAAAAGTGGATCCATTGAAGGGGTACGAGCCTATGCGGGGTACTTTACGGCCACCGACGGAGAACTGATGACCTTTTCGCTGATGGTAAACCGGTTTACGCCGGGTACTAACCGGGCGGTGACCAGTCAGATTGAGCGAATCCTGTCCCTGCTGGTTACCCTACCGGGGCACACCGAACCGGCGGCTGCAGACACCAAATAAATCTTTATCTGCTCACTCTTCGCCTTCGTGATTATACCTGGTCACGACGTTAAACCAGTATTGACCAATAGCCCGGGTTACCTCGCTGAGCCGCTGGTACGAGGTAGGTTTGGTAATAAAGCTGTTGGCCCCGTTAAAGTAGGAGGTTTCGATATCGTCTTTAGCGTCGGAGGTGGTCAGAATAACAACCGGAATGTGACGAAGGGAATCGTCGGCTTTGATCTGCTTCAGGGCTTCCCGCCCGTCTTTGCGCGGCATGTTCAGATCCAGCAGGATCAGCTCGGGCAGTAAGTGTTCACCGCCTATGTAACGACCACTGTAGCTCAGGTATTCCATGAGTTCCTCACCATCTTCCACAAACGAAATCCGGCTCACCGGAAAGTGCTGCTGAAAAGCTTCCCTGGTCAGGAAGCGGTCGTCTTCATCGTCGTCAGCTAACAGAATATGAATGGGTTTCGTTGGTGATTGCTCGGTCATGTTCGTAATTCAGTTGCTTTTCCGGTAGTATTATCACAAACGTAGCCCCCTGATTGGGTTCGCTCTGCGCGGTAATATGACCTTTATGGTACATCACCACTTTTTTGCAGATCGCCAGCCCGATGCCAGTGCCCTCGTAGGATGTCTTACCGTGAAGCCTTTGGAAAACTTTAAAAATATGGTCTAGATACTTCTCGTCAAAGCCAATACCATTGTCTTCAATGGTAATTTTATAATACGTTTTTCCGCCGATTAGTTCCGGATAATCGGCCCCATCAACGGCCTCGGCCGAGATGCGAATGAGGGGCTTTTCGTCCTGGGCCGAAAACTTAAGCGCGTTGCTCAGCAGGTTCGAAAACAGGTGATCCATCTGGCTTGGTACGGCCTCTATAATAGGCAGCGGGTCTACCTTAACGAGGGCGCCCAATGCCTTTATACGTAGTTCCTGATCATCAACGATCCGGTTTACAACCTCCGCCAGATTAATGGGCCTGAACTCCTCCTGAGCAATAGAGATCCGTGAAAAATTCAGCAGATCCTTGATCATTTTCGACATCCGCTCGGCCGATGCTGTGATCTTTCGCAGAAACTCCAGACCGCTTGCGTCAAACTGGGAATTATAGCGCTGCTCCAGGAGGTCTCCAAACGCCTGAATTTTCCGGAGCGGCTCCTGCAGGTCGTGCGAAGCAACAAAGGCAAAGCGTTCCAGTTCCTCATTCGAAGCCTTCAGCTGACGAATATTCTCCTTAAGCTCTTCTTCATACGCCCGAAGCTGATCTTCCACCTGCTGCCGTCGACCCAGTTCCTTGTCCAGCAGGTTGAACGAAACAACCATCGTTACAAACGTCAGAAAGGAAACCACAAAAATCAGGATAACGGTATTCTGGAAGGACTGTTTGGCCACATCGCGTCGTTCCGGCATCAGCACCTGCTCCCGTTCCAGCATTTCGTTGACCACCCGGCTGACGTCATCCATGCGCAGTTTATCAATCCGCATATAAACGGGAAGAACACTGGCTTCTTCGCGGTTTTTCACGGCGGCCATCTGCCGCTGGGCAATCTGCATTTTGATTTTAGCCAGGGTTTCCAGCGAATCAATTCTGGCGGCAATCAATTCGTCATGGTTAACTTTCTGGAGCTCGCTGATCTCCTGCTTCACCAGTTGAATGTTCCGGGCGTAGTTTTCAAGGTAAAGAGTATCCTTACTGAAAACATAGCCCCGCACACCCGTCTCAATCTCCCTCAGCCGCAGCAGTACGTTCGTCAACCGGTTGCGCAGCAAATGCGTGTCTTCAATCGTTTTGCTGTCTTCCCGATACCAGTTATAACTATACAGGGTTAATACAAAACCGGTGGCAATCAGCACAAGCGCCAGTACAAAGCCAACGCTTATCTTCTTGTCAATGTGAGTAGGCAGCAAACGTCCGAAAACGCTCATAACGTTGGTGGTCTATAGAAAGCAAATATAGAGTTATTAGCTATGCTTCATAAATAAGGTCTTACGGCCGGTTTGCTTAAACAACTCACAACCTGGACCTTATTCATTAAATCAGGCTAAAAAACCTATCGAATGCCAGAGCATCCTGAATTCTACTAACGACCAAAATGGGCAATCTCTTGCCGGAGCCGTCAACTAATTGTCTCGACCACCAGGTTATGATTGGTATAAATACAGATGTCGGCGGCAATATTCAGGCTTTCGCGCACCATCTCTTCGGCGGTCATTTCGGCTGCGTGTTTTTTCAGGGCCACGGCGGCCGCCTGGGCGAACATACTGCCCGATCCAATGGCAGCGATCTGATGGTCCGGCTCCAACACGTCGCCGGTACCCGAAATGACTAACATATCGTCTTTGGAGGCCACAATGAGCATGGCTTCCAGCCGGCGCAGAAAGCGGTCGGTCCGCCAGTCCTTAGCCAGTTCAATGGCGGCCCGCTTCAGGTTACCGCCGTAGCCGTTCAGTTTTTCTTCGAAACGCTCGATCAGGGTAAAGGCATCGGCTGTAGAACCGGCAAAACCGGCCAGCACCTTACCACCCAGCAGCACCCTGATCTTCTTAACATTACTTTTGGCAACGGTGTTACCCATCGTTGCCTGCCCATCTGCGCCCAGGGCTACCTGTCCATTATGCCGTATGCCTACGACGGTTGTTGAGTGAATTTTCATCGTCTTTTTGTTTCGAGTTTCAGGTTCCATGTTTCGTTGACGGTGTGTATCCAAAATGGGTACGCATCAAAAAGGAATGACATCCGAAGATGCCATTCCAACCGCCGGGCGGCCCCGCTGAAACATGAAGCCGGAAATAATATTAAACTAGCATTCTCATCGGGTCTTCCAGCAACTGCTTGAGCGTTTGCAGGAAGGCGGCTCCCGTGGCCCCGTCAACGGAGCGGTGATCGCAGGAAAGGGTTACCTTCATGACGTTGGTCGGTTTGGCGGTCTCGCCTTCGAACTTCACCGTTTGTTTGATAGCCCCTACTGCCAGAATACACGAGTCAGGCGGGTTGATGATGGCCGTAAATTCATCTATACCGAACATACCGAGGTTGGAGATCGAGAACGTGCTGCCTTCCCAGTCTTTCGGCTGCAGTTTGCGCTCCTTAGCCTTACCAGCCAGGTCTTTTACTTCGCCGGCAATGGTCGACAGCGTTTTCTGGTCGGCGTCGCGGACTACGGGTACCAGCAGGCCTTCGTCTACCGCCACGGCTACGCCAATGTTGACGTATTTGTAGCGCCGGATCTTATCGCCCAGCCACGACGAGTTCACCGCCGGGTGTTGTTTCAGGGCTACCGCAGCAGCCTTGATCACAAAATCGTTGAAAGAGATCTTTACCGGCGATACTTCGTTCACCCGACCACGCAGCTCCATTGCCTTGTCCATGGTAATTTCCATGGTCAGGTAGAAATGCGGAGCCGAGAACTTGCTTTCGCCGAGACGACGAGCGATCGTTTTCCGCATCTGCGATACCGGTACATCCTCGAACTCGCCCTGGGCCTGCGGAGCGGGAGTCGGTTGCGGGGCTGCGGCCGGTGCGGCTTTGGCTTCCGCCGGCTGAGCGACCGGTTGAGCCGCAGGATGCGGAGCAGCAGGACTAGCCGATGGTTGGAAGCTCTCAATATCGCGTTTCACGATACGGCCTTCCGGACCACTTCCCTGAACCTGCGCCAGATTAATGCCTTTTTCTTCGGCGATACGCTTCGCCAGCGGAGACGCTTTTACGCGCTCATTGTCGGCATGGTTACTTTCCGTCGGAGCAGCCACCTGCGGTGCCGGTTCGGCGTTGGGAGCTGCGGCCGGGGTAGCTGCAGCGGGTGCCGCCTGACCACCACCGCCCTGAAGCAGCACCTTAAAGTCAGCGCCTTTCTCGCCTACTACGGCAATGACTTCATCTACGGCCACCGACGCCCCCTCCTTAACGCCGATGTATAGCAGCGTACCCTCTTCGTAAGCCTCCAGGTCCATGGTGGCCTTATCGGTTTCGACTTCGGCCAGCACATCGCCGGATTTCACGGTATCGCCTTCCTTTTTATGCCAGGCCACAATAGTGCCCTCGGTCATGGTATCACTCATTTTCGGCATCCGAATAACCGTAGCGTTGACATCAGCCGCCGGGGCCGCCGATACCGCCTTCGGGTCGGGCAGTTGCGAAGTTGCCTGTTCTTTCTGGGCACCATTCGGGGCCGGAGCCGGCGTAGACGCTTCAGCTTTAGGAGCCTCCTGCTTCGGTGCCGGCGCTTCCTGACTTCCCCCGCTGCTACCATCAAGCAGCGCTTTGTAGTCTTCCCCTTCCTCGCCGATTACGGCAATAACCCCGTCGATCGGAACCGCCTGGCCTTTCTCGACGCCGATGTACAACAGGGTACCTTCATCGTAAGCCTCCAGGTCCATGGTGGCCTTATCGGTTTCGACCTCGGCCAGCACATCGCCGGATTTTACTTTATCGCCAACTTTTTTATGCCACTCCGCGATGACACCTTCGGTCATGGTGTCACTCATCTTCGGCATTCGGATTAATTCTGCCATATCGTGGTTGCTATGGGTAAATCGGTCTATGATTCGTTCGAACGTCCAAAATTAGGACAAAGCAGGCAAAGTTGTCAAAAATGCCGCAAGTTTCCGTCTGCTGAAAAAATAAGATCTATTTACTTTGTATTTCAAAGTACTTTCAGTAACTATGCATCAGCAAAATAAACCAGTGCTACCATGGAAGACGCCATTAAACGCAACCTGCATGATCCGGATCGACTAGAAAATCTCTACCGGGAGAATCAGCTTCAGTTCACCACTTCATTTCGGGATGTCTATGAGGACATTAAGAATCAGGAAATCGCCCGGTTCTGGCAGGCCCGCCTTACCCACGACATCAGCCAGCCTAAACTCATTAGCTGGGGCAGCCGACAAGAAATCATATTTATTGTGCTGGCTTCCCTGGCGGCCGGTCTGCTGGCCAAACTACCCAGTTTTCTGTCTATTTCGGAGGAATTTTTCTACCCAAGAAATATAGGCTTCATTGTGTTTCCGTTCCTGATTGGCTATTTTCTCTGGAAACGCCAGGCAGACACGAAAATCATTGCCGGCACTACCGTGGCCCTGCTGTTAGCGGCTCTGCATATCAATCTGCTGCCTTCAGACAACAAAAGTGACACCCTGATTCTGGCTTGTCTGCACCTGCCGTTATTTCTCTGGTCGTTATTAGGTATCGCGTACAGCGGCCTTGCCGGCCAGCCATCCCGCCGGATTGCCTACATCCGGTATAATGGCGACCTGGTTGTGTTTACGGCAATTACCATGCTGGCGGGTGGGCTGTTCACAGGCATTACGGTTGCTTTGTTTTCCCTCATCACGCCGTCGGCCCCGCAGCTCTTTTTTGAGTACGTTGGCATTTTTGGGGTAGCCGCCGTGCCGCTGGTGGCCACCTACATGACGCAGACCAACCCGGAACTCGTCGGGAAGGTATCGCCGGTTATTGCCCGGCTGTTCAGTCCGCTGGTGCTGGTTATGCTCATTATCTACCTTATTGCGGTGGTGGCCACGGGCAAAGACCCGTACAACGACCGGGAGTTTCTGCTCATCTTCAACTTTCTGCTAATCGGGGTAATGGCCATCATCGTCTTTTCCATCGGCGGTCTGCCCAAACACGAAAACAATACAGCCAGCACGCTGGTGCTGCTGTTGCTGTCCGGGCTGACCATTGCGGTCAATCTGGTGGCGCTGTCGGCTATTCTTTTCCGACTCTCGGAATGGGGTATTACGCCGAACCGGCTGGCCGTGCTGGGGGGCAATGTGTTGATCTTTGTTCACCTGCTGCTGATTTTCACCGAACTGCTGAAGGTCGTCCGCCGGAAGCATACGCTAACGGATGTGGAAAATAAGGTCGCGGTTTTTCTGCCGGTCTACGCGCTCTGGTCTATCTGCGTCACCTTTCTGTTTCCGGTACTTTTTAGCTTCAGGTAATATGAAAAATAAAGCAGGTATCCTTATGGGTTTTGTCCTGGGGCTAACGGGGTTTCTCCTTTTGTTCAAAGTCGTTTTCCTGAATCACATTCCACCGGAAGACGAACTCGCTCCGGGCATGGTGGTTCTTGCTGCGATACTGAATGGGGTACTGTTTGCGTTTGTAGGGTACGTAACGCAGAACTACGTTGAGAAAAAGAGAAGTTAGCCCCCAATGCCATACTGGTTCACCTGCCTGTTTGTTGCTTGTTTAGCTTCGATGCGGCCACCCGCCCCAACCGCCACGGCTTTACTGAATAATGTAACCTGGTTCGGTAAGGCTGTAGCGTACAGAAACAATACCCAAACTGATAAACCCTGCACCAATAAAGCATTTTAGTTTAACGTGAATTATGGATAGTGTGCCAGATAAGCGGCTGGTAGTAAGCGCATAGAAGGTAGAAGATCACGAGATTTGTAGCGCCAACTAACAAAGTCTCAAACCCTCTACCCCTATGCTCTGCGAAGATAAGGCACTTAAGCTAATCGAGATCTTCATTACCTGTGATGATTTTTGCCAGGCCCTAACCCAATGGCAAACTCAACAAGGAACCTGTCCTCCTATTCGAGCCGGTCAACTCACCGATAGCCAAATGTTAGCCATTACTATCTTCTATCATCATTCAGGCGCCAAGTGCTTTGAGTACTACTACCGCCACTGGGTGCAGGCCCAACTAACCGATTACTTTCCCAGGCTCATCAGCTATGAGCGCTTTGTGGCTCGCATGCCTCGGTTGCTACCAGGCTTGTTTGTGCTCCTGAAGTGGTTGTGTGCCCAGAGCCAGCGCACAGGCTTTTACATCATCGACAGTAAACCGCTGGCGGTTTGTGACAACCACCGCATTGCGAGCAACAAAGTCTTTGCTGGTCTAGCAGTTCGGGGTAAATCCACCATGGGCTGGTTCTATGGCTTCAAAGTACATCTGGTCATCAACCAGTATGGTCAGCTGATTAACTTCATGCTGACGGCGGGCAATGTAGCCGATAACAGTCCAGCGGTACTCACCCAAATGCTGGCCAACTTGCAGGGGCAGTGCTTTGGTGATCGAGGGTATCTGACTAGGCTGTTTGCCGAGTTTTACCAACGAGGCCTCCACATCATTACTAAGCTCCGGCGGAAGATGAAACCCATGCTGATGCCGCTGGCTGACAAGTTAAAGCTACGCCGACGTGGGCTGATTGAATCGGTCAATGATCTGCTTACATCAGTCTTTGATGTGGAGCACACTCGGCATCGGAGTGTCTTCAACAGTCAGATCAACGTACTAGCCGGTCTGATTGCCTATTGCTTTTACGACCACAAGCCCTCGATTGTCGTGCCTGCTCAAAAACACCTTCATCCATAATTCACGTTACTTTAAGCATCATAACTGATATTCCACATTCGAGGGGTTATTACGACCGTACGGCAAAGGTTACAGGTTGCATGGATCAGTGTATGTTAACCCAACAACTTTATTTTAGTGGTATACCCCTCGCTGTTGGTAGGCATAACCTTTTATCGCTCATAAAGTGTAACGGAGTACATGGCGGTTCCGTAATCTTTACATTGTTAGACGGTGGAGATGTTATTGCTGTTGAATTCTTTGGCCAGACAGGCTGGATTGAAGTGACAGCCTATAATCCGGCCATCAGGGAAATAGAAGGTAAATTTGACGTAACGCTCAAGAGCGATAAAGGTGAACTAATGCGGTTTAGCCAGGGCGCTTTCAAAACCAAACTAACGAATCAGTAAGTCTGTATTCCAATCTATAAGGCACAGGCGGTCTAACGATATAGGAATACGAAGCCAACAGTATTAATCCCGTTAGCCGCCAATCCCCCATTCAATCCGGCCTAACACATCTTCGGCCAGCGAAAAACCGGAAACGGTATCCAGCACCGCTGAAGGGGATTGTGGCACCTGTGCAGAGTAAGCATTCGCATCGGCCACCTGTGGCCGAAGGTTTTCCAATGCCGCGTCAGGTTCACCGAATTGGCCAAGACTCCGGACCGGTATCGGTTCCGGGATACTGTCTCCCCCTCACGGCAGGCTAACTCCATCAGGGGCGTATGAAACCAGCGCGCCAGCAGGTCGGCCCGGCCGTTGAACACCAATAACCCATGTTGGATTAGGCGCTCGAGCAACAGTAGCCGCTCACCAGCTGCCAGCGGCTCATTGGCCACTAGCGCTGTGCAGACTCCGTACGGACATGTTCAGGATACGAGCCATTTCCCTGTCGGTCAAGCCAACCAACCGGGCTACTTCATCGACCCGGCGACGCATCACCCCCTGCCGGGTCTGGCGGATCAGGTCGGTAACCGGACGTCCGGAAGGAATCGAGAACGCAGTTTGCATAGGAATTTGGTGGCTGAATAGTGCATTCATTTCGCATTAGGCTCCACAGCTCTACTGTTTGATCCGGGGGTCGAATAGGAACGGCTCTGTCTGGATCAGCCGAACACGGGCAAAATCAGGGTGAGTCGGATTCAGGAGATAGTTGTACTCGTTTGGAACAATGGCCGAAGGAACCCGCAGCACGGCCGTTTGCATCCGTTGCAGCCAGGCATCACCAATCTGCTGACACTGGTAGTAGTTCTGAAATTCTGCCCAGGTGGCCGGTAAGATATCTAACGAAATTTCCTCCTGATGCAGCTGCTCAGGTACCTCAATCACCATTACCCGAAAGAGGTCCTGTAGACCCTCTCCGCTCCGGTGGACCACGTTTTCCAGACAGGCCAGCGCTCGGGTAGCAGCCGTGTAAATCACAAATTTACCGCGTGAGTTCCAGCGGGCGGCTCCGCCCGACGCCACCAAACTACCGGCATACATGGCTCTGGTAATTCGATAGACAAGCATCAGGCCAGGTCACCATATTCAATGCGGATCAACTCATCCATAATCAGGTCAATGCCGCCTGAGGTATGCAGCAGGTCAAAGGGAGTCTGCCCCCCAAGCCCGTAAGCCGGTTTATCCATCCAGCGTCGGAAGTGATTCACCGATCCAAATACCTCGGCTCCTTTGCTAAACAGGACAAAAATCTTCAATGCCTTTTCGCTATCCTGCGGACTGAGATTTTTCTCCTCCCGCTCGTAACGCTGAAAGGTCTTAACGGATGTATCAAATACCAGGGCCAACTGCTCCCGTTTATAGCCTGTCAGGTCAGCTATTTCGAAGAATGCCGTGGCAGGAATTCCCTTCAACGCCTGAGAAACCAAGCCAGCCCGGTCGTTATAGCTGATTACAGCTTTTCCCGTGCCCAAAAGATGCCGGTGGAGTGATACTGCCATAATAGTATTGGTTGTTGCTGACAAAGCTAAGACATTTGTCTATAAAACATAGAAATTTGTCTTTAAGTTTGCGGAGCTTAAACGTACTGAAGCGAACTATAGTAGCTTTCTGTAAGTAGGCAATGCCCACCTAGACGCCCGGTTCGCAGGATGAACGACTCCTCAGAGCCTATACGCTGGTGCCGATTAATTTTATACTGGATAAGAAGCGGTAAAGCGCAGCAGGGATGCTGCGCGGGACATTACCGATGCTTCGTTACGCCTACCTGTTCGCACCAGGCCAGCACGGGGCAGGTGGAGCAGTGCGGTAAATTACCGGTGCAGATATGCTTGCCGAACGGCATCAGCAGCCGGTTGATGTCGGTCCAGAGCGGTTGCGGTACCTGCTGCTCCAGCACCTTCAGGGTCTGTTCAGGCTGGCGGGTCTGCACATAGCCCCAGCGGTTGACCACCCGGTGAACGTGTACATCCACACTGATGGCTGCCTGCCCGGTAGCGACACCCAGCGCCAGATTGGCGCATTTCGGCCCAACGCCCTTAAAGCTGGTCAGTTGCTCAAAATTGGTGGGAAGCTGTCCGCTAAACTCCTCCATGACCCGCCGGGCAATGCCTAGCATAGTGTAGGCTTTCTGGTCGGGGTAGGTGCAACCGTGGAGCAGTTCGGTCAGGCGCTCCGGAGTGAGTATCAAAAATTCGGCGGGAGTGCGGGCCACGGCAAACAGGCGGAGACTGACCGGAATTGTAGTTTCGTCGAGGGTGCGGATGGAAATGATGCAGGAGATTAGCTGCTCAAAAAGCGACGAGTAGCCGCGCTCATACAATTCAAACATGGCCGCCTTCGGGTACGGCTCAATGGCCTCTTCGATACGGCTGAGAACAACGTTCAGATCAAAATCCGGTTTCATGAAAAACTAAACCCGATGGTCTGCCATCGGGTTTAAAACATTCGTGTACGTTAGCGTTTACTTTTTCTCCAGTTCACTGGCAAGCTTCAGTACGCGCTGCTTATCCTCCTGTTCAATGACGACGGCCGGATTATCGTCGGTGCCGTTGCGCTTGATCTTCTTGCCATCAATGGTACGCTCAACTTCTTCCTTGCGAACCTCTACCACTTTGCCTTCGGCGTGGCCGCTGCCCCATTTCCAGCGGACCTGATCTCCTTTCTTTACCATATCTGTAACGTTGATGTTCAGGCAGGTAACGGCCTGTTCATTTTAATTGTTCGGCGATCAGCCGTACGCTATGCGCAGGTGACAGGTCACTTTTACTATTTCTGCGTAATTACCATTTCGACCCGGCGGTTCTCCTGCCGCTCTTTCATAGTAGCATTTTTATTGATGGGCCGGGAAGCACCGTAGCCAACGGTATCAATGCGTCCGGCGTTAATGCCTTTCGACACCAGATAGTTTTTCACCTCCTTCACCCGGTTGCGCGACAGTTCAACGTTCGCGTCGAAGTCGCCGACGATATCGGTATGGCCTTCCAGCCGGATTTTCATCGTCGGATTTTCGCGCATGATGCTTACCAGTTGATCCAGTTCGGGGAATGATTCAGATCGGAGGTCATACTTCGAGACATCGAAATAGATGTTACGCAGGGTGATTTTGGCTCCTGCTTCAATAGGTATCAACTCCATATCCCGCACCAAATCGGTTCGGGTGGTAGTGAGGGTATCGCTTAGTCCCAGATACCCCTTTGCCGTTACCGAAACAGCGTAAATCGAAATCGGCCGGGCAGCAATGCGGTAGCTTCCGTTCTGCCAGTCGTTGCGCACGGTATCGTTTAGCGGACGATCGTTGGTTAGCAGTTGGTAGGACACAGTAGCCAAGACCGGCTTTTTGGTTTTGGCGTCGCGAATAACCCCTTTGATCGTTACCGTTGCCGGAGCCACCGGTTCGGGAGTAGACGGGCTTACAGCCACCGGCGGTTCCTCTACGCGGGGTTCCGGAGCGGGTGTCCGGGGCGCCGGGCGTTGCGGCTGACGCTGGGCCTGCGGCTGCTGCTGGGGTTGCCGGCGTAACGGATTGTTGACATGTACCCCGTAAAAGTTAAAGCAGATATTGCCCCTGGAGTCGTTGCACTCAAACAGGTCGAACACCTCAATACCAGGTTCCAGCCGCTCGAAATACACCACAAAATCGACCTGCTCGCCCGGCCGTACGCCCCGCCGTTCAGTGACGGGAATGTTTTCAGCCCGGATAAAGCGGAACGACCGTTCACCCCGATCGGCATAGAGACGGGACGACGGCTGGAAGTTGATGGTGGTAGTTTCGATGGTCTCCTGCGGAAACGGGAACGGCAATCGGTTAGGGCTTTGCCGGCGGTACGGCGGAGCCTGCTGGCTGCGCCGGTAAAACGTCATGTAAATAATGGTGTAGCGGTCGGTCAGCTCAATACGGCGAATGCTGACATCAGGATCGTTGACCTCCTCCACCCTGGGCCGTTCGGTGACATACTGCACCTGCGCCTGCACCCAAAGCGGACAAACGACCAGCATACACAGCCAGAGTAGTGTGGTTTTCATGCGCCTGCTTGTTTACTTTCTAATAAAACGCTTGCCGACGGCGGGTATTTTGCCGTTCGGCAATCAGGCCTATAGATAACTAGTTTAGCCAAAAGTTTAATCGGACCGGCTATTAATTGATTAACCGGAGTTGCAGACCTTTGCAGCAGTTTATTCAACAACAATGCGAACGGTTATTCTGCTATTTTTCTCGAATGTATTTATGACTATTGCCTGGTACTGGCACCTGCGGTACAAGGGCGAGTCGCTCTGGAAGGTGATCCTGATTAGCTGGCTGATTGCCTTTGTTGAGTATTGCATTGCCGTACCGGCCAACCGGATCGGCTCTTATCAGTTCAGCGCGTTTGAGCTGAAAACCATCCAGGAAGTAGTGAGCCTGCTGGTTTTTGTCGGCTTTGCGGTAGTTTACCTGAAGGAGGAAGTGAAGTGGAATTACGTGGTCGGCTTCGGGCTGATTGTGCTGGCGGTGTTTTTTGTGTTCAAGAAGTGGTAATGAATGGCCGGGCGTTAACCCGGCCATTCAGCTTACTGCTTCACCATGCGCTGGCGGAAGACCTGGCCGCCAACCTGAACTTCAATCAGATACATGCCACCGGGCGACGTTCGCAGGTCAAGCCTGCGTTCAAAGGCATCGGTAGTTTTCTGGTGATTTTCCCGGATCAGGCCGGCACCGGTAAGGGAGCGGACCGTGAGCGTCAGCGGACCACGCAGGCTGTTGCGCATGGATAGTTGCACCTCGCCATTGCTGGGATTTGGCGTGAGCGTCAGGGCCTGCTCAGCCTGCGGCTGCGGCACGGAGGTCACTTGCCCTTTTCGGACAAAGACCCTTGCTACAGCCTTCGTTTCACATAGATCTGCACCCGGCTCGCCCGTAACCGTATAGGAGGTAGTTTCCGTCGGACGAGCCGTAACCTGCGGCCCCAGCGTTGTATTCAACGTAGTAGCCGGCCCCCAGCTGAATACACTGGCCCCTCTGGCATTGAGTGTAACGGCTTCGCCCGGATTAATAAACTGGTCCGATAAGGATACCTGAACAGATGGCTTCATACCCACTTTAGCCGTAATATGATGGGCTATATTTAAGCCTAAAGTATCTCTGATGCGTCCCCAATTCCCATTTTGGCTTTGTAGCCAGGAAGTAGCAAACAAGGACTCTCCATCCCGGGTCGTCACCAATGCCACTGTATCGCCCGGTGCATATTTAAGTTCAATACCAATATGGAATCCCACTCCGGCTACGGTGCGACTAAGATTCACATTCCTATCAAATACCACTGTAGTTGGCCGATTGTTAGCTACATCTTCCAGTATGGTCCGCAGTGGCACCTCCTTTTGTTCCAGTACCTGACCTGGACCATTCTGAAAGCCTCGGGCGTTCCAGACAGTAACGGTTACAGTCGATTCAGTCTCTACGCCACTAGCGGCTTTGGCAACCCCAAACTGCAGCGATGCTCCGCTCAGGCTAGTGTATCCAAAAGGATTGTTAAAAAATTCAGAAACGGCTCTCGTTCTCCGACTGTTCTGTCCAGAAACATAGCCAGTGCCTATAGGGTGCCGGATTACCGTTGGCGAACCGTTGAAATTAGTCGTGTCACCACATAAGCCAATATTTAGCACTTCAATGTATTCTTCCCGAATAAGCACATCCGATTGCCCGGCGCTGTTACTTACCACCAGCGTGACCCGAAAACGGCCCGGTCGATTATACGTTACTAAGGGATTACGCTCACTAGACGTCGAAGGTGTACCACCTTCAAAGGTCCACTCCCACCGGGTTGGAAAATTACCTGAAAGATCCGTGAACTGAACCGTCCCCCCTAATAGTACTTGTCTGGTGTCGGCGCGGAAGTTCGGGAATGGTCGACTTACCACTTGTGAGCCGCAAACATTTGAGGTAAGTAAACTAGCACGCCTTGGACTAACCTCCATTACTGCCCTCATCCGGGTTTTCTGACCATTAGTAAAAATGTTAAAACAAGCGTCCTCCGAATAATCCATGTAATTCTGAACCATATTCACTCCTCCGCAACTTACGCGGCCGACCTGACAGCCGTAATTTGGTCTGTCAGAAGGTGGCGTATCGTTTACGAAGTCATCTCCGCAGGTCCCATTCGCCTTGTCTCCCCAGATATGTCGTAATCCCAACCAGTGTCCGGTTTCGTGAGTCAACGTACGCCCCAAGTTATGAGGAGCCTGCATCACTGGAAAATTGCCTTTTTCGGCATTTCCGAAATGCCGAAAACCAATTACAACCCCATCAGTACTGGCTGGCCCTTCATTAGGATTCAATCCGGACAAATTTGACTGATTTGGAAATTGTGCGTATCCTAAAATTACGCCCCCACCTCTTTGATCCACAAGATCTAGCACCCATATGTTATAATACTTATCCGGGTCCCAAACAGTGCTGGGTTTTAACAAATTATCTGTTTGTTCAATGTTATAGGTGGCTTGGCTCCCTCTTACACGATCAATACCGCGTTCGACCATAGGACGGCCTTGTGGGTCAATGGCTGCCAGGCAAAACTCAATCTCTATATCGGCTCCTCTGGAGTCACTATTGAACCCCCGGGTTCCTGGTTTTCTGCGAAAATCTTCATTCAAAGTCTCAATTTGTGCTCTTACCTGTGCTTCGCTGATGTTCCGACCTGTGCCAACAGCTTCCCCATTATGAATAACGTGGACCACCACCGGAATTGAGATGACCTCTGCCAGCACCCGTCCCGACCGTTGCCGCTCCTGAATTTCTTTAATTTTTCGCTGCAGTACCTGCTCAAAATCATTCAGCGGGCCCAGTTCAGGATGGCGCAGCCGCAGCAGACTATCCATCTTCATGGTAGCACACTGCTCGTCTTTATGGCTGTGGGTATGGATCTGCGCCAGCAGGCCAGGAGCGATACTGACGAAAAGGAAAAGAAAGAAAAGTAATCGTTGTGACATAGTTCTACCGGAAAAGCGGGGCAGACAGACCAGACCTCCAGCGCCTTTTCAATCTGCCAGTTCGTGTCAAAGAAATTACTGAGTTATCATCGGGTCGTTACCGCATTGAACGTGAAACGGTAGCTGGCGTCGATGTCCTGAAAATAGAATTCGAGCGTCATTACCTTGTCCGTAAGATTTTTGATGGTAAAAGGCAGCTTCTGATCGGTTAATAAGGGCAGTACAAACTCCAGCGTAGCCTTGGCATTGATCAGCGCCCAGGAGTCGGTCAGAAACACATCCGGGTCCTGCGCACTGCATTTGGTAGCCCCTTCGGTTGCTTCGAACCGCTTTTCTTCGTTAGCATAAAAAACGTACTGGTCGTCGGCGATACAGGGATCGTAAAGACTCTGGATATTTATCGTCTGCGAGGCCTGTCCTTCGTCTACGACCTGGATGGTTGTCAGACGCCATGCTTTCTTGTCTGTTCCAGTAAGTAGCTGACTGTAGGTGACCGGCGTCGGCGTCAGGGGTTCGGAGCATCCCGAAAAAAGTCCGGCTACCGCAAGCAGCATCAGCAGAAAAGGTATCTTTAGTTTCATAGGAGCGATCATGCTGAAATGACTCTTACTGTGGAATGTACGTTAATGTTTGCGTAATGATGGTATCCCTTTCGGTGTTGGGAATCCTCAGCTTCAGTCGCAGATTCAGGGTAATCTGCCGGTCGCGGGGATTCCAGGCTCCATTCCCCTGAATAGTGTCACGCGGAGCTGCCAGATAATCGTTTCGCTGAGCGGGTATTGTCAGCGAATTGTCGCCGTTGTCGATAAACGTCAGCGTCGGCTTTTCGGCGTTGAGGTTGAAGAAGCCGAGGTTCCAGTTACCGACGCGGTACTCCCGGCAGTCGACACTGGTAATTTCAATATCCCGCACCGTCACCGCCTGCTGCCCGACCCGACGTACACCAACATAGGAGCCACTCAGCAAGCAGTCATCCTGGATGGTAAACTTAAGCTGTTTGCCAACAGGATTATTCTTGCCCAAACCAATCTGGAGGCTGGCAGGGGTCACCTCTGTAATGGTAAAAATGATGTCCTGCGACTCCAGAATGTTATTGGCATTATTGATCAGCTGAAGCTGTATCTCGCCAAAGCTCTGTTTGGCTGGTATCACCACGGTCCCTTTGGTACCCAGAATGGTGTAATCACGCCCTTCACGGGCATTACCGCCAACGGTGTACCGAACCGTAACCGGCTGATCCAACTGGGGACCGGCATTATGGACCCGGACCACAATTGGGTTGCTATTGCTCTCCCGGTACACCACGGTAGAGTCGGTAAAGCGGACATGATAAGGTCCGGTAAACGTCCGGTCAATATCGGTCTCTTCGCAGGAGAAGATGCCCAGCCCAACCACCAGGGCCATGAACGCTCCCCCAATAAAATTATATCGCTTCATTCGTTGATTCGCCTTATGCATACAATAGCTTCATTAATAACCTGGATTTTGATTGCCTTTCAGGGCCGGGTTACGCTGGATTTCACTCTGCGGCACCGGCCACAGTTCATAGCGGCTGTTCCAGTTCGGTGAAAACGCCGTCATAACGGCCTGAGCTCTGCCCGTCCGGACCAGATCATACCAGCGATGCCCTTCAAAGGCCAGTTCATAAATCCGCTCCCGCTCAATAGCCGACAGAATATCGGCCTGACTGCCGGACGTCAGTGCGGTCACACTGGCCCGGTTACGCAAAACGTTCAGGTCAGCCAAGGCACCGTTTGCCCCCGACAGGCGGCCCAACTGGGCGCGGGCTTCGGCCCGGATCAGGTACATCTCGGCCAGGCGGAAGAGCACAATATTGTTATTATCTTCATCGGCCGAGCCGTACTTACGAACTGTCCAGCCATTGTCACTGCCTTTCAGTTGCTGCGAATTAAAGGTTATGGTTGACCGCCGGGTGCCAGCTTCGGGCGAGATCAGCGCCACTACCACCTGGTTCGACGGAATTACCTCCCGCCGACCGACCAGGATGTTGTTCAGCCCGAAAGTACTGGTACCAGGATCGTCGGAAACGGTATATCCAACCTCCAGAATCGATTCATCCGTAAAATCCGCAGTTACGATTGTCTGGTAGTCAGACTCCAGCGTATACGCTTTGGAATCAATAACCTGCGTGGCGAACTGCTCGGCCTGCGCCCAGTTTTTCTGGTACAGGTAGTAGCGGGCCAAAGCCGCCCTTACTACGTTTTTTGACACATAGGCCGCTGAAGCTGCCTCATCGGGCGCATCGGCTAAAGCTGCCTGATAGTCTTCCAGCGCAAAGGCCAGAATTTCGGCTTTGGGAGTCCGTCCAATATTCCGGTTAGCCGTTTGATCTGTATTGGTCACTTTCGGAACAGCGCCATAGGTATGGGCACCGACAAAATACGCAAACCCGCGCATAAACCGGGCCTCGGCCAGCACCTGCCGCCGGGTTTGATCCCGCACGCCCGACACTTCCGGCAGGCGCTCAATGATGAAGTTTGCCACGTAAATGGTTCGGTACATAGCGCTCCAGAGCGCGCTTACGGCACCGTTAGCTGCGGTTATCTGCTTGGTACCCAGTTCGCGGTAATCGGTGAACGTACCATTGTGCTGAATATAGTCGGCGGTAAAATCGCCGGCAATAATCATGGGAGCCGCCATACCCCGCAGGGAACTATAAAGGCCGATGCGAACCGTTTCAACATCGGCAGGCTCGTTCAGGGCCAGCTGGTCGACCAGCAGGTCAACCGGCTGCGGCTCCAGTACCTCCCGGCACGAGACCAGGGTAATCAGGGTAAGCAATATCAGTTTTGTGTATCGTTTCATCAGATCAGATTTGGCCCGACCAGGCAGAGCCGGAGCCATGCATGTTGATAATAGAACTTAAAAAGAAACCGTCAGACCCACCATTGCCGTTCTGATTTGCGGGAAGGTGAAAAAGTCAATACCCTGAGCCGCCGTCGACCCGTCGAGTGTACTAACTTCCGGATCAGATCCGGTGTAGCGCGTCAGGGTCCATAGATTGGTCCCGGACACAAAGATGCGCGCGCTGCTGGCTTTTACCCGGCTTACCCACCGCTTGTCGAGGTTATAGCCGAAGGTCAGGTTTTTGAGCCGCAGGTACGAACCGTCTTCCAGAAAGCGGCTGCTGTGGTAGTTGTTGTAGGTATTCTGGTACACATACCGGGGCACACTGGTAATATCTCCTGGTTTCTGCCAGCGCTGCATAGCCTTACGGGTCTGATTGCTCTCCAGATCGGCTCCGTTGTTGATAAACGAGGTATTCGACATATTCAGCACCTTGTTGCCGTAGGAGAACTGGAAGAACACGCTCAGGTCGAATCCTTTCCAGGTAATGCGATTGGTGAGGCCCCCAAACAGCTTAGGCTGAGCCGTTCCGATTATCTGCGCATCATCCGGCGAAATACGGCCGTCGTCGTTCTTGTCTTCGTAAATGGCATCGCCGGTGGCAGGGTCTACTCCCAGGAACTTAAGCCCCCAGAAAGTACCCAGCGGCTGGCCAGGCACGATGACGTTTGTACCCGTTACGCCATTGGCCGTATAGCCCCGGAATAAGGGTTCTTCACTGGCCAGTTCCTCTACCCGGTTGATGTTTCTGGAGAGGTTCAGGTCGGTATTCCACCGGATAACCCGATCGATATTCACCGTAGAAATCGTCAGTTCCATTCCTTTGTTCGACACGCTGCCGATGTTCCCCTGTACAGACCCGAAACCGGTTGTTACCGGAATGGGCTCGGCAAACAGCAGGTTATCGGTCAGGTTGCTGTAGGCATCGAACGTGACGTTCAGCCGGCCGTTGAAGAACGACGCATCCAGACCGATGTTGGCTTCGCGCGTACGCTCCCATTGCAGGGTTGCGTTTGCCAGGGCGGCTGGTCCGGTTCCGGAGGCTCCGCTGTAGGTGACGGCGGCCCAGGTACCCAGGAACTGAAAATCGCCGATGCGCTCATTTCCGGTATAGCCAAAACTGGTTCGCAGTTTCAGGTCGTTCAGGAACCGGAACCGCTCCATAAACTTCTCACCCGAAATACGCCAGGCCAGCGAAGCAGAGGGAAAAAAACCAAAACGCCGGCTTCGGCCAAAGCGGGACGAACCATCATAACGGGCTGTAATCGTGGCCAGGTAGCGCTCGTCATAATCGTACCGGATTTCGCCAAATGTCGACAGCAGGCCACTATTCAGCCGGGCGGAACTCCCGTTATCGACAATACCAGCCGATGTAATGTACGTAAAGTCATCGCTGGGAAACAACCGTCCCTGCAGGTTACCGCTTACCTGGGTCCGCTGCAGCACTTCCAGGCCCAGCATGCCGTTCAGGCGGTGCTTACCAGCCAGGATCGTGTTGTAGGTAAGGGTATTACTATTGATAAACGTGGAGAGATTCTGGTTGATGAACACGCCGTATCCCTTACCCCCCACACTGGGCAGGAAACCACCGATGGCCGTTGAGGACGGCTCGAAGTTGTCTTCCGTTACGTTGTTGTAGTCGATGCTGACTTTAGACCGCAGCCGGAGGTTTTGAATGAATTCGTACTCGGCATACAAGCCGCCGAGTATCTTCACCGAGTAGGTATCGAACCGGGGCAGTACAGCCTGCGCGACGGGGTTGAAGTTGGGGAAACCCGGGTAGTTGGCATCGTTAGGGGCATACAGCTTACCCTGTTCGTTGTAAGGCGAATAATACGGCAGGCTTTTAACCGCAGCCGAGTAAACCCCATCGAGGAAATTATCGCCTTTAACACGCTTGTTTTTGGCCCTGGCCAGTGTCAGGTTGGTACCGAACGACAGCTGCGACGTAGCCTTATGGTCGAGGTTCAGCGAACCGGTATACCGGGTAAATCGGTTGTTAAGCTGCACCCCTTCTTCATCGCGGAAGTTACCGCTGAGGTAAAACCGGGTTCGCTCATTTCCACCGGTGGCGGAGACCTGATACTGCTGATAAACACCCTTTCGCAGAATGGCGTCTACCCAATCGGTATTGATGCCGTCGGTAATGCCTTTAATCAGACCAAGCCTGTCGGGGTTTTCACCCGCATTGATAACGGCCTCCCGCTGCAGTTCCAGCAGTTCTGCTGAATTCAGCAGGTCGGGGCGTTTCACTACGTCGGTCAGCCCGCGCTGTGCTTCAGCCGTAAACGTTGTTTTCTGGTTGGTTTTACCGCGTTTGGTCGTCACCAGGACCACCCCGTTGGCCGCCCGTGATCCGTAGATGGCCTTCGCGGAAGCATCTTTCAGAATCTGGATGGATTCTATATCGTTGGGGTTGATGAGCGAGAAAGCATTATCGCTCTGTCCGCCGAAATCCCGGCCCGACAAGGCACCGTCCTCCACGGGAACGCCGTCGACAATAAATAGCGGACGGTTACTGGCCGAAATGGAGGTATTCCCGCGCACCCGAACCGTAATGCCCCCACCGGGCGTTCCCGACGACTGGGTTACCTGCACCCCGGCGGCCTGCCCCTGCAGAGCCTGATCGAAACTGGCAATGGGTATTTCTTTGAAACGTTCGCTGCTGACGGAGGCAATGGAACCGGTAATGTCTTTTTTCTGGGCTGTATTGTAGCCGGTAACCACCACTTGAGCCAGTTCGTTGACAGCCTCCTGCATCTGGAGATTAATGGTTGTGCGGTTGCCGACAGTTATCTCCTGCGGCACCAGACCAATGGAGGTAAAGAGCAGCACGGCATTATCGCCCGGTACGGTTATGGTGTAGTTTCCGTCGGCATCGGTGCTGACGCCCTGGGTCGTCCCGCGCACTACCACGTTGACCCCTGGTATCGACGAGCCATCCTGGGCCGATGTAACCCGGCCGGAAATCCGTCGGCCCTGAGCCAGCAGCTGGCCTGGCAGAATCAGCAACAGCAATAAAATACCTAAAATTTTCGGGTAATAGTTGTTCATGCAAACGGTCGAAATAGGTAGGTAATCTGGTAAAGAATGCTATAAAAACCGGAAAATAACGCATTCTCCAGTATAAACTTATTATGGTAAGTAATAAACGAAAAAAACTATCTCAAATCATATACAAAAGGCACCTGATTTTTTACGTCAGGTGCCTTTTGGTCAATAGGTCTTCCATTAATTAATACCCTGGGTTCTGCACCAGCAGGTTGTTGGCATCTATTTCCCGCTTCGGAATTGGCATCACCAGTTTAGGATCGTTCCAGGCCAGCGTTCCAACGCTCTGGCGGGTCCGCTTGATGTCGTGGATACGGAGGCCTTCAAAAGCCAGCTCCAGCACCCGCTCTCTCAGTACGTCCTCAACCGTTGGGCTACTAATGGGAGCTACCCCAGCCCGTAGTCGGACAGCATTCAGGTCGGCTGCCGGCGTGGCCCCGACCGCGCTACCCAAACGAAGGTTAGCTTCAGCCCGGATCAGCAACATCTCAGCCAGGCGAATAACAGGAATATTCGTGCCAAAATCACTCCACTTACCGGTATAATAGCGCGTTCCGTTCCCTTTCACACCAATGTAGAACAACTCCGTACGGCGAGCATCGTTCGGAGCGTATTGTTCAACAAACGAATTGAGGACCTGCACATCACCGCGCCCTACGGCTGAACCATTGGCCGGAATACTGGCGTAAAAGGTAGTAAGCCCGTCGTTGGAGGTACCCGGGTTGTTCTGCGTATTCTGCTGAATCTCAAAAATACTTTCGGCGGTATTTTTGCTCCGGAACGAGTTGGTGACGTTTTCATTCAGGCGAAACTTACCAGATTCAATCACCTGATTAGCGGCCGCCAGCGCCTTCGCATAGTCGGCCTGCTGAAGATACACGCGCGCCAGAAAGCCCAATGCCGAATACTTATCTGCCCGGAGCCCATTGTCCTCAGGTAACATTGTCGATGCCTTTTGCAGATCATCGAGTACCTGGTTATATACTTCGGCTACTGTATTCCGGGCCTGGGTTTCTGCCGCCTGCGCCTGGGTTTGCGTGGCCCGAAGCACGATAGGAACGCCCAACTGGTTATTCGCAGCGGTAGCGCCATAAGGCAGGGCAAACAAGCGCACTAACTCAAAATACATAATGCCTCGCAGGAAACGGGCTTCTCCTTCAAACGCTTTTTTCTGATCTGCATTCTGTACTTTGTCTAGCGACTCCA
Source organism: Nibrella saemangeumensis (assembly GCF_039541915.1). NCBI lineage: Bacteria > Pseudomonadati > Bacteroidota > Cytophagia > Cytophagales > Spirosomataceae > Nibrella > Nibrella saemangeumensis. The sequence continues at coordinate 101,854 of NZ_BAABHD010000029.1, forward strand.
GTACGCTGTTGGCAATGTTGATAACCTGATAAGCGGTAATCCATGTTCTTTGCGATTCTGAGTTAGTTGCCAGCATCTGCTTGGTGGTTATCTCCCGGTATCCCTGAAAGGTACCCCTCCAGGCAACGTAGTTTTCGGAAGCCAGCAGCTCAGGTAAGAGGTTCAGGTTAGTACCGTAAAGTTCAGCATCGGCCAGACCGCCACCGAGCAAGCCGGCATTGACGCCGTATGCCCCAATCAGGGCACTCTGTATATCCTGAGCTGACGATAACGCCGTTGCCGCGTCAATTGACTGTTGGGGATTGAGATTCAACCGGTCATCGCAGGCAGAAAACCCGATTCCCAATGTCAGGCTTATGAATAATATGGTTTTTTTCATTGTAGAAATGAATGAAATAGCATTAATAGTTTGTAGGCATCCGGCAAGGATTAACAGGCTGCCAGATGCGTTTTCTTTAGAATCCTAAGTTAACCCCAACCGTGATGGTCCGGGCCTGAGGTGGCGTATAGAAGTCATGACCCAGGGCAATGTTGGTAAGCTGGTTGGTAGCGCCCAGGTAACCCGTGTTGACCTCAGGATCGTAGCCGTCATACTTTGTAAACGTGAGCAGGTTTAAGCCGGTCACATAGACGCGGGCCGACTGCACGAATACTTTACGCAACAGCTGGCTTGGGATATTGTACCCCAAACTGGCTGTTTTCAGCCGCAGAAAGGAGCCATCCTGCACCCAGCGCGATGAAACGCCGGTTCCATTACCGCCGTACAGTATTGCTTTGGGGACATCGGTAATATCACCCGGCTTCTGCCAGCGCCGAAGCTGATCTCTGGTCTGGTTATCGTAGTAGTCACCGTTCACCGACTGAAATACCCCGGCCGTATTATAAATGTCGTTGCCGTACACAAACTGGAACAGGAAGCTCAAATCAAATCCTTTATAGGAAAAGTTGTTGCTCAATCCTCCCGTAAAGTCCGGATTCGGATTACCAACAAATAATTCAGGAGCGGAAGCATAATCGGCAGTAGGTTCGCCATTGACACCTTCATATAGCGCATTGCCGTTTTGCGGATCAACACCTAAATATTTCTTACCGTAGAAAATAGCTAAGGGCTGGCCCTCCGTAACATAGCTCAGGAAACGGGAACTGGCCCGGATTGGCGCTACATTCAGCTTCGTAATCCGGTTTCTATTAAAGGCAATATTGAAGTTGGTCGACCACCGGAAGGCATTCACAAAATTCTGAGTGGTGATACTAAATTCAAGGCCCCGGTTGCGCAGGCTACCGATGTTCTTGGCAATAGACGTAAACCCGTTGGTAGCCGGTTGCGGCACATTCAGCAACAGATCTTCCGTAGTTTTGTCGTAGACATCGATCTGTCCATTGATGCGGTTATTCAGCACACCAAATTCCAACCCTAGATCCAACTGCTTGGACCGCTCCCAGCGGAGTTCGGTATTGGCCACTTGCGTCGGCCGGATACCTACCTGCTCGGCGTACGGAATGGCTGAGTACAAACCACGTGAAGCAAAGTTATCAATCTCCGAGTTTCCGGTTACCCCGTAGCTGGCACGCAGTTTCAGCAGACTGACTGCGGGAACCGCGTTTTTGATAAAGTCCTCATCGCTTAATATCCAGCCGACAGATACTGAAGGGAAAATACCGTACCGGTTATCAACCCCAAAACGGGATGAGCCATCGATCCGGCCTGTTAAGCCAAACAGGTAACGATCCCGAAACTTATAGTTTACCCGCGCCAGGTACGACACAATGCTGTATCCGGTCTCGGTTGAGTTGGCATCTGTTTTCTGACTGGCACTAGCCAGCTTCTGGAACTGGTCGGTCGGGAAATTCCGGGCCGTAGCCGAAACGGCCGATACCGTTTGCTCCTGGTAGGTAAGACCAGCCAGGGCGTCCAGGCTATGCTCAGCGCCGAAATTTTTCGAATACGACAGCGTGTTGTTGGTTGTCCAGTTGTTGGAGCGAGTCTGTGCCTGGTAGCCTTCCCCGTTTGGTGCCCCATCTTCGGTCAGACGTCCCTGATAAGTTTCTTCCTGCAGGTTCAGAATATCAAACCCGTATTCGCTCCGGAATGTCAGCCCCGGCAGCAGTTGATAGGACCCGAAAAGACTACCGAACGTGCGGTACGTTCTGGCGTAATTATTGGCATTGTTCGATTCAACCAGGTTGTTATAATACAATGTCTGGCGGTTATAGCCGGTCGGATCATTGGCATCAAAAATCGGCTGAATCGGCGGCAACGCGTTCAACTGCACCGGATTAGAGAATGCATTGTCGCCGGGCACTTTGCGGTTGTTGGTTCGCGCAAAAGCCAGACTGGTTCCGATGCTGAACTTGTTGGTGATGTTGTGATCCAGATTTAACCGGATGTTGTTTCGGTTAAATTTATTGTTGATAATGATACCGACCTGCTGGTTTGTTGATCCGGCCAGGTTAAAGCGGGTTTTTTCATTACCCCCATTGATATTGAAGTTAGCCTGATTGACCGAGCCTTGTTGAAAAGCAGCATCCGCCCAGTTGCTGTTAACTCCTGAATTCGGATCAAGTCCATAGCCAGGAAAACCATCACCAGGATCATCCAGCTCAATACCGGCGTTGGTAATCGCTTCCGAAAATAATTCTACGTACTCAGGCCCGTTCAGGAACTGACGCAGGCGGGTCGGCTTACTAAAACCGGTATAATAACCAACCTGTACATTGGTACGGCCGGCCTTGCCACGCTTGGTAGTGATCAGAACAACTCCATTGGAGGCCCGTGACCCGTAAATAGCCGCAGCGGATGCATCCTTCAGGATCTCGATCGACTCAATATCGTTCGGATCAATATCCGACAATGGACTAATTTTCTCGTTGTCAGTCGTATTCAGATCCTGCGATGTTATCGGAATGCCATCTAAAACATACAAGGGCTCATTGCTGGCCGAAATAGACGCGGCACCCCGAACCCGAATTTGTAAAGCCGCCCCTAACTTACCACTTCCCTGGGTGATTTGAACCCCCGGCGTACGCCCCTGCAAGGCGGTCTCAAAAGTAGTCACCGGCAAACGCGCAATCTCGTCGCCTTTGATGGTCACCTGTGATCCGGTCAGATCCCGGCGCTGCTGCGTACCATAACCTACCACCACCACCTCATTCAGGGACCGGGTGTCATTAGCTAACTTCACATCTACGGTAGTCCGGTTTCCAATGGAAACTTCCTGCGTTACCGCACCAATAAAACTAAATATCAGAGTTCCACCGGCGGATGGCACATTGATCGTATAATTACCGCTTGCATCTGACTGCGTGCCTCTGTTAGTGCCTTTTAGTTGGATGTTCACGCCCGGCACTGCGGTACCGTCTTCGGCGTTTGTGACCTTACCCGTCACCCGGCGATCCTGGGCCATAGCAGCCTGTACAAGCACTGCCAGTATACCCACCAAGAGTAATAGAGTTTTCCTCATAGACTGTGTTTTTAATTTGTTTCTAACGCGCAATGTAATAAATAACCCAGTAACAGATTAATTGAAGCGGTCATAAAAATAGACTTTTATAAAAATGCCAGGCATTTACAAAGTCGCAGAACGACCCCATTAAAGACAGAGCCCAGACAAAAACGTTGCCTGGGCTCTGTACTTTTTTATTTATTTTTTTTTAATACCCCGGATTCTGCTGCGTAGCCAGCGTCGGGTTGTTCACAATCTCTTCAATCGGAATAGGCCATATGAACCGGTAATCGCTGTACGGAATGCCCGCCTGGGTGGTAAAGGTGGTTGTGGGATCGTTGGTATACAGCGGCCCAAAATTAGATATACCGTTGCTCACCTTCACCGGAATGCCCGGAGCCTGCCGGTACACCGGATCGGGTGCCAGCCGGTGAATATCCAGCCATCGCATTCCTTCAGCCACAAATTCAATCCGGCGTTCGTTGAGGATCGCCTTCACCAGATCGGTATTGGATGCAAAACTTCCTGCGGTATAGCGGTTGGCCGCATCGGGCACGGCCCGGTTCCGTACGGCACTCAGCAGGGCTACCGCCCGGTCATTAACGCCCGTCGATGTACGCGCCAGGGCTTCGGCCAGGTTTAATAACACCTCCGCGTAACGGATAATCGGGGCATTGTCGGTGCGGGTAGTCGGATCCGAATATTTCTTGCTGAAATAAGCTCCCCGTCCCGGCGACGTTACCGGATCTTTCGACACCATCAAATCCGACTTCCGAATATCATTCGCCGGGAAGAACGGCTGGTTCCACAGCAGCGGACTAATGGCAATAATGGCCCGGCCGTTGAGCGAAGCTGCCGTGTACATGGTACCGGGGGCACCATTTACACCGGCATTGTCGACGTCATTGTTCTCAATGGAGAAAATTGACTCCGTATTGCTCTTGTTACCGGCACCGAACGGCCCGTATGGCGATGCTGTCAGTTGATATCCCCCAATTGGGCTAGTAAAAGGAGCAGCCTGGGGAACAAGCTTATTCGCTTCCGTAATCACTGCCTCCCAGTTGTTCTGGTGAAGCCGGACGCGGGTTTTCAGCGCAATGGCGGCTCCACGGGTGGCCCTGGTAATGCGGGCGGCCCGGGTAACGGGCAGGTTCTGCTCGGCAAAATCAAGGTCGGCCAGGATTTGCGTATATACTTCGGCCACCGTATTGCGCGGCTGCTGGACAGCCTGATCGACCGAGGAACCACCCGTTACCGGCGTGGTTCGGTACGGTATCCCCAGGTTAGTGGTCGGGTTATCCGCAAAGGGTCGCGCAAAATGGACAACCAGGTAGTGGTGGCCCAGCGCCCGCAGAAAACGTAACTCGCCAATGTACGAATTAATCTGTGCCTGCGTCAGCTGAGCCGTGGGCTGTACGGTACTCAAACCCTGTAGCACGACATTAGCCCGGTTGATCATGGCGTACGTTGTTTGCCAGAAGAATCCATTATTGGGCGATGTTGCATCGTAGGTATTCTGATAGGTAACGGCATAGAACGCCTGCGTACTGATCATGTCTTCACCCCGCATATCGCCCTGCTGGAGGTGTGCCGCACCAAACGGATATCCGCGCACGGCTCCGGCCAGGTAGAAACCGGATTGAGCGCCATCGTACACCCCGGCTACGGCCAGTTCAATACGCTCGGGGGTCTGAAAGGCCGTAGTCTCCGATAACGAGTTCTGCGGCTCCAGGTCATTCACCTGACAGGAAGTTACCGCCAGCAACCCCGTCAGCAACGCTATTGTACCTAATTTATATGTAGTCATAAAATCGTTTAAGGTTTGAGGCTTGAAGTTTCAGGTTTCAGCAAGAGGTCTGAAACCTGAAACTTCAAACAATTTTAGAAGCCAACGTTTACGCCGAAGTTGACAAACCGTATCTGCGGGTTTGAGTTGTAATCAACGCCAAACTGGTTGAAGTTCGTGTCTCCGCTCTGGTTGAAGTTCAGCTCGGGATCCAGTCCGGTGTACTTCGTAAACGTAAAGGCGTTCTGCACCTGCGCAAACAGCCGGATGCTGCTGATCGGGAAAGAGGCTCCGGGATTGAACAACGTCTTTGGGAAGGTATAGCCCAGAATGATGTTCTGAATCCGCACGAAATCGCCCGACTCTACAAAGCGGCTGATCGTCTGCCCGTTGAAGTTGATGATATTACCCCGGTTGATATACAGTCGGGGCACTTCCGTATTGGTATTATCCGCCCGCCAGCGCTGCAGAATTTCGCGGCCATTGTTGTTAAAGTCCTGGTTCAGCAGTGTCTCCTGGCGGGTTACGTTCATGATCTTGTTGCCGCCCGAGAAGCGTACAAATACTTCCAGATCCAGACCTTTCCAGCTAAAGGAGTTGGTCAGACCGCCAAAGTAAGTAGGCTGGGTATTCCCCAAAATCCGCCGGTCACCCCCATTCGCTATGTCTACCGAACTTAATGCAGCCCCCTGCGTATTGGTCGCGTTTGTCGGGTTGGCCGGGTCATAGAACGAGTAACCACCCGTGTTTACGTCGCGCTGCACCAGACGACCATCTCCTTTCCGGAACAGCGGATTGCCATTGCCGGGGTTTACGCCTGCCGACTCATAGCCATACAGGGCACTGATAGACTGCCCTACCCGGTTGATGGTATACGTAAACGTAATATCCTGGTCTACACCCTGCGGGTTTTTGTTCAGCTCCACAATCCGGTTTTTAATGGTGGTGAAGTTGGCGTTGACGTTCCACCGGAAACCTTCCCGGTTAATGGCGTCGACGTTTACCCCAAACTCAAAGCCCTGGTTGTACATCCGGCCAACGTTCCGGCTGATGGAGTTGCCCGGAACCCCCAGCGAGGGCGCGGTTGGTGCCGCCAGAATGATGCCGTCGATGTTGTTGCGAAAAAAGTCAAACGTACCCGTGATCCGGTTATTAAGGAACGACAGGTCCAGACCAACACCAAATTTCTTACTGGCCTCCCAACGCAGATCCGGGTTGCCGGCCTGACCGTAACCGATACCATTCTGCGTAGCATACTGCGCCGACGAGAACAGACCAGCGTACGGGAAGGCTCCAATGTCCACGTTTCCTACCTCGGCGTAACTAGCCCGGATTTTGGCGTCATTCATCACCTGCCCTACGCCCGAATTCCGGTAGAACTCCTCCTGCCCAAGGCGGTAGCCCACTGAACCACCGAGGAACGTACCCCGCCGATTAGCGGCCGGCAACGATGAGATCCCATCATTCCGCGCACTGAAGCTGAACAGGTATTTATCCTGGAAACTATACAGGATACGGCCGAAGTACGAGTCGAAGCCCGTCGGGGTAAACAAGCCACTCGACGTCTGGGTGGCGTAGGTACCCGTTACCAGACCATTCTGCTGGAAGAACCGGTCGGAGAAATTCTGACCGCCGGAGGTAAATGAAGACACATCGGTTTTCTGGTACTCGACCCCCAGGGTTACGTTGAAATTGTGCGGTCCAAAATCCTTGTCGATGTTCAGCAGGTTCTGCCAGTTCCAGCGGGTAAGTTCCCGCGAGGTCCGGCTAACCAGACCGTTGGAGCCCCGGCCATCTCCATGACGGGGATCCCATGACAGGAAGTCGCGCAGGCTGGTGAGGTCGGCCCCGATCTGCGTCCGGAAGTTCAGCCAGTCGGTGAAATTAAATTGCAGATAACCATTGGCCAGGGCCCGGTTGGTAGCCGCCTGAAATAGATTGTTATTCAGGACGAAAGCAATGTTGGTGTAGTTATTATCGATGTTCCGCAGGTTAGCGCCGTTGCCCAGTACCGCGCCATCCGGCGAAACATTGTAGCCGGTCGGATGAGTGGCACTAAAGATGGGTACGTTCGGGAACAAACGGGCTGCGTTGGCAATATTACCCGAAAGCGCATTGGAACCGGTATTAAGACCGGTATTCTGCGTGCGGGCCACCTGTACTTTAGCCCCTACCGTCAGGAACCGGTTGATGGTATGATCGATATTGGTCAGGAACGAATACCGGTTCTGCGCGTTCGGACGGATAGCGCCTGTGATGTTGTTATAGCCAAGCGAATAGTAATACGTGGTCTTCTCCCCACCGCCCGTTACGCTCAGGTTATAGTTCTGCGATACGCCGGTCCGGAATATCTGCTCCTGCCAGTCGGTATTGGTGTTGACCGAGTCGAGCCGGGCCTGCGCCTGAAGACCGGCATTGGTAAACTTCTCATTGGCGACCTCTACAAACTCCTGGGCATTCAGCAGATCGAAGCGGGAGATAGGCCGGGTGAATCCGCCCTGAATGTCGAGGTTTACCTTAACTCCAGCGCCTTTACGGCCTCGCTTGGTCGTAATCAGGATCACCCCGTTGGCCGCCCGCGAGCCGTAGATGGCGGTAGCGGCCCCATCTTTCAGAATTTCATAAGACTCAATATCCTGCGGGTTAATATCGCCCAGCGGGTTCGTAGAGGTTACCCCACTCTGGTTACCCGTAATGATGGGAACGCCATCGACCACGATGAGCGGCTGCGTACCGGACGTAATGGAATTGGTACCCCGAATCCGGATGATCGGCGGCTGCCCGATTATACCCGAAGGAATGGTTACCTGCACCCCAGCAGCCCGCCCGGCGAGTTGCTGGTCAAAGCTGGGCGTGGCCAGATTGGCAATTGCCTGACCACCAATAGATGATATGGAGGAGGTAACGCGGGTACGCTGTGCCGTACCATACCCAATTACAACCACTTCACTCAGTTGCCGGGTATCAGAAGAAAGGACAACGTCAACCGCCGTCCGGTTATTGACGGGCACATCTCTTGAGGTATAACCGATAAAGCTAAAACTCAGCGTTGAGTTATTATCTGCTTCAATAGTATAGGCTCCGTTCGCATCGGTCGTTGTACCCCGCTGGGTCCCCTTCACTACTACACTCACACCTGGTAGTCCGCTACCATCTTCCTGCGATGTCACTCTCCCGGTTACACGGACAGGTTGGGCAAACGCACCACCCACCAGCACCAAAAGAGAAAAAATGCTTAGTAAAAAGCGTTTCCTCATAATAATTAGTTAGGTTAAATTTAATTTAGATAAACAGCAAAAGATGCCGGCTTTCATCAGCCGGTATCAGAAAATATAATAAAAGATTTGATTAGCTGTGCAAGGTCTACTTATAGCCCATAAAGGGCGGTTAATTGCCACGATCGCTTATCGGGCCGGAGAGCGGGTAATCGATTAGTCTGTCGGGTAGTGTTTTTCATCTTAGTTTTTAGTTTAGTTCAGGTAAAATGGTATCTTCCTCCAAGGTAACTCATACGCTATAGTAAATGTTTAATGATTTGCTGGTCTATATTTCTGATTCGTCCACCTATCCATCCGGCTTTGCCTGCCCGTCCTACACCGTTGCTGCTTTCACACAGGCACAAAAAAGCCGGCGAGTACCATACTCGCCGGCTCCGGAAACGCTGATCCAATCGCTTTGCCTACTGCACCACGTTCAGGCGGTAGAAGAAAGGAGAACTGTAAAAGGCTCCTCCGGTGATATTCAAACCCGTGTTCTTTGCGGTAAACGATTTTCCGTTTGTTAATCGCATCACCGCATTAATCTCAAACCGGTCTCCCGCCGAAATATCCTCGTTGGTCAGCTTGGTAGCCGTTAAGGCTTCGGCGCCGGTTACCGAAATGGTTGCTCTTGGGTAGCCGGTTTGTGGATCCTTGGCATACGCAGAGGCCGGGATCGACTTCAGGGGTACTTCGGCGGTAGTCTTGGTGCCATTCGCCGGCGTCGCATCCACAAACTTGATGGTCAGGTCATACGAGGCCAGCAGTGATCCCTGGTTCGGGGTTACCGCTTCGGCAACAAGCTCCATTTTCGTACCTGCCATATTGGCCTTACTGACGCTGAACGTAGACGCGGCAACCGGATACGGTGTCACGGTACGCATATACCCACCGCTCTCCAGGTTAAAATCGTCTAACTTCTCAACCATCTGTGTTTTACAGGCCATTGTCAGCAGCCCGAACCCCAGCAGGATTGACAGCGCTTTCTGATAGTTCATATCTGTGTTTTTTAAAAGTTAGTGTTGTCAATCACTCCTCCCGCAGCAGGAGCGATCAGGAATGGGTTACTTGACAAATCCGGCCGGATTAGTATCCCAGAACACCGGGACGGTTACGTTTGCCTTTTGTTTGGCATTACTGTTCCGGGCGATGTAGGAGGTCGGGTAATAGAACGAGCGGACAAACTGGCCCGGATTAGGGTCCAGCGCAGGCTGCTGGTTGGCGGGCTTGCCGGTACGGCGGTATAGGTTATAAGCCTCGACACCGTTCCCGTACAGCGCAATCCAGTACTCAGTAGCAACAATATTCAGCTTTTCGTCTGCCGTAGCCGCTGCATCATAGTCAGCCAGTACTTTCGTTACGTACTTACTTACCTCATCGGCCCACACCATTTTCTGGTCGGTCTCGAAAGCCGTGATCTTACCGCCTTCGGTTGTACCCAGGGCGGTGGCCCGAACGTCGGCCATTGATTTTTCGATGGCCGATTTCAGCAGGGCTTTCGCATCGCCCGTTGTTCCCAGCGTCAGCGCGGCTTCGGCCAGCATAAAGTCAACAAACGAGCGCATCATGATCGGGTGGATACCCGCCCCACCGGCACCGGCTCCCAGCGATACAGGACGTCCGGCATCGTTATCAAACAAGCCACCGGCCGGGTATACCCCCCAGGCGGTACGGCGCAGGCCATCTGGTGGAATACCCTCGTTGCTCAGGTGATCGCGTCCCCAGTAACCAATGGTGGTGGGTAAACAAAACACATCGTTGGGACCGTAGTGTGCCGGTTTCTGGTTGGTGATACAACGCAGTTCGTTTACGTCTTTAGTGTTTGCCGTAACCTGGCGGTAGAAATAGTAGCGGATGCGCGGGTCCGGAAAGCCCTTACTCTGGTACATATGGCCCATGTAGGAGTTCGACTGGTAGTCGCCACCGCCGGTGGGGGAATACTGACCGGCATAACGGGGATGACGGGTATCCGGGTTGGTCAGGTTCGTGCCGTACTTAAATACAAAGTTCTGCGCAGCTGTTGTCACCAGTCGGTTCCCGGTGATCAGGGCGTTGATAGCGTTGGTAGCGCCTGCTTTGTCGACCAGCCGCCGGTTCAGCAGCATTTTCAGTTTCAATGAATTCGCAACCCGAATCCAGCTATCCGTATTACCGCCGTAGTACAGATCGCCCGTTGCGCCGGCTCTTGCCTTGGCGTTGAAGTTTTCGATAGCCTTGTCAAGATCCGCCAGCGCGGCCGTGTAGATACTGGCCCCACCGTCAACTTTAGGGTTGAAATTAGCCGGGTCGAGAGCCTCTGAGTAAGGTACATCGCCGTATACATCAACCAGATTTGCCAGCACAGAGGCTCTTAGCGTACGGGCAATACCCGCATGAACAAACAATTCACCACTCTCTGCCAGCGGAATCAGGGCTTTCACATCGTTCAGGATACCGGCATAAGCCGTTGTCCAGGTACCATCCTGCCCACCCGGCGACACGGCGTTATCGTAAAACGCAGCGCCCTGGTTCAGCATGCGGGTAAGCCGCATACCGGGGTCACTCACCTGATTGAAGTGTGCTGCATAGCTCACCTCAACCTGGTTCAGCAGATAGTTTATATCGGTGTTATTGGTCGTTACCGCATTCGGATTGTCGAGCAGATCCAGTTTGCAGGAACTAACCAATACCGTACACAGAGTCAGAATTGGTATTACTAGTCTTTTTATCATTGTAAAAAATGTTTGTCAATTAGAAAGTCAACTTCAGCGTACCACCCAGTCGACGGGAACTCGGACCTGTCAGGAACTCAAAGCCGAGGCCATTACCTACCCCTAAGCCAAGGTTGTCGGTATCAAAGTTCAACCCTTTCGGCATGTTGATCGCCTTGTACCAGATGTTGTTACCGGTAAAGGAGATGGAAGCGCTCTTGAACGGAAGCTTCACAAACAGTTGTTTAGGAAGCTGATACGAGAGGCCTACTTCCTGCAGGCGAATGGTCGAACCATCGAAAATCCGTCCTTCGTCCCCGAAGAAGTAGACGTTGTTGAAGCCTACATCCGAAGCCGTTACCTGAATATCGTTCGGGGTACCGTCTGCTTTCACGCCGGGGAATATATAAGTCTGAGCCCGGTCGTAGCCGGTTTCCAGCCCGCTGTCAATGGTTAGACCGCGACCCAGCAGGGCTCCGGCCGTAGTGGAGTACATCACACCACCATGCCGATACGCCAGCATGACACTCAGCGTTAAGCCCTTGTAGCTGAAGTCATTGATAAAGCTGGTCATGAAGGCTGGGTTCGGGTCGCCCAGGATGATCGGCGAGGTAGTTGCCTGGAGATAGCCCTGGGCATCGACCAGAAACTGCCCCTGATCGTTGCGACGGAAGCCGGTTCCTTTGATGATGTTAAAGGGTTGACCTACGATAGCGTAGTTACCCAGCGCCGAACCATACCCGGCAATCTGCACCTCCTGAAGCGTTCCGCCCAGGTCAAGCACTTTAGGCTCGTTCCGGGAGAAGTTGAGGATCGCATCCCAGCCAAACGATCCGGCCCGCAGCAGGTTTCCGTTCAGGTTCAGCTCAATACCCTGGTTACGGATCTTACCGATGTTGATCGTCGTTCCGGTGAAACCGGTAGCCGCATCGAGCGGTGAGTTGGTGATCAGGTTCCGGGTGATCCGGCGGTATAGCGTCAGATCGAAGCCAATCCGGCTGTTGAGCAGTTTTCCTTCCAGACCCAGTTCATATTCTGTATGCAGCTCCGGCTTCAGGTTCGGATTACCAAGGGTGTTATCAACCGAGTGGGTCTGTACGGCCGTACCGGCGGCATTCAACCAGCCCCGGGCACTCTGGTTCAGGATATTTCGGGTGCTGTACGGGTTGGGGAAACCAGCCGACGTTCCGACACCCGCCCGTACCTTCAGGAAGTTCAGGAAACTGGACTCCATGCCCTGGAAAGCGGTAGTGGGCACAAAGGAAAGACTGGCCGACGGGTAGAAGATCCGCCGGTTTTCTTTCTCCACGGTTGAGGTCCAGTCGTTCCGGCCGGCTACGTTCAGGAACAGATAGTTATTGAAATCAGCCGTTACTTCCCCGAAAATACCCACCCGGGTTTGCTCTATCGTCTGGTTAGCGGCCTGGTTATCAATAAAATTGGTATGTCGGAAAAGGTTTCTGGCTAGCTGATTCTGGCTGTTTATGTTGTACGCGCTGTACAGGTCGTTCCGCAGGTTACCACCCACTTTGGCAGACATGGCAAATTTATCGGTCAGCGACCGGGAGTACGACAGGATCACGCTGTTATCCCAGATGGTATTCTTGACATTAAAGGTGTTATACAGACCATTAACCACCTGTACACCCCCTTTATTAAGATTGTATTCCTGGGTTTCATCGTACGTATCCAGACCTACTTTATAAAGCAGCATCAGGTCTTTGCCCAACTCATAATTGGCGGTAGTAGCCGCAAACACCCGATTGACAACCCCGGTTGTTTTATAGTTTTTGAGTACCCACCGTGGGTTGGGAATATCGTTACCGCTGCGGAAATAGATCGTGCTGCCGTCAATGGGATTTTCGTACGGCCAGCCCATCAGGTCAACCTGCCGGGGGGTATACATGACGTTGGCCAGCACCGAGGGGAAACCTACCGCATTGTTGCCGTCGCCGGCGCTCAGCGGGGGCGAAAATTGATCGGTGTTGACAAAGTTGATCGACGTGGTTACCGTCAGCCGCGGACTCATCTGGGCGTTCAGACCTAAACCAAGGTTCAACCGTGTCAGCCCATTTTCCGGGATGTAGCCGCCTTCTTTATTGTAGCCGGCCGACACATTGTAACTTACCTTTTCGCCCCCACCGGAGATATTCATCGATGTAGTCGAAATCTGCCCGGTCCGGAAGAAATCATTGACGTTATCCGGAAAGACCTGCATCTTGTACGGACTAACCGACGCCACATAGTCAGCCAGGGCGGCCCGCGTAGCCGCTACCGAGAAGAAGGCGTACGGGTGGTTAGTTAGGGCTGTGTTTGTATTCTGAGAAGGATAGATCTGTGCTTCTTCCAGGGTAGGCCCCCAGTTACTGAAGAAATACCCTAAGTTCTGCTGGAAACCACCTACGTACCGGTTCTGATAGCGGGGCAGGTGGGCTGTATTGGTGAAGTATGACTGGGTCAGCGTAAACTCGGTCTTCCGGGCTTTCTTACTGCCGTTTTTGGTCGTAATCAGAATCACCCCGTTCCGGCCCTGATCACCGTAGGTCACCGTAGCCGCCAGGCCTTTCAGCACCGTAACGTTTTCGATGTTGTTGGGATCAATATCCAAGAAGCGGCTGGACGCCGATTGGCCCCCGTTAGTAAAACCACCCCGCTGGTTGGTACTGGAGTTAAACGGCACCCCGTCGACCACAAACAGCGGCTGCACCGAACCCGTAATGGATGAATACCCCCGGATGGTGATGTTGGTACCGGTACCCGATACCCCCGATGTAGCAGTGATGTTTACACCGGGAACTTTGCCCTGAAGAACCCGAGCGACATCGGCTTGCGGACGATCTTCGATGAGCTTTTTCTCAATGGCCGTAACGGCGTAACCCAAAGCCCGTTTTTCGCGGACGATCCCCTGGGCCGTGACAACCACCTCTGACAACAGACGGGTATCAGCCGCCAGCTTCACATCAATCACGGACCGATTACCAATTTCAACTTCCTGAGACGCCATCCCCACAAAGCTGTAAATAAGCTTGCCGCCGGAGGCAGGAACCATAATGGCGTAATTACCCTCAGAGTCGGTATTAGCCCCGCGGGTGGTTCCCTTAATGACCACGGAAACGCCCGGCATAGGACTGCCGTCTTCAGACAGCGTAACCCTGCCGGTGACCTGTCGCTCCTGAGCCCATGCAGCGGCCCAGCTTGAGCATAGCAAGAGCATGCTCAACAGTAGATTTTTCCTCATGTACGTTTAGTTTTAGGTTAAGAAAACTTGTTTCTTAGCCACAAACATAACCAGAAGGAGAAACAATGCAAATGGTCTGCATAAAATTTAATGACTTATAAATTATTCTGCTTATTCAAACTTATACCTTATTTTAATTCTGGCATTCATTTTATATTACTTAAGTATTTTTACTATAAATACTTAGTTTGTTACCAATGGTTACAGGGAGTCTTGTACTTTTTGGACAATAAGCTACATATCTTTTAGCCGCTACTATGCCGGTCATAGTTGAAATGAACTATGAATAGTAGGAATACCCTATGGATCAGGTAAATACTATAAAAGCCAGATTCTTCCGCTAGAATCTGGCTTTTATATGGTCAATAGTGCGGTACACCGGCTACACTTCGGCCTCAGATGCTTTGGCCAGTCGTACTTCCAGTCGATGCGTATATTGGTACCCTACCCTGAAGATTTCCCTGGCCCGGCGTATGTCAAATACATCGAAGTTTGCCAACTCCGGCGGTTCAATGAGCACATTGCATTTAGCAAAGCGGTCTTTTGTTTTACTTTGAATACCCAAAATCAGACTCCGTTCAATAACCCCCCGCATCGAACTGATCGGCTTACGGAGCTGAAAGGGATTACAATGCGATCCAATGATAAAATCAACCTTGTTCTCCAGCGCTTCGACCGGCAGGTTGTTCAGCACTCCCCCGTCTACATACTGCCGCCTGTTCAGGTAGAATGGTTCAAAGATACCAGGCAAACAACACGACGCCAGCACGGGCCGGATGAGTTCTCCCTGCTCAAAGATCTCCAGATCGCCTTCGTTCAGGTCAACGGCGGCTACGTGCAGGGGAATTTTAAGACCCTCAAACGAATCGTGGGGCAGGTATTTCCTGTATAACTCAATGGCCGTGTCGATCCGGAGCAGGCCCATGCGGCTCCAGGCCGGCCGCAGGTGCCGGAAAAACGAAGACGTTTCAACAATTTTCAGGGCTTCATCCGGCGAATAGCCGTTGGCAAACAAAGCGCCGGCAATAGCGCCCGCGCTGGTACCGGCAATGCGGTCAATCTGAATTCCCTGCTCCTGCAGGGCCTTTATTACCCCCAGGTGCGCAATTCCACGGGCCCCTCCGCCCGACAACACTAATCCAACTTTCATGGCTCCGTTTCCGACTAAATGGTGGTCAGGCTGTTGGCCCGTCACAAGTTACTTTTCTAAAACGGCTAACTAGCCCGATAAGTTATGCCGGACGGGAATAGACTGCCAATACCGGCTAGAGCAGGTCGGCCAGACGCCCCTGTTCCTTGATCCGGATTCCTTTTTCGGTCGGCATAACGGTTGCAGCCTCCACGACGGGGTCGTGCTCAAATACCAGAATCCAGTTTTCCTCCACAGCTCGTTCCAGCACCCAGTTTTTTTCTTCCATGGTCTCCAGCGGCCGGATGTCGTAGCTCATTACGTAGGGCATCGGTATGTGGGCCGAGGACGGGATCAGATCGGCCATGTACACGATGGTCCGGCCCCGGATACGGAACTTGGGCAGCGTCATTTTCTCGGTATGACCATTCACAAACAGGAGTTCAACGCCCGGGAACGAAAAGCTACCCTGATCGACATAGTTCAGTTGCCCGCTATCGTGCAGGGGCAGGATATTTTCGCGCAGAAAGGACGCTTTTTCGCGGAGGTTCGGCATCACGGCCCAGTTCCAGTGCATGCTGTGCGTCCAGTAAGTCGCCTTCGGAAAGGCAGGTTCCAGGCGGGTGTGAGCGGCATCGTAGCGAACAGCGCCCCCTACGTGGTCGAAATGCAGATGCGTCAGCAATACGTCGGTAATATCGGATTCTGAATAGCCGGCTTTACGGATGGACCCCAATAGGCTGGCATCACCATGCAGGTCATAGTGCCCGAAAAACTTTTCATCCTGTTTGTCGCCAATGCCCGTATCGACCAGCATCAGGCGTTTGCCGTCCTCGACCAGCAGACAGCGCATGGCCCAGGTACAGCGGTTTTGCTCATCGGCCGGGTTGAGCCTGTTCCAGAGTGTTTTGGGTACCACACCGAACATGGCACCGCCGTCTAACTTAAAGAATCCGGTATCTATAGTTTGTAACTGCACGAATGGATGGAATTAAAAAAGCAGATCGTCATTCATCTCGACGGGCAAATATACGGTAAAAGTAGTTCCCCGGTCGGGTTGACTCCGGACCGTTATCCAGCCGCCATGGTTTTCGATGATGCGTTTACAAAGAGCCAGACCCACACCGGTACCGGGGTATTTGGTAACGCCATGCAGTCGCTGAAACATCTGAAACACCCGCTCGCTATACTGCTCGTCGAAGCCGATACCCTCATCGCTTACCTGAACACATCCGTACCGCTGGCGTGGATTCAGGGCTTTTAGTTCGGGCAGGTCTTTGCCGGTTATGACTTTCCCAGTGATTGTCACCTGCGGGGGCTGGTCAGGTTTATGAAATTTAAGCGCATTGCTCAGCAAGTTGACAAACAGTTGAGTCAGTTGCGTCAGGCTGCCGGCTACCGACGGCAGTGGAGCCACCTGAACCCTGGCCTGCTTTTCCTGAATAGCCAGTTCCAGATCGTTCAGTATCTCGGCAAACAGCATGTTCAGATCAACGGCTACAGCCGCTTTGGGTTGGGTATTCAGGCGGGAGTAGGCCAGCAGGTCTCGAACCAGTGCCTGCATGCGCCCGCTCGCCTTTTGCATTCGATGAATGAGGTCGCTTCCGGCTTCGCCAAGCATCGGACCGAATTGTTTCTGCAGCACATCGCCAAACGCGTGAATTTTGCGTAGGGGTTCCTGTAAATCATGCGAAGCCACATACGCAAACTGCTGAAGGTAATCGTTGGAGCGCCGGAGTTGCTGCACCATAAATTCGAGCCTCTGGCGGGTCTGCCGGGCTTCGGTTACGTCGACAAACGTTACCACAAAGCCGTCGCCCTGCTTAACGGCTGACACCGCAATCCAGAAATCCAGCCCATCGCCCTGGTAGTACACTTCGGTTCGATTGGCTATCCCGGTTTCAACCACCTGCACATACATATCGTACAGCCCCAACTCCCTATTGCGGGGAAACAACTCCAGCATGGTATGCCCCGCCAACTCGTTGATGGTCCGGCCAATCAGCGATTCGGCCGCTTTATTGAGCGACAGAAAACCAAAATCAACAATCTTCCCTTCCGCATTCCTGATGGCGTTATGCGAGACAATACCGTTGATAGCGCCGTCGAGCAAAGCCCGCTGATAGGCATGTTGTCGCTGCTGCTGCTGGGTCGTTGTCTCCAGTTTATCCTGGATCGTGTGAAGGCTGGCAATCCGATCGGAAACGTCGTAAAGGGTTACGATCAGGTGCGTATCAGATCGGGCAGCGGTAAGTTCCAGCCAGTGCCCGGTAGTCTCCTGCGGGTGATGATAAAACAGGTCAAGCCGGCTAGTGCTGTTTTCCTGCCATACCCGCTGCCAGTCGCCGGCCAGATTACCAGCCGCATCGGGGAACAGGCTTCGAAGCCGCTGGTCCGTCAACCCCTCAACAGAGACGCCCAGCAGCTTTCCGGCCACCGGCGTTGCGGCTACACAGCGAAAATCGTTTGGCTCCGCACCCGGCACCGGCTCCCAGCGCATCAGGCCAAACGGTAGTTGGTTTTCAGGAAAATCGAAGGAAAAAGAAGTCACGTTACGGAGTACACCTTACGCTTTTGTAACTGGATTACCGTAGCAAGATAAGCAAATAATGGTAAGTTAGCCATCATCCTGACTTTGTAAAGCAGGAGCCCTTTCGTACTCCACCTATCCCCTTATGCGTCCAATTCCGATTATACTCCTGTTAATTTTTGTCAGCTTCCCGCCCCTTTACGCCCAGCCCGACTCGCTGGCACCGGCGCGGGAGTGTACCGTCCGTTCCGGCCTGCCTACCTTCTTTCAGAAGCTCAAAAGCGGGCAACCGGTAAAGATTGCTTACTTCGGTGGCAGTATCACCGAGGCCGGTAATGGCTGGCGGGAGCAATCGCTGAAAGGCTTGCAGCAGGCTTACCCGAAATCGGCCATTACCCACATCAATGCCGCTATCGGCGGGACCGGCTCCGACCTGGGTGCGTTCCGGCTGCGGCAGCACGTTCTCGACCACGCGCCCGACCTGGTTCTGGTGGAGTTTGCGGTAAATGATAATGGCAGGCAACCAGACTTGATTCACCGCACCATGGAGGGTATTGTCCGGCAAATCTGGCGGCAGTTCCCCCGCACCGACATTGCTTTTGTGTACACGCTGACAGCCGCTATGGCTCCCATACTGGAGCAGGGTAAGCTACCCGCATCGGCCACCGCGATGGAGAAGGTAGCCGATTACTATGGCATCCCGTCCATCCATATGGGCTTAGAAGTGGTGAAACTGGCGCAGAACGGAAAATTGGTTTACCGGGGCAAACCCGAAGCGTACCCGGATAAGCTGGTGTTCTCGAACGATAATGTACACCCCTACCCAACTACCGGTCACCGGCTCTACGCCGAAGCCTTTGCCCGCGCCATCCAGCACCTGCAGAACCAGGGCCAGCCCCAAATGCACCGACTCCCAAAACCATTACTCGCCGATAATTGGGAACGAGCCGCCATGGCGCCGGTTCGGGTGGTATCGCGAAGCGCACACTGGCAGGAGATTACGCCAGCAACGGACACTGTAGCCAGGCAGTTGCAAAACCGGTTTACGTACCTGGTGAAGGCCAATCAGGCAGGTGCAAAGATGACAATCCGGTTCAAAGGCACCCAATTGGGGCTATACGATGTAATGGGCCCCGGTTGCGGACAGTACAGCGTCAGCATTGACGGCCAACCGGCCCGAAAGTACCCCCGTTTTGACGAGTACTGCACCTATTACCGATCCAATTATTTCCTCTTGCCCGAACTCCCGGACGGTATACACACCGTCGAGTTGACTTTATCAGATGAACCCCTCGACAAAGCAGCCATTCTGCAAAAACGGGGCAATGCCATCAACGATCCGCGCCGGTACGCCGAGAACGCCGGCTACGCCAGTCAGGTGTTGTTGATTGGTGAACTGGTTGATTAGTAAACTTGACTATCCCGCTGGGATTACAAAACCATTATGAAAAAGAACCTCTGTTTATCACTGCTGCTTTGCCTGCTGGCCCTTACCACCATCGCGCAGTCAAAAAAATTTGGCAAGCTGCTGAAAGAAACGCCGGGTATGGTATCGTACACCATGCGAGCCAGTTTTGCCAAAGATGTACCCGGCACACTCGACAAAATCAAAGCCATGGGCATTACCAACATGGAGATGTCCAGCCTGTTCGGCAAATCGGCTGCCGAGATGCGGAAATACCTTGATGAACGGGGTATGCGTTGCTCCAGTTACGGTGTCCAATACAATGCCTTAAAAAATAACCCGGACTCCATTATCCGCAATGCCAAAACCCTGGGGGCTGAGTTTGTGCGGCTGTCGGGTGTACCGCACAAGGGTGATTTTACGCTGGAGGATGCGAAACGGACTGTCGGGGATTTCAACCAGTTTGGCCGGAAGCTGAAAGAAAACGGACTCACGTTTGTTTACCACAACCACGGCTTCGAATTTCAGCCCTATCAGGACGGGACCCTGTTCGACTACATTGTCCAGAATACTAATCCGGATAATGTCAGCTACGAAATGGACATTCTCTGGGTATTCCATCCCGGCCACGATCCGGAAGCGCTGCTGAAGAAATACCCGAAGCGCTTTAAGCTGATGCACATCAAAGACCTGAAAAAAGGCGTAAAGGGGGACTTCTCCGGCTCTACCCCACCGGAGAACGACGTAACGCTGGGAACCGGTCAGCTTAACCTGCCAGCTATTTTGAAAGCTGCCCAGAAAACAGCTATCAAGTACTATTACATTGAGGACGAGAGCCCCCTGGTTGAGCAGCAGGTACCGCAGAGCATTGCCTACCTGAAAAGTCTGTAAATGAGGCCGACCACCGGCACAGTATTCATAATTCAGCAAAAAATTGTATATATTCGGGCGGCCGGCAGCGCAATGTCTGCCGGCCGCCTGTTTTATTTGTGGTAATCGGTACATACGGTTGAGAGATTCGGGGCAACATACAGCAGACGACGTACTCCTGTGGAAGCGGTTCAAGGAAGGCAGCCAGGAAGCGTTCTCCCGCATCTACTTTGCCCACTACCGCACGCTTTACAATTATGGTTACAACCTGTTTGCCGACCGCGACTTTCTGAAAGATACCCTGCAGGAATTTTTTCTGGATCTGTGGCAGGATCGCGAACACCTGGCCGATGTTCAGTCCGTCCGGTTTTACCTGCTGGTATCAATCCGCCGGAAGATTCTATACAACCTGAAGAAACACCGCCGGGAGCCGCTTTTTTCGGTAGATGACGAAGCCGAAAATTATACCAGCGCCCCATCGCCTGAGAGCGACCTGATTCTTGAAGAAACGGAGCAACACACCCATTCTGAGCTAACGAAGGAACTGAACCGGCTGCCCCTGCGCCAGAAGGAAGCCATTTACCTGAAATATTTTCAGGACCTGTCGTATCCGGAGATCACGGAGGTAATGCAGTTGCAGTACCAGACCGTGCGCGACCTGATTTACAAAGGCATTAAAAACCTCCGCGAGAAGCTGAAGAACCGGTTGTTTTTTTGAGTGAGGATAATGTATACGGACCTCCCGGAAGAAATTCTGCTGAAACTGCTGCGAGCCGACGACGCACAGGCATTCCGGACTATCTACGTCCGTTATTGGCGACCGCTATTCAACCAGGCTTACCGCAGAACGTTGAACCGGACTATAGCCGAAGAACTGGTACAAGATATCTTTCTGAAACTCTGGGAAAATCGGCAGCATACGCTCATCGGTAATCTGGAAGCCTACCTGTTCACGGCTCTGCGCTATTCAGTTATTAACCATATCAAACACAAACTGGGTCGGGAGCAACCAACGGAAGTTGAGCTACTGGCTGATGAGCCGATGGCCGTGGCCGCCGACGTGCCTGTTCGGGAAGCCGAGCTAGCTACGGCGCTCGAAGCGGGTATCCGGCATCTCCCCGAAAAGACCGGCTACATCTTCCGCCTGAGCCGGTTCGACCAGAAAACTACTGCCGAAATTGCTGAGCTAACCGGCCTCACCGAACGCGCCGTCGAATACCACATCACCCAGGCCCTTCGCTCCCTACGCCTGCACCTCAAAGAGTTCCTGACGTTTTGTTTATTGCTGTTTCTCAAGTGAGACTACGTAGTATTTTAAGGCCAGTTGCCGGTCAATTCTCTCCTCTGAAGCTTCTATCATAATCACAGGAACTTCCGGCGAATAACTCACTTACTATATAAATTTTCTAAGAACATATAAAATTCGTTTACGGCTTGCCACTGCTTTTTTGACGTAATGGATAACAAGCCCCTAAATCCATGAGTCGGAAGACACTGCGTGACTTACTGCAACGGTATGTCAACAATGACTGTACGCCGGACGAGCGCCAACTGGTCGAGCAGTGGTATGAACTGCTGGGCGAAGAATCGACTCAGGCGCTGACCGAAGCGGAATACCAACAATTAGAAGAGCGTATCTGGCAGCAACTGCTCCGGCAGCAACCGCAACTGGAAGTCGAAACCGCCGAGCCCGAAGTTAATGTGCAACCCCTCTGGAGACGCTGGGCAGCAGGCGGTGCCGCTGCGGCAGCCGTAGTGGGTATCCTGTGGTTTTCTCTCTCCTACCTGAACCAAAATCCGCAACGCAACCAGCCGGGCCTTGCCGCCACCCATACTCCTTTAGATTTCACCTGGACCGAGCGGGCCAACACCGGTACACAGGCAATGGTAATCGTGTTGCCTGACAGCAGCCATGTTACGCTGGAGCCTAACGCCCGACTGGCCATTTCTCCCCTGTTTAACCGCAGCAACCGCGAAGTCAGGCTGGAGGGTACCGCCAACTTTGCCGTGCGCCGGAATACCAGCCAGCCGTTTATTGTCTATTCCGGCGAAGTGGCTACCAGGGTATTAGGCACCGAATTTATGATACATTCCGTTCCGGGATTCGAAACCGTGGAGGTAGCGGTTAAGTCCGGCAAAGTGACCGTTTACCGCTCCCAAAATGAGATGAAGGAGAAAGAGACCTCCGGCAGTTCGGGCATAATCCTGACCCCTAACCAGAAAGCCACCTACTACACCGACAACAAACATTTTGTAGCCGGCATTGTGGAAAAGCCGGCACCTATTCAACCTCAGCCAAATACCCCAACGGCACAAAACGCCTTTGCGTTTGAAGAGACTCCACTGACCACGGTGCTGGATCTGCTGGAAGACACCTACGGCATTGACATTGAACTGGAACGGCCGGTGCTGGGCGAATGCACCTTCACGGGTAACCTTGCCAACCAGCCGCTCTTTACGAAGCTGGATATGGTCTGCGGAACAATTAATGCCAGTTATGAAGTCCGCGGCACCAAAATCCTGATTACCGGCAAAGGTTGTCGCTAAACTGTTCCCTAAAACCCTTGTAGCCTATGAGTCCATAACCTGTACTGTACACGCCATAAAAAAAGCCGGCACCGTCTCTCCCAGTGCCGACCTCTCTGCGGCCGAAAAACCTGTCAAGTTTTACCATCCCTGCCAGGGGATGCCCGGCCCGTTTTTGCCAATTCGAGCGAATCACACAAAAACAGTTAAAACTATGCAAAACCGCTTACAGTACCAATCCCTACTGTGGTTTCTTATGAAAAGTGCCCTCCACCAATTGTTGTTAATCCTCGTCTTTTCGTCAGTGGCCTTCTCCCGCGACGGCCAGGCGCAGGATGTGCTGGAGCGCCTGGTGAGCATCCGTATGGAGAACGCTGAAATCAAACGTGTGCTGAACACCCTGGAAAAATCATCCGGCGTCAAGTTTGTCTACAGCCCGCGGGCCATCGGTGCCGACCGGAGAATCTCGGTGCGCGTCTCCAACCAGCGTTTGTCCGATGTGCTCGAAACCGTTTTTAAACCACTCAATATTGCCTACCGGATGGTGGGCGGCCAGATTCTGCTCCATGCCGTTGCCGGAACAGAACGGGCAGACGAAGAACGTACGGGTCTCACCCAAGCTGCTGAGCCGGCAGCCTTGTTCCGGATTATATCGGGCACAGTATCCGACGAAGCAGGAGCGGCTTTACCCGGTGTAAGTGTGGTTTTGAAAGGCACCCAGCGTGGCACCACGACCAACGCCCAGGGGCAATACCAGATTGACGCTCCGGACGGAAACAGTGTATTGGTTTTCAGTTTTGTCGGCTACCAGAAACAGGAAGTAGCGGTGAGCAATCAGACGCTGCTGAACGTCTCGCTGGCAACCGACACCAAGTCGCTGAACGAGGTGGTGGTAGTAGGCTACGGTAGCCAGAAGCGCACCAACATTACCGGCTCTGTTGTTTCCGTACCTATTCAAAACATTAAGGATCAACCGGTAACGGGTCTTGACCAGGCATTGGCCGGACAGGTAGCAGGGGTACAAGTGTCGCAGACGACCGGTGCACCCGGCGGAGGCATTACCGTGCGGGTCCGGGGTACCGGCTCCATAGGGGCCGGCAACGAGCCCCTGTACGTCATCGATGGCTTTCCGCTGGAAGTGGGCTACAACCAGACGTCCAATCCGCTCGCGCAGATTAACCCCAATGACATTGAATCCATGGAGGTGCTGAAAGATGCCTCGGCCACCGCTATTTATGGTTCTCGCGGAGCCAACGGCGTTATTATCATCACCACCAGACGGGGTAAGGCCGGTCAGGCCCGCCTGAATCTGGATGTCTTCACCGGCTGGCAGGAGGTATCCCACAAAATTCCGATGATGAATGCTACCGAGTATGCCGATATGGTACGTGATGCGCATACCAACTCCGGGTTTCAGAACGATATACCGCCGGGTTTCAACAATCCGGCCGGCTTTGGCGAAGGTACCGATTGGCAGGACGCTATTTTTCGGGTAGCCCCCATGCAGAACTACCAGTTGACAGCCTCAGGCGGCAACGACCGGTCGCGGTTTCTTATCAGCGGAGGGTACCTGAAGCAGGAAGGACTAGTCATTAATTCCGGGTTTGAGCGTTACTCATTCCGGGTTAACACAGATGCCGATTTATTCCCTAAGGTCAAAGTCGGCGTAAACCTGAGCCCCAGCTACACGCTTCGCCGGATTGTCAATGCGGAGGGGCATTTTGGTTCGTCAGAGAATGCCGTTATCAATGCCGCTCTGGTGTACTCCCCTACCCTGCCGGTTTATAATCCGGACGGCACCTACAGTACACAAACCAATTTCGGTTACCGCTTTATCCAGCCGGAGAATCCGGTGGCCATCGCGCTGGAAACCACCAATCAGCGCCAGCAGTTTCAACTGATCAGTACGGCATTTGCGGAATGGCAGATTCTCCCGCATCTTACCGCCAAAACCAATCTGGGGGTCAATGTCAACACCGCCCGGCAGAATTATTTCCGGCCGTCTATCCTGGGGTTCGACTCCGCACCGGCACCGTCGGTCCCCTCTGCGTTCGATAATTCCTTTCATGCGTTCGACTGGCTGTGGGAAAACACCCTGACCTATGACCGTACCTTTAGCGGTAAACATGCAGTAACGGGGCTGGTGGGTTATACCTCCCAAAAGTCTGACTACCTGAACAACTACATCCGGAGTAATCAAATGCCTAACGACCAGGTTCAGACGCTTAATGTCGCTACCACATTCCAGACCAACGGCACGGGTTCAGGCCGGTCACAGTGGGGGTTGCTCTCGATGCTGGCGAGACTCAATTACAGCTACGCCGAAAAATACCTGCTGACGGCTACCATCCGGCGCGATGGTTCGTCGCGGTTCGGGGCCAATAACCGCTGGGGTACTTTTCCTTCCGTATCGGCAGGCTGGCGCTTAACGGAGGAACCGTTCATCAAAACCATTTCCGTGATCGACGAACTTAAACTCCGGGCCAGCTACGGCTTAACCGGCAACAACGCCATTCCGAATTACGGCTCCATTGGCCTGCTGAGTGCCACCAACTATAACTTCGGTCCGGCCCTGGGCACCATCGTCAACGGCTTCAGTCCTTCTTCATTCTCCAACCAGAGCCTGGGCTGGGAGTCGACGCGGCAATTGGATGCCGGCATGGAACTGGGGCTTTGGAACAGCCGGATTTTTCTGATTGCCGAGTATTACCAGCGCGTTACCAAAGACCTGTTGCTGAACGTAAACGTGCCGCAGATAACCGGTTTTACAACGGTCCTGAAAAATATCGGCTCCGTCGAGAACAAAGGCTGGGAATTCTCGCTGAGTACCCGTAACCTGGTGAATGCCTTTAAGTGGAGTACCGACGTCAATGTTACGTTCAACCGCAACAAAGTGCTCTCGCTGGGGCCCACGGGCGACCCTATCTTTGCCAACACGGGCTTAGCCAATTCCCACAAAACCGAAATCGGGCAACCGCTCGGCAATATTTTCGGCTACAAAGTAGATGGTGTGCTGATGAATCAGGACGCCATCAGGCCCAACAACTCCTGGGCTAACTCCCGCCCCGGAGACCTCCGGTTTGTAGATGTGAACGGCGACGGCATTATCACCCCCGACGACCGGACGATTCTGGGTAATCCGCTGCCGGATGTCATCTACGGTATGACCAACCGCTTCTCCTACGGCAACTTTGAGCTGAACATCCTGATTCAGGGTGTGCAGGGAAATGAGGTTCTGAATCTGTCCCGGCGGTTTATTGCCGCCAATGCCAACTCCAACGTTCTCAAGGAAAACGTAAACCGCTGGCGTTCACCCCAGGACCCCGGCAACGGGCAAATTCCGAGAGCCAACCGGTCGGCTACCGGCAACAACACGGCGCTGACGTCCTTTTTTGTGGAAGACGGGTCTTTTCTGCGGGTGCGCAACATCACCTTTGGCTATACGTTTCCCAAGGCCTGGCAGCAAGCCCTGCACCTGAAGGGTGTCCGGCTCTACGGGGGCGTTCAGAACGCCCTGACCTCTACCCGCTATAAGGGCTATAATCCGGAGGTAAATACCGAAGGAGCCAACCCGCTGGCACCCGGCGTCGACTACGGCGGCTATCCCGTAGCCCGCACCTATACTCTTGGTATCAATGCTACCTTCTAACCGTACGTCTGAAGCAACATGAAAAAAATATTGTTAACTCTGCTGTTTATTCCCTGGCAGACCGCCTGCCGGGAATCCTTTCTGGACCTTCAACCGCTATCAAACGCGAACGTCAAATCTTTTTACAACAGCGAAGCTGATATGATTGCGGCCATCAATGGAGCCTATGCCGGCTTGCAGGCAACGGGCGTATACCGCGAGATATTCTGGGTGGCGGAGGTCCGGTCAGATAATACCGAACAGGACGCCGGCGGTACCGGCCTATCCCTTCCGCTTGAACAGATTGACCGGTTCGACCTCGATGCTACCAACTCGGTTGTTGCCAATACCTGGCGGGACCATTACGTGGTGATTGCCCGGAGTAACGCGATTCTGGACCGGATTGACCGCGTTACTATGCGGGAGGAAAGAAAGAAACAAGTGGGCGGAGAAGCCCGTTTTCTGCGGGCACTGATGTATTTCAACCTGGTCCGGCTATTCGGCGACGTCCCCCTGGCCACCAAAGAATTTACCAATACCGAAGACGCCTACGGGCTGGGCAGAACGCCGGCGGAGCAGGTATACACTCAGATTATCAACGATCTGAAAGAGGCTGAAACGGCTTTGCCGGTGCGACATACCGCCAACAACGATATAGGCCGGGTTACCAGCGGAGCCGCCAAAACGCTGCTGGGGAAAGTGTACCTGACCCGGAAACAGTACACCGAAGCTGCGGTCAAACTGAAGGAGGTAATTGACTCCCGTACGTACGAATTGCTACCGGCCTACCGGGATGTTTTTGCCGTCAGCAACGGCAATCACAAAGAGTCTGTTTTTGAGGTTCAGTTCAAAGCGGGCGGCATTGGGCAGGGCCTCAACTGGGCCAACAACTTTGCCCCCAGGGGTATTCCCACCTCCATCATTGCAACCGGTGGCGGACTTGGATTTAACAAACCGACCGCCGACATCGAGCGGGCTTTTGAAACAGGTGATCTCCGTAAGGAGATTTCCATGGCCACCGGCTATACCGGCAGCAACGGAAGTTTCGTGGCGGCTCCCTATGTTCGGAAATGGATACCGTCTACGCCGATTACTGTGGCGGGTGATACCGACAACAACTTTATGGTACTCCGTTATGCGGATGTGCTGCTGATGTATGCCGAGGTGCTGAACGAAACGGGCAAGTCGGCCGAAGCACTGACCTATTTGAACCAGATTCGGCAGCGGGCAGGGTTGGCTGCGCTGACGGAGTTAGCGCAGCCGGCGCTCCGGTTAGCCATTGAAAAAGAACGGCGGGTGGAACTGGCGTTTGAGAATCACCGCTGGTTTGATCTGCTCCGGACCGGCCGTGCGGTAGAGGTTATGAGGGCTGCCTTCCCGCAGTTCGAAGGAAGAGTGGGAAAACAATTATTATATCCCATTCCTCAGACCCAAATTGACATCAACCCGACCGTTATTAAACAGAATCCCGGTTATTAACCCATCCGCTTTGCCGTTAATCACCGGTTGACATTCGGTGATTAACGGCTTTTGCTAAAAACATGAATACAATACAGCTTTACCTGCTTTTAGCGGCATTGACCGGCTGTTTACAACCAACTACGGATCGTCTCAATCTGCTGTCTGACCCTATTCCCGGTCTGGTTGCTTTCTGGGATTTTCAGGAGCCCGCCGGTCAGGACAGGGTGTCGAAGACCGGTGGTTACCGCCTGCGCGAACAGGGTGGTTCGGTAGAACGAGCCACCGAGGGCGTACTTGGTTCCTATTCCGCCCGGCTCACCGACGGGAAGCATTTTCTGCTGCCCCGTGCCGAGCTGAACAAACTCAACATCCACGGCAAACAAGCGCAGGTAACGGTAGTAGCCTGGGTGAAGCGACAAAACCCCAAAGCCTGGCAGGCTATAGCCGGCGTCTGGGACGAAACTCGTGGGAAGCGACAGTACTGCCTGTTTCTGAATGCGACCAGCCGCACCCATAACCAGGAGATGGTGCGCTATCCCTGCCGGGACCTGGTACACGGACATGTATCCGCAATCGGCAGGTCCACACCCGGCCATTGTTGCTGTGTTACCTACTCATCAGGAAAAACGACTATTCCGTTAAACACCTGGCAGGTAATCACCATGACATACGATGGTGCCTATAGCCGGGTGTATGTTAATGGCGAACTGGATGCGGAAACCAACTACAACCCATTCTACTACCCGGACGGCATTTTTGATGGAGGCAACGACGGAGCACCGTTTACAGTAGGTGCCGTTTCAGCTCATGGTAAAATGAACAACTTTTTTGATGGATTGATCGGCGGTCTGGCCGTGTACAACCGGGCACTCACTCCCGCCGAAATAAGGATACTCTCCCAGAGTGGTGATGCGGTCATTCAGAAATAAAAGGTATTTTGCTACAAGTATTCACTTCTTTATAAGAGAAAAGTACTCATACTTTTTCTAGCTTCTCCTATGCCAGGATTTCGAAACTATCAACTATTGCTCCTGTTATGGCTGCTCCTTGCCTGCTCAACCGCAACCTGGGGCCAACAACGGGGTAACCGGATCAGCAACGCGCCGGTCAAACGCCGGCCCAATGTGCTGCTGATTGCATCCGATGACCTGAACAATCATATCGGCACGTTCGGACATCAGCTGGTCAAAACGCCCAACCTGGACCGGCTGGCCAAACGGGGCGTTCGGTTCAGGCGGGCGTATTGCCAGTTTCCCTGGTGTAGCCCCAGCCGAAGTTCCATGCTGACGGGACTTCGGCCGGATTCGGTGAAGATCTATGACCTGCAGACCCACTTCCGAACGACCGTTCCAAACGTAGTCACGCTGCCGCAGTTGTTTAAGCAGCATGGCTATTTTACCGCCCGGGTCGGCAAGATCTACCACTACTCGGTACCCGGCGGCATCGGTACCAACGGGCTGGACGATACGCTATCGTGGCATACGGTGCGCAATCCGAAAGGCCGCGACAAAGCCGAAGAGCATCTGCTGACCAACCTGACACCCAAAATGGGATTGGGTTCCGCGCTGGCCTGGCTGGCGGCCGACGGCACCGATGATGAGCAGACCGACGGTATGGTGGCGACCGAGGCCATTAAGCTGCTGGCGCAAACCCGCCAGGAGGCCGACCGGCCGTTTTTTCTGGCAGTCGGCTTCTATCGGCCCCACTGCCCGTATATAGCGCCGAAGAAGTATTTCGACCTGTACCCCCCTGACAAGATCCAGCTGCCTCCTCGCGACCCCGACATGAGCGACGTACCGCCCGATGCGTACCTGCCGGGCTTCAACTGGTCGTTTCCCGACTCCACCAAACGGAAGATACTCCAGGCCTACTACGCCAGCATCACGTTTATGGATGCCCAACTGGGCCGCGTCCTCGACGCGCTGGAACAGTCCGGTGAAGCCGACAACACCATCATCGCGTTCTGGAGCGACCACGGTTACCTGCTCAGCGAACACGACCAGTGGGAGAAAAACAGCCTATTTGAAGAATCGGCCCGGATGCCGCTGCTGATAGCCGCACCGGGGGAGCGGGGCAACGGGAAAGTCAGTTCGCGCACCGTTGAGCTGCTGGATGTGTACCCTACGCTGGTCGACTGGTGCGGCCTGCCCGCGCCCGGTCACCTGATGGGCCGGAGCCTACGGCCGCTGCTGCGCAACCCGCAGGCGGACTGGAATTACCCGGCCATTACGCAGATCAACCGCAAAGGCAGCACCATGGGCTACAGCATCCGGACCGAACGCTGGCGCTATACCGTGTGGCTGAACGGCCAGGGAGCCGAAGAACTCTACGACCACCAGACTGACCCCAGGGAGTACACCAACCTTGCCGGCAATCCTGATCACAAGGCAAAGAAAGACGAACTCAGGCAGACACTGTATAAATTAAACCCCTCTTTACTGAAACCACAAATCAGCCAGAAGTGATGACTGTCCGAATCACCGCCCTCCCAGCCATTACATTTTTTCTTGCGCTTGCCGGTGCACAGGCACAGCAGACTGTTCACCCGGATAACCGATACGCCGAAGCAGAGGTTTTGCAGACGAAAGCCAATGGTTTTAAGGGCATCTGGTACATGAATCAGCCCTCCAACGACGAATACGTGTATAAATACAGCGGAGGCCTGGCTACGTACCCCGCCAACCACCGCCCCTTTGCTATCTATGCCAAAGAAGTGGACAAAACCTTCTTCTGCTTCGGTGGCACCGATGATACGAATTCAACCCTTTATCATAATGTCTCTTACTTCGACCACAAGACCAAAAAAGTAGCCAACCCAACCATACTGCTCGACAAACACACCACCGACGCCCATGATAACCCGGTCATTTCGCTGGACGATCAGGGGTACATCTGGATTTTTTCTACTTCCCACGGTACCACCCGCCCTTCCTACATTCACCGCAGTAAAAAGCCGTATGATATTGCTCAGTTTGAGACCATAAACGCTACCGAACTGGTAAACGGACAGGAGAAGCCATTTACCAACTTCTCTTACTTTCAGGTGTACCATATTAAAGGCAAAGGTTTTCTGGCCTTGTTCACCAAGTATAACCAGCGCGGTAACCGGGTTATCGGCTACAACACCAGCAAAGACGGCATCCGCTGGAACGAGTGGAACGTACTGGCCCACATCGGCGAAGGCCACTACCAGATCAGCGCCGAGTCAAACGGCAAAATAGGCGTAGCTTTCGACTTTCATCCGCCGGGGAAAGGACTTAACTACCGCACCAACCTGCACTACCTGGAGACGACCGACTTCGGCCAGAGCTGGCATACCGCCACCGGAAAAACGGTGCAGCTACCCCTGACCGAAATCAATAACCCTGCTGTAGTCAAAGATTACGTCAGCGAAAAGCTGAACTGCTACCTGCTGGACATTGACTTCGACACCCGTGGCAACCCGGCTATTCTGGTGATTTCCAGCAAAGGGTACGAGGCCGGGCCGGGCAATAATCCGCGGCACTGGCGGCTGTTTCAGTTCCGGAATAATCAATGGGCGGACCATGTCGTCACTACCTCCGACAGCAACTACGATATGGGCTCTATCTTCCCGGAATCCGGTACCGTTATCAAAGTCATAGGCCCTACGCAGGATGGGCCCCAAGGCTACAATCCCGGAGGTGAAGTCGCCATGTGGGCGAGCCGGGACGGCGGTACTACCTGGACGATGGAAAAACAGATAACGCGGCAGAGCGAGCGCAACCACAGCTACGTCCGCCGGCCCAAAAACGCCCACCCCGACTTCTACGGCCTCTGGGCCGACGGGCACGGGCGCAAGCCTTCTGAGTCATACCTGTATTTTACGAACAAAAAAGGCGAACTGTATCAGTTACCACGGAAGGCGACGGAGAATCTGATAACACCCCGGTTAGTCTACTAGCCAAATTAAGCCGGCATAATGACGAACCTGCAATATCAATCTGCATGTTTTGATGGCATTTTCCGAATGGTGCCTGAACGATCAGGGCGACCAGAAACATCTGGTTTTTCTGAACCCGAGCCCTAGAGCACCCCTTTTTCTTTCAGGACCCGCTCTACCTCAGCTGGCCCACCCCGATAGATAGGGTTGTGATACTGATGCAGCCGGGTGAGCATATAAAGCAGATACGCCTGCTCCTGTTCATTCAGGTCTCCTACCACCACCTCGCCTACCTGTACCAGTTTACCCACCAGTTGCTTCACCAGTCCTTCGCCAGCGGCTGTGATAAAAAGAAGCCTGCTTCGTTTATCGACCTCACTATCCTGCTGCCGGATAAATCCCGCACTGAGCAGCCGGCGGATGATTTCCATACCCGTTGTTTTACCATGGATATGGTCTTCAATGAGCTGAATCTTCGTCAGGCCAGGCCGGTACAACAAGGTAATCAGGTAGGTAAAATCATCAATGGTGGTCAGCGGTGTACCTTCCAGCACCTGCCGCATATACACTAGTGCATAGCGTTGACCGAAAAACAGCAAACGGCTGATGCCTGTCGAAGCCGGCTCCTGCCACTGACTGCCAGGAGTTTCCGCAACCGGATTACCCTGCCGCAACAGCCATGCTATAAATTCAGACAAGGTCTGCTTACCTGCGTCGGGTTGCTGACGCTCAAACTTATCTACCAGTTGGAGTAATTCCCAGATCAGGGTGTATTTCATACGAATCACCGTGGGTTCAGATGGCAGTTAACCCACTTATACCATGTAAGTATATAAAGTACAATATTGTTCTATTTTAAAATTTTTAAAACAAAAAAACACTTTTTCAGGTAGTAGGGAAAAGTACTACAACCACCGTCATGTCATCACGCTTTGTCTTTATCATTACGTTAATTCTCGTAAGCAGGCTTACTATGAGCCAAACCCCGTCGGTGACGGGCGTCGTTACCGGAACTGTCCGGGACAAAAATACTCAGGAAGTGCTCGTTGGGGTAACCGTTCAGGTCGAGAATACCACCCTTGGCACAATTACCGACACCGACGGACGGTACACCCTTAGCCTGCCGGTGGGCAGCGTCAATCTGAAGGCAAGCTACGTTGGTTATCAGCCCCTGATCAAATTTAATGTTATTGTCACCGCTGGTAATGCCAACGAAATCAACTTCGAACTACAGGAAGAGAATCAGCGGCTCAGTGAAGTGGTGGTCAAGGCCAACCGGGCAGTTGCCGCCGTAACGACCATTGACACTCCCAACTCCATTCAGCGCCTGTCTTCCGACGAAATCAAAACCAATCCGGGAGGTAACTTCGACGTCTCGCGGGTTATTCAGACCCTCCCCGGTGTGGGTGGCTCCGTCGGCGGGCTGCGCAACGACATAGTTATTCGCGGGGGCGCGCCCAACGAAAACGTATTCTACCTCGATGGTATCGAGATTCCGGTTATCAATCACTTCCAGACGCAGGGCGGCACGGGTGGCCCTCAGGGGATTCTGAATGTGTCGTTTATTGAGGATGTCACCCTGTCTTCCAGCAGCTTCGACGCCCGGTACGACAATGCACTGGCCTCAGTATTCCAATTTAAGCAACGCGAGGGCAACCCTAACCGGCTTCAGGGAAACTTCCGGCTTAGCGGTACCGAACTGGCACTGACGGCCGAGGGGCCACTGACCTCCCGGACCACCTTCCTGGCCTCAGCCCGCCGGTCTTACCTCCAGTTTTTCTTTAAACTCATCGACCTGCCCATCCGGCCCGACTATTGGGATTTTCAGTATAAGGTAACCCACAAGCTGAACCCCAAAACAACCCTTACTACGCTGGGAGTGGGTGCCATCGACAATTTTAGTTTTGCGCCTACCCGCGAAAAAACGCCCGATAAAGAATATGCTATTCTCCGCAACCCGCTCATCCAGCAGTGGAACTATACGGTAGGGGTATCGGTCCGCCGGCTCATTGAGCGGGGCTATCTGAACGTAGCGCTGAGCCGGACTGCGTTTGACAATTCCCTGGATCGCTTCGAAGATTCGCGGCAACAGACCGAATCGACCCGTACGCTGCGGCTGCGCTCCCGCGAGACCGAAAACAAGCTGCGTTTCGACATTAGCCAACGTATCAACGGCTGGCAACTCTCGGGCGGTGGCGTCGTGCAGAACGTACTGTTCGACAATAATCTGCAGGCACGCGTCCGCAATCAGGTACTCAGGCCGGATGGCACAGAACTTTTTCCCGCCATAACCCTCCGATCGCGCTCGAACCTTGATTTCTGGCGTTATGGAGCATTTGTGCAGGCTAACAAGAGCTTTCTGGGAAAGCGGCTGGGGGTCTCTGCCGGCATCCGGACGGATATGAACAGCCTGACCACCGATGGCAACAATCCAATAAAGACCTTATCACCCCGGCTTGCCCTCTCCTACGCCCTGACGGATCGCTGGAACATCAATGCATCCGTAGGCCGCTACACCAAAATCCCGATCAACACCATTCTTGGGTTCAGAAACGAAGCCGGTCAACTGGTTAACCGCAACGCGCAGTACATCAAAGCAGATCACTACGTTGCCGGAATAGAATATACACCCGTTGCTACTACGCGTTTTACGGTCGAAGGTTTCTACAAACAATACAGCGACTACCCGGTGTCGCTGTTGAGGGGCATCTCCCTGGCCAACCAGTCGACCGACTTCACGGCCATTGGCAATGAACCCATAACCAGTACCGGACGCGGACAGGCCTACGGAGTCGAGTTTTTCTTTCAGCAAAAACTGGTCAAAAATATCTTCGCGGTAGCCTCGCTGACGTTTGTGCGGAGTTTGTTTGCCGGCCAGAACAACGTACTCATTCCGTCGGCATGGGATAATCAGGTGCTGTTTTCGGGCCTGCTGGGTCGTAAATTCAAACGCGGATGGGAAATGGGGCTGAAGTACCGGTACGCGGGTGGAGCGCCCTACACCCCGTTCGATCTGGCGGCTTCACAGCAGAATTTCCTGGCGCTGGGTAATGGCGTGCTCGACGTCAACAGCCTGAACAGCCTCCGGCTCAAGGCCCTCAATCAGTTTGATTTCCGGCTGGACAAGAAGTGGAACTTCCGCCGTACAACCATTGATGTGTTCCTGGATGTACAAAACGCTTTTGTTCTGCCTACCCCCGGTTACCCCGAATTTGTGCTGGCGCGGCTACCCGAAAATGCGGGTTTCGTGACCACCGATGACCAGCCGCTGCGCCCCGACGGCAGCAACGGGGTTCCCACGATTATTTCCAACAACGACCCTTTTGTTACCCCAACGCTCGGGTTCATTGTAGAATTTTAAGGTAATCAACTCATGAGCAGCAGGAATAGCTTTTTCATGGGTTATAAGGGTTTCAACTCGATACAAAGAATATGCAAATCGACTGATCCGACATTTTCCAGGGCATGCGGTTCCAGCGGTTCACTCCACAACACATTGGGTGGCTGTTGCAGGGCGGGAATGGTCCGGGAATCTACCATAACCGTTCCATCGGCACCATACCTCACAAACGGACTCCAGCTAAGTACGTGCAGCACGGCGGGCCAGCGATGGGTATGCACGGGCGTACGGTCACCGGGAGCGATGCGGGTATCAAGCACCCGAACGCGTTCATTGTCGAGAACAACCCGGTGGTGGTCGGGTGCAGCCAAAACGGCATTGAGCGAATCTGGTATGGGCTGGGTCATCCGATAAATTTACCTGTCACCCAGTAAGGTACGCAAAATTATAGATGCACCAGCAACCGTAGGCGTGTTACTTCTTAGCGGTCTGAGGAGGGGCCACCGTCCAGCCCAAACTAATAAGCGGAGAGAGGCCGTCGTAGTATATCCGTTCCTGAACGATCTTACCGTTATCTAATTTTGCAGTGAGTTGTACGGGCACCGTTATTGTTTTGCCTTCGCTGACAGACAGCGCAGAATAATCGAACCAAAGCATAACCCAGTCTCCTTTCAGCGGTCCTTCTTTCACCCGAGTCGATAAAGAGGCATACACAGTCATTTTACGATCCTGCTGCATTTTGTACCGTTCACTCCACATTGCCAGCCACTGTTCCGCATTGGCCGAATCCCGCACACCAGGACCGTAACTCCGGTAATTGGCCGCCAGTTGCCGGCGGGCCTGCCCGGTGTTGCCAGCGGTGATGTCTTTGGCATACTGCGTAACCATGGCAATGTCACGATCTGCGTTGGGCCCGAACGTTACAATGTCACTCTGACGGGGCACTTTTTGGATTTGAGCGGAAGCAGCATAGGTCAGCAGACCAGCGATCAACAGAACAGAGAAAACAAAACCGTTTTTCATGATTTTGAAGAGGTTTAACTTGTTTGAAGTGATACAAACCTCGCCAATAGCCTATAAACAAACGATTGATTTTTGGCCAATTATTATCCTTTTCCGGACAGAACCAACTGCTGTCTCAAGGCCAACGATTCCCCGCCATGAGATACTCCGAAGGCGTTTGCTGATAAATCTCTTTGAAGGCTCGGGTGAAATACGACGGATTCTCAAAGCCGACCATATAGGCCGTTTCCGAAACGGGATGCCCCTGCCGCAGCAGATCAATGGCCCGCCGGAGCCGGTAGGTACGAATCAGCCGTGCCGGACTGATACCCGCCAGCATGGTGAGTTTTCGGGTTAGGGTCCGGATGCTCATGGCTACTTCGTCGGCCATAGACTCGGCCCGGAAGTTGGAATCGTCCAGGTGCACTTCAATGATTTGGTTGAGTTTCGTCAGAAAAGCGTCCTGCACCGTTGCTGGCGGTGCTTCGTCGGTTCCGTTGGTTGGTGCCAGGCTCCCCACCTGCCGCGCATAATGCTCCCGTAATTTTTCCTGATGACTGATCAAATTCCGCAGGCGCAGGCGCAGTTCGTCCAGATCAAAGGGTTTTGTCAGGTAATCGTCGGCACCCTCGGCCAGACCTTCCCGACGACTGGTTGCGGCCGACCGGGCGGTCAGCAGCACCACGCAGATATGGTCGGTGGTGGGGTTATTTTTCAGGTGACGCGTCAGCTGGTAGCCGTCCAGTTCAGGCATCATCACATCGCTGACGACTACATCCGGCAGTTCGCGCTGGGCGATGTCCAGGGCTTCACGGCCGTTGGTGGCTGTCAATACGCGGTATGTACCTGCCAGCGACTCGGCAATGAACGCCAGTAGTTCGGCATTGTCCTCCACCAGCAGAATCAGGGGCTTCGTCGCATCGGCTTCGTCGGCTTCAGCCTGCCCGCGGGTAAACAGCCAGGGCTCGGCATCAGCCGAAACTGGTTGCTGCTCCTCCACCCTGGCGGCTTCCGGTATGGAATGAACCGGCAGCTCCACCGTAAAGGTGGTACCAACGGCTGGAACACTCTCAACCAATACTGTACCGCCCAGTTGCCGGGTCAGTTCATTGGCCAGCGCCAGCCCGATTCCGGACCCTTCGTACGCTCGGGTCAGCGAGGTATCCACCTGGTAGAAGCGGTCGAAAATGTGGGGCAGGTGTTCGGCCGGGATACCGATACCCGTATCGCTGATGGTTAGCGTGACACGGTCCTCCTGTACCTGGCAGCTAACGGATACGCGGCCACCGGCGGAGGTAAACTTGATGGCGTTCGACAGCAGATTTTTCAGAATCTTCTCCCATTTATCACCGTCAAACAAGGCTTCGAGCCCGGCAGTATCGGACGAAAACAGCAGCGCCAGTTCTTTCTGGTCGGCAATAACCCGAAACGAATCTACCACCTGCGCCACAAACAGGATCACATCACCCCGCGATTCAATGACCGGAAGGCTACCTGCTTCAAGTTTAGCCAGGTCGAGCAACTGGTTGATCAGGTGCAGCAATTGCCGGCCGTTCCGGCGGATGGTCAGCAGGCTGTGCCGGGTGCGGTTGTCGTGCTGCGGATTTTGCAGCAGGGTATCCACCGGGGCCAGAATCAGCGACAGGGGCGTCCGGAACTCGTGGGTGATGTTGTCGAAAAAACGGGCTTTCAGTTCCGCTACGGCTTTGGCGTGGACAGACTCGCGCAGCTGGCTTACGTGTCGGGCGGTTTTATCGATAGTCACCT
This sequence comes from Nibrella saemangeumensis, assembly GCF_039541915.1. NCBI lineage: Bacteria > Pseudomonadati > Bacteroidota > Cytophagia > Cytophagales > Spirosomataceae > Nibrella > Nibrella saemangeumensis. The sequence goes on from NZ_BAABHD010000029.1 coordinate 139,827, forward strand.
CCAGATCCTGAAAGTTGATCGGCTTCATCACAAAATCGAATGCACCCCGGTTCATAGCCACCCGGATGTTGTTCAGGTCGCCATAGGCCGAGACCATTACCGTCCGGCTCAGCGGCAGCAGGTCGGGCAGTTGGGCCAGCAGGGCGAGTCCGCTGATGTCGGGCATATTGATATCGAGCAGTACCACATCAATATCGGCATCTTCCCGAATAGACTCCAGGGCATCATGCCCACTCACCGCAAAACGGAATTCGTACTCCCCTGCCCGAATCTTATGCCGAAATCGCTGCTGCATCAGCGGTTGGAGTTGTACTTCATCGTCGACAACCAGGATTCTTGTCTTCATGAGGCAGACGGCTGGTCATCCACAACGAACTCGGTTAATTTATCCTTCAGCAGTTTAAAGTCAATGGGCTTCGTCAGAAAATCGTCGGCTCCGTAGTGGCTGGCCTGTTGCCGGTTGTTCTGGTCGCCGTAGGCCGTAATCATCACCACCGCCGGCGGCCGTTGCGGATTTACGGCCCGAATCCGGCGCAATAGTTCCAGGCCGCTCATGCCGGGCATATTGATGTCTGAGAGAATGAGCACCACGCCGGAGCCGGGCATCACGGTCAGGGCTTCTTCGCCGGAGCGGGCAAAGGCCAGGTGTACCTCCCCGCTGCTGATTTCGCGCCGGAACCGGGCTTCAAACAACGGCTTCATCTGGGCTTCGTCGTCGACAACTAAGATTTTCTTTGGCATATTTTTGGTTAATTAAGCGGTATATGGATAACAAACTCGGTTCCTTCACCTTCACAGCTTTCTACCCGCATATCCCCCCCATGCCCTCTGGTGATAATATCGTAGCTTAAACTTAGGCCTAGACCTGTCCCCTGCCCGGTCGGTTTGGTCGTAAAGAATGGCTGGTAAATTTTATCGACGATGGTGGAAGGTATACCGGTGCCGTTGTCTTTTACATACAGAGCAATCGCGTCCTGGTCAGCTCGGATACTGACTGTGACTTGCGGCTGGTAGACTGCCGAGTCCCGGCCATTATCCTGCTGCTGTTGCTTTTGCCGAACGGCATAGAAGGCGTTGTTGTACAGATTGAGCAGCACCCGTCCGATGTCCTGCGGAGCTACCGTTACCAGTTGCAGCTTATCGTCAAACTGCGTGCAGAGCTGCACCTGAAAGTCGGGGTCCTGCGCCCGTATGCCGTGGTAGGCCAGCTTCAGATACTCCTCAGCCAGTTCATTGAGATTGGTCGGCCGGCGCTCGCCGGAACTGCTGCGGGAGTGCTCCAGCATCGAGCGCACGATGGAGGCCGCCCGCTTGCCGTTCTCCACAATGTAGCTCATATTCTCGCCTAGCCCCTCGGATAGTTCTACAGCATTGGTAATATTACCTTTTTGTAGGTTCTCCCTGAGCTCTTCGGTCATCTCGACACTGACCTCAGCAAAGTTGTTAACGAAATTCAGGGGGTTCTGAATTTCGTGGGCGATGCCCGCCGTCAGTTCGCCGAGGCTGGCCATTTTCTCTTTCTGGATAAGCTGGGCCTGGGTGGTTTTGAGCGTATCCAACGATTGCTGAAGTTGGGCTGTTCGTTCCGTTACTTTGCTTTCCAGCGTTTCGTTTTGTTGGGTCAGCATGAGCTGTTTCTCCTGTTCCTGAGCCAGTGTCTGGGCCGATAGCAGTTTCACCGCTGCCAACTGGGCCGCTAAGCTTTTACTGGTAAACGCGAATTCGGTGGCCAGGTAAACCGACAGAGACAGGGGAATACATAGTGTGCCGAACGTTTCGAATGAGTTACTATAAATCTGGGCTACAGAGAATGGGAACCTGGAAATAAACAGAGGTGTAAACATAAGCAGATACCGCAGGCTAAGACCAATAAGGGAAAGCACCATTCCGATTAAAATGATCGTTGCTCCCCGTTGCTTTTTCCGGACAGCCACCACCGTAACGCGCAGGGCTTCGGCTGTCATGACAATAGTCGAGCCTATTTCAATCCAGAGAACCCCGTTCTGATAGTCTGTCCAATAGATAACAGCGAGTAAAACGCAGGTTATAAGACTGATCCGGTAGTAAATTGATCTGGCAAATGCGTAAGCTGAATAAAGGGCTGTAACCAGGAAAACGTAACCAACCGGATAGAGTAAGGCTCTGATCAGACCCAGGTACATGATGGTTCCTGAATCGGTAAGCAGCCCATTGGTCCATAATCCCAAGCCCAGCCAGTGATGAAAGAAGACCAGTGATGAAATGGAAAAAAACAGATTAGCTCGTTGCGGAGGATAAAAAATATACAAAAGGACGTGGAGAAGCGCTAAGATAAAAAAGACGCCGACCTTCGAGAATACGTAGATATTGGTAATGTTGCGATATACAATATAACTATTGAGACGGCTGACTGTAGTAGCCGTTACCCCATATAACGAATTGGCGGCAGCCGCAAACCTGTTGTAAGGCAGACCGGGCTGCCAGGCAATCCGCACAGCCAGTACAAGCGCTGATTCTCCCGGTGCGGGTAAGCTAACCTGCTGAAAATAGGCATGAACAGCTTCCACCTGATCTGGATTTGGGGAGACCGTACCGAATCGTTTACTAAAACGCCCATTGATATACAGCTCAGAAGCCGCCATCTGACGGACCAGCAAAATTAACGCTTCCGGTAGAACCAGGCTACTATCCGTCTGAAGGTGCAATCGAAGCCAACCTATACCGGCTTTGCGCACCTGTGGTAACTCCATAATGTCTTTCGCAGGGTCAATCCGTTCCCACTGTGAGTCATCAAAAGTTGGGTTGGCCCAGTCCGGATTATCCCCCTCGTGCCATAGCCAGCCTTTGTCGAGCAACAGGCCTTGTGGCGGCAAACTATCGATGCGAAGCACGGTCTGTGCCTGACCTACCGACATGGCCAGCCAGAAAAGAAGCAGAGATAGAATCCGACGGCTCATAGTAAGGGACAGGATAAGGGAGCAAAAAGCAGTTGCTGCCGCCAGACAAACTTCGGCCAAAGCGCGGAGTCCGGCTTTCACTTTCCAGCCATAAAATAGTGATTTTCGGCCAACTGAACCGAATAGCTTTGTGTAAGCGGTTAATCGGATTTTTGTTAAAACAGAATGGTCAACTCCGCAGCTTTACAACAAGCGTAGTCCCCACGTTCTCTACACTCTCCACCGCCATCTCACCCCCATGTCCTTTGGTGACAATGTCATAGCTCAGGCTCAACCCCAGACCCGTACCCTGTCCCGTCGGCTTCGTGGTGAAAAAGGGCTGAAATATCTTGTCGCGCATGCTGTCGGATATGCCTGTACCGTTGTCTTTTACCTGTAGTTCAACATGACCATTGATCTGCCGGGTACAGACCACCACCTGCGGCTGATAATCCACATGCTGGCCCTGCTTCTGCCGCACGGCATAGAAGGCGTTGTTGTACAGGTTCAGCAGCACCCGCCCGATGTCCTGCGGGGCTATCATCACCGGCGCTAATTCCCCGACTTTCAGGTACAGATCTGTACCTGAAAGTCGGGGTCCTGCGCCCGCATGCCGTGGTAGGCCAGCTTGAGGTATTCGTCGGCCAGCTCGTTGAGGTTGATAGGCCGGCGTTCACCGGTGCTGCTGCGGCTGTGCTCCAGCATCGAGCGCACGATAGAGGCCGCCCGCTTGCCGTTCTCCACAATATAGGTCATGTTCTCCCTCAACTCCATCGACAGGTCACTTATGGTTACCATGTCCCCGTTCTCCACACTCTGCTGAAGTTCGTCGGCCATTTCGACAGAGACCTCGGCGAAGTTGTTGACGAAGTTGAGCGGGTTCTGGATCTCGTGGGCGATGCCGGCGGTCAGTTCACCCAACGAAGCCATCTTCTCTTTCTGAATCAGTTGTGTTTGGGCGGCTTTCAGTGTGTCGAGGGAATGCTCTAACTCCTGAGTTCGTTCGGCTACTTTGTCCTCCAGAGTTTCGGCATACTGCATCAACGCTTCTTTTGATTGCCGTAGCGACTCGGTCATCTGGTTGAAGTTCTGAGCGAGGTAGCCGATTTCATCCTGAACGGTGAAGGGTACTGTTACGGCCAGATTACCCGCATTGACCTGTTGAACGCCACTCAAGACAGCATTCAGTGGACGAAGCAACGTATTACGAAAAAATAGCGGAAAGAGGGATAGGATAAGCCCAGTCATAACCAGTTCGGCCCAGGCTAACAGATTCAAAAAATATTGAGTTGGCTGCTGCAATAGACCGTAAGAGGGAACAAGATCAATAAGCACACCGGAAATTCCCAGCACCAGCAGCACCACGCAGAGGATTAGTCCCACTAACTTAGCTTGAAAAGTGGTACGCTCCTGAGCAAAGTTGATGTAGTTGATAAACCACCAGGTCGTATAGATGAGTAGAATGGTATGATGGAAAACTCCCCACAGATTGTCGAGAGGATGATACCCATTAAAGGCCAGAAAAGCATTGATGAAGCCAAAACAGCCCAGGGTTTTTAGCAGAATAAAGGCCAGGAATGCTTTTCTGTCCTGGTGCTCCTGTGGGTGGTTATCTGACCTGGAAATCCGGAAAAATTTACGGATATGCACCAACACACACCAGGCGGTTATGGCTATCGGCAAGGGTACAATAGCCCAGATGGCAGGTTTCCATTGCGTCAGCAGGGTGTAAGTAATCAGTCCGGTACTTATTACTAACACGGCAAACATTTCCCGTTGGTACGGATTGTGCCGGTACGCATAGCTAAACCAGACCACATAAATCAGAAAGCCACCAAGTACCCAGTCATGCAGCAGCCAGACAGATCCCGTCCAGGAAGCCCGGCTAAACGCACCATGAATAAAATCCGTGGCGTAATACACCATCAACAGACTGATTATGCCCGTAAACAACCATGCGTCTTTTGACTTATTTTTCAAACTTAGCAAATACAGCACCAGCACCGCACTCAGCATGAACTCGGCCAGGATAGCTACTGAATCGGGTCGCAGTTGAAAGTATTCCATCGCTTATGTTGTCGCTCCTGTTTGAAAGATATTAATAACGAGCAATATGTCCGATATTGACTTAAAATACGCAAAGTCATACCATGTATCCAACGGCTATTAAACTACCGGTCACTAATTACTCGTGGAAACCCGACCGCGCTCCTCTTCGGAGCCGGTGGCCCGGCGGCTGGTGCCTTTGACGGTCTGGCTGCCGAAACTGCGGCTGTAGGTCAGTCGTACGGTACGCGGTTCGGTGCGGTACCCGTAGCCCCCGGTGGCTCCTCCGCTGACGTAAGCGTCCATGGCCCGGCGGTTGGTCCAGAACAGGTCACTGACCGACAACGCCAGCGAACTTCGCTTATCGTTAAACTTCTTCTGGACGCCCACGTTGACGCTGCCAAACGGATGAACCCTTCCGAGTCCCCACAGCATCGCCGACTGGTAATACAGGCTTAGTTCACCCGTAAAACCTTTGGGCAGCTTAACGGAATGAATCTGGTTGACGCTGCCATAGCGGTTGGCATACGCCACCGACTGGCCATTAATCTCGGTACTCGCCATCTGCCAAATGCCAATCAGGTTGGTCTGTACCTGCCACCATTGGGTCAGCACCAGCGGAAAGCTGAACGAAGCCGATGCGGTATGAAACGAGCGTACATTTTCTGGGGTGGTGAGCGACCGGTTGAGCGTCGAGTCGAAACGGACGCGGAATCGGTCAAGTGCGTTACGGTCGTGGCTGTAGCGAACGGTTAGCAGCCAACTGCTCCGGAACCGGTACGTAGCCTGCCCGATGTCGGTGAGCGTAGGCAGCAGCGCCGGATTGCCCGTTACGAACGTCTGAGGGTCCACAAAAACCACCCAGGGCGCCAGCAGGGTATAGTCGGGTCGCTGAATCCGGCGGCTGTACGACAGTTGCAGGCCGGAAGTTTTGCCCAGGTCATGCGACAGAAACACGCTCGGAAACAGATTGCCGTAATTGCGGCTCACCAGGGTTGGGTTTTCCCGCGTACTGACATACGTGCGGGTGTGTTCATAACGTAGTCCTGCCTGAAGCTTGGTTCTGGCCGATAAGCTCTGGTTTAGAACGGCATAAATGGCCCGGATATCGTCGTTGAGCGCGTAGTTCTGGCTGAAGTCGGGGTCGACCTGCCAGTTCGTGTCTACCAGCCGGTTGACAATTACCTCGTTGTTCAGCCGCGTACGGGTGCTCTTGGCCCCCAGCTCCAGTTTGGCTTTTGCGCCGAGCGGCTGGCTGTAATCGGCTTTCAGTACCCACATCCGGATGGGCGTCAGCTTGCTGCTATTGATATCTTCCTGCCGCTGCTGGTTCGTCAGCAGGTTGTTAAAATGGCTGCGGTAATCGTGCGGATTGGTATTGAAATACTGAAGCCGGTCGGCGTCCAGGCTCAGCATACGGTCTTTGCCAAAGCTATGGCGCAGATTCAGGTTGACCATCCCCTGCGTCCACCGGTTCACTTCCCGGTCCTCAAATTGATTCCGCTCGGTGAGCAGCGATCCTTGCTGTAAGGTAACGCGGCTGTTTTTAAGGGTCGACATCTGGTTGACAAAACCCGTTATTAATCCACCGAAAGTCGTCCGTGCCGACAGGGTATAGTCCATACCCAGCCGGGCGTTATAGTTCTGCATCAGCGGTTTGTGCCGCACCCAGGACCCATACTGGTTTTCAACTCCATTGCTGGTAAACCGGCGGTTAGCCCAGAAATCATGCTGCTGCTGGTCGTACAGTCCCGAGACATCACCGAAGACATTGAGTCGTTGGCTGCGGTGGTTGAGGTTCAGTGAACCGGCCGATTTTTCGTGAAAACCGTAGCCGGCTGTCAGGCTATACGACCCGTTGGTACCCATCGACACATCTTTTTTCAGAATGATGTTGATGATGCCGGCGTCGCCCTCCGCATCGTAGCGAGCCGACGGACTGGTAATGAGTTCGATCCGTTCAATGTTACTGGCGTTCATGCCAGCCAGTTGCTGGATCACGGCATCAAGCGGCAGTCGGCTGATCTTGCCGTTAATCATCACCGTCACCCCCGACTTACCAATGAGCGAAAGCGCGTTCTGCTGGCGATTAACCGTCACCCCCGGCGAACGCTCCAGCACGTCGAGCGCCGAACTGCCGGCCGCCGATACCATGCCGTCGACGTTAACCACCATTTTGTCGAGGTGCTGCTCAAACAAAGGCTTCTTGGCGGCTACCGTTACTTCAGCCAGTTGTCTGGCTTCGGGAGCCAGCACCAGCTCGGGTACCTCATACGGCGTAGCGTCCGACAAGATGATTGGGTCGGTATACCGTTTCTGATAGCCTACCATCGAGACCGCCACGCGGTAGGTACCCTGCCGCACGTTGTCGATGGTGAACTGGCCTGACTCGGTGGTCACCGCGCCCTTTACCATCGTTGAATCTTTGCCGCTGAGGAGCAACACGGACGCAAACGGTATGGCTTTGCCGTCGTGCTCCCGTACGGTTCCGCGAATGGATTGGCCCGAGACAGTCAGAATGGATAAGAATGAAAAGAAGAGGAAGGTAATTGTACGTGTCATGGCAGCGAAAAGTTTGTCCTGATTGGTTGGGACAAACTTCGCCGACTACCCGCAGAAGGGCTTTAACTTTTCGGCCATAAAACAGTGATTTTCGGCCAGATGCCTGAACGGTCTGAGCAGTGTGTGAGTTATCCCCTGATAAACATCAAATATTCACCGGCAGAATCAGTTATATTTTATAGACGTTGTACTTTTCCCATAAATCGGCGGGTAACGTTACCGGCCTTCAGTTATTACGCGCTAACGCCACCTATGAAGAAGTTGCTTTATCCTATTCTGTTATTGTTCATAACGGGTAATCTCTTCTATTGCCAGACCAACAAGCCCAAAGGGACTCCTTCCGTCGCTACCACGCAGGAGCCGGTCCGGTCGCCCGAACAGGCCCGGATCGACTTGGATCATTCACCCGTTATACCGGCCAGCCAGTCGATCGGCTACATGCAGGTAGAAGACGGCTTTGCCGTTCAGCTCGTGGCCGCCGAGCCGCTGGTGAATACCCCGGTCGCCATGAGCGTAGACGATAAAGGACGGATGTGGGTGGTGGAGATGCAGGGCTACATGCCTGATACACTGGCTACCGGCGAAGACCAGCCCACCGGCAAAATTGTTATCCTGACCGACAGAAACAACGATGGCGTGGCCGATGATCGGACGGTTTTTCTGGATTCGCTGGTACTGCCCCGCGCTATCTGCCTCATCGAAGACGGTATTCTGGTCGCAGAGCCCACCAACCTGTGGTACTACGAAATCCGGAACGATAAACCCGGCAAACGCACCTTAGTCGATCCGAAATACACCGAAGGCGGCAATGTAGAGCACCAGCCTAATGGTCTGCTGCGGGCCATGGACAACTGGATCTACAGCGCCAATTCGACCAAGCGGTACCGCAAACAAGGCGATACCTGGCTGATTGAGAAGACGCATAACCGGGGGCAGTGGGGCATCAGCCAGGACAACTACGGCCGGTTGTACTACAACGACAATTCCATTAACCTGCTCGGCGACTACTTCATGCCGGGCCTGGGAGCCACCAACAAAAACCAGCGGAATGTTCCCGGCTTCAGCGAACGGATCGTCACCGACAACCGGGTGTACCCCGCCCGTCCCACACCGGGTGTCAACCGGGGCTATATGAAGGGCGTTCTGGATGACAGCCTTCGGCTGACTACGTTTACGGCCGCCTGCGGACCGGTGGTATACCGTGGCAACCTCTTCGGCAGCGACTATGCCGGAAACGTCTTTGTGGCCGAACCATCGGCCAACCTCATCAAACGCAACAGGCTGGCCGAACAGGGCTACGTGACCAACGGCACCCAGGCGTACCAGGGCCGTGAGTTTTTGTCCAGCCGGGATGAGCGTTTCCGGCCGGTCAGCCTGTACAACGGTCCCGATGGTGCCCTGTACGTGGTTGATATGTACCGGGGCATTATTCAGCACAAAACCTACCTGACCACTTACCTCAAAGGCCAGATTGCCCGCCGGGATCTGACACTGCCGTTGTCCTGCGGCCGCATTTACAAAATCGTCCCGAAAAACAAAGTGGTCAGCCGGGTAACCCTGCCCGATAAACCCGAAGAACTGGTCGGCCTGCTGAGCCACCCCAACGGCTGGGTGCGCGACCGGGCGCAGCAGCGGCTCATTGACGGTAAACACACCCAGGTCATTCCGGCACTGCGGCAACTAACGAAAGAAATCAGTCGGCCACTGCCCGCCATCCACGCCTTCTGGACGCTGGAAGGATTGGGGGCGTTATCTATCGACGATGTCCAGGCTTTTGCCAAACAAGCCGCCTGGCCGCTTCGGATGCAGGCGCTGGGTGTACTGCCGGCTTTGCTCAGTTCGTCAACGTACCGGACTTACCTGCCGGTACTGGAGCAACTGGTTGCGCAGAACGATACCCTGGCAGCGCCCTATGTAGCCTTTGCGGCAAACGCGCTCCGCCCGTTCGACAAAGCCTCGGCCGACCGGCTGGTACTCACTATTGCCCAAAAATACCCCGACAACCGCTTTGTCGCCGGAGCGGTTGTCAGCAACCTGCAGGACCGCGAAGAAGCCTTTAAGCAGGAACTGACAGCGGCTCTGCCCAACACCGATCTGGCCGTTTATACCCAACTAAACCGGGTTATTACCGGCAGCCGCAACGCCAGGGGCAACCGCGACCCGCAGGCGTTGGCTCGTGCCTTCCCGAAGGGAGCCGCCCTGTTCAGCTCCTCCTGCCAGACTTGCCACGGGGCCGACGGCAACGGCATCAAAGCCCTCGCCCCCCCGCTGAACCAGTCGCAGTGGGTTACCGGCGATAAAGACAAACTGATTGCGATTGTGCTGTTTGGCCTGACGGGCCCCGTCGACGTAAACGGCCACCTATACAAAGCACCGGAGATCAACGGCGATATGCCTGGTATCGGCTATAATAAGGAACTGGCCAACGAAGACATTGCGCAGTTGCTCAGCTTTATCCGGCGCTCCTGGCGGAACAATGCCGACCGGATCACGACCGAAGAGGTAGCCAGCGTACGCCAGCGCCTGAAAGACCGGCAGAAAGCCTTTACCGTGGCGGAATTGAACGGACTGTAGCGGACAGCAGGAGCAGCTACTGCCAGATGGTGAAAATGAGTTTATAGACCCCCCAGATCAGCAGCCCAATAAACAGCAGCAGAAAGAGCATCACCGGAAGAATAATTTTCCAGGCCCCGCCCCGGTGCCGGCCTTCAACGTAGTGCTCCCGCATGAGCCGCATGTTCCGCATATTGGCCTTAAAGGCCACATCAAATATATCGCCGATGATGGGGACGGAACCAAGCAAGGCATCGATGACAATGTTCAAAACCATCCGGGCCAGCACAAAGCCGCTGGCTCCGTTTTTCGCCATAATCGACACCATAAAACCCGAAACAGCAAACGTCGACAGATCGCCGGCACCGGGTATCAGCCCGATCAGCGCATCCAGCCCAAACCGGAAGTTTGTACCCGGCACGCGGAACTGGGCATCCATCAGTCGGGCCAGGTAATCCAGTTGCTTTAGTTGGGCGGGAGAAGAGACTACAGGTTCTTTTCGCATGGTGTATACGTTGTTACATACCTAAACAGGTTCATGCCCCCATAAGTTTAACCCCTCTATTCAATAGCCGGCTTCCTGCCTTACACCCTCCCCCGCTCTTTTTATCCCCTCGCCTTTTTGAACTTTCATTAGATAATATTGCATGATTCCGCTTCGGAATTTTCACAAAATGCCCTACCTTACTGAGGTGACAGCCGGGTTGCGGTATCGGTAGTCCTTCTGCTCCCGATCTGTTTGTTAAGCGATTAGTCATTTTCAGAACATGGGCTATTATGAAAGCTTACGACGAAAAACACATCAAAAATGTGGTACTGATTGGCCCCGCTAAAAGCGGCAAAACCACACTCGCTGAGACCATGCTTTACGAAGCTGGTCTCCTTACCAGACGCGGAACGGTAGAAGAAAGAAACACCATTTCTGACTATCACGAAGTAGAGCACGAACGAGGCAGCTCCGTCTACGCGACAACCCTGCACACCGAATGGCGCGATTTTAAGATTAACATCATTGATACCCCCGGTCTGGACGATTTCATCGGCGAAGTGATTACCTCCATTACCGTCTGCGACACCGCCGTCATCCTGCTGAACGCCCAGAACGGCGTAGAGGTCGGTACCGAACTGCTCTGGGACTACATCGATCATTATAACAAACCCACCATTCTGGCGGTTAATCAGCTCGACCACGAGAAAGCCAACTATACCCAAACCCTTGACGAAGCCAAAGCGTTTTTTGGTCCGGCGGTAACCATCATGCAGTATCCGCTGAACGCCGGAACGGGCTTCAACTGCATCATCGACCTGTTGAAAATGGTGATGTACAAATTCCCCGAAGGCGGTGGCAAGCCTGAAAAGCTGCCCATTCCCGCCAGTGAAAAAGAACGCGCTGACCAACTGCATAACGAACTGGTGGAGAAGGCTGCGGAGAACGACGAGGCCCTGATGGAGCAGTACTTTGAGAAGGGCAGTCTGGATGAGGACGAACTGCGGGAGGGCTTGAAAATCGGCATGATGAAACACCAGGTGTTTCCGGTATTCTGCCTGTCGGCGAAACGAGATATGGGCACCGGCCGGATGATGGGCTTTATCGACAACGTAGCACCTTCGGCTGTTGATACGGCGGGCGAACTTACCGAAGACGGCCAGGAAGTCCCCTGCGACCCGGCGGCTCCGACCCGGTTATTTATCTTCAAAACGCTGGTAGAGCCCCGGCTGGGCCGCCTGTCGTTCTTTAAGGTAATGGCCGGCGAAGTGGCCGTAGGCATGGACTTCCAGAACGAAAAAACCGGTACCACCGAGCGCATCAGCCAGCTGTTTATCGTGGACGGCAAGAACCGAAACCCCATCGACCGGCTTAAGGCGGGCGATATCGGCTGCACCGTAAAACTTAAAAATACCGCGACGGGCCATACCCTGAACGGCAAGGGGGCTACTGGCAACATACGGCCCATTCAGTTTCCGCCGGCCAAAACGCGGGTAGCCATTGTGGCCAAAAACAAGCAGGACGACGAGAAGCTCAGCGAGATGCTGAACGAGATTCACCTGGAAGACCCTACCCTGAGCGTTGAGTACAACCAGGAAGTCAGGCAGGTAATTCTGGAAGGCCAGGGCGAACTGCACCTGACCGTCACGAAATGGAAGCTGGAGAACCTGCACAAGATACCCGTCGAGTTCCAGCGGGTCAGAATACCCTACCGCGAGACCATCCAGCGGCCGGCGCTGTCGTCGTACCGCCACAAGAAGCAGTCGGGTGGAGCCGGGCAGTTTGGCGAAGTATTCATCAAAATTGAACCGTACTACGAAGGTATGCCGCCGATAAAGGATTTCCCGGTGCGGGAAACCGAAACGGTAGAATTGCCCTGGGGCGGCAAACTGGTGTTCAACAACTGTATTGTGGGTGGGGTGATCGACGCCCGTTTCCTGCCATCCATTATGAAGGGCATTATGGAGAAAATGTCGCAGGGGCCACTGACGGGCTCGCACGTACGCGACGTACGGGTGAGCGTATACGACGGTAAGATGCACCCCGTCGACAGCAACGATATTTCCTTCAAGATAGCGGGTATGATGGCCTTCCGGGAGGCCTTCCTGCAGGCCGAACCGCAGTTGCTGGAGCCGGTACACGATATAGAGGTGCTGGTACCCGCCAACCTGATGGGCGACGTGATGACCGAACTCCAGACGCACCGCAGCATGATCCTGAACATCGACAGCGAGAAAAATAGCCAGGTGATCCGGGCCAGAACCCCGCTGGCTGAACTGGATAAATTGCTGCCTGCCTTACGCAATCTGAGCCAGGGTAAAGCCAAGGTCCGCAGCCAGTTTGCCGACTATTCGCCGGTGCCGTCTGATTTGCAGAAACGCATCAGCGAAGAATTTAGCAAAACTGAACTGGCTGAAGTACATTAGGGCCGCTCAGGAGCGAAACGTCGCTTGACAGTCTCGCCCGGGGAACCCCTCTCCGGGCTATTTACGTTTAACAGATCGCTTATGCTGGATATAGTCATTGAAGCGCGTCAGGCATCCATCAGCAACGGCTTTAGTGTCCGGCGCATCCTGCCGTTCCGGTTACGGCGCATGGTGGGGCCTTTTATCTTCATGGACCATGCCGGGCCCGTGGCCGTGGCCCCGGAGCAACTACCGTCGATGGACGTCCTGCCGCATCCGCACATCGGCTTATCGACGGTAAGCTACCTGTTCGGCGGGCAGGTAACGCACCGCGACAGCCTGGGCGTGGAGCAGGTAATACGGCCCGGTGAGGTCAACTGGATGACGGCCGGGCGCGGCATCGCCCACTCGGAGCGGTTCGAAGATCCAGCTGCGCTGGCCGGCAACTCGCTGGAGATGATTCAGACCTGGGTGGCTCTGCCCGAAGCCGATGAAGAAAGCGCCCCGGCTTTTGACAACTACCAGCCCCACGAACTGCCTATCTTTACCGAACCCGGCGTCTGGATGCGGTTGATTGCCGGTAACGCTTTTGGCTTACGCAACGACGTAAAAACCCATTCCCCCCTGTTTTACCTGCATGTGGTGTTGCAGCCCGGTGCCCGTTTTGGACTGCCGCAGGGCTACGCGGAACGGGGCATCTACGTCGCTAAAGGCAGCGTGGAAGTGAGCGGACACACTTACACCATGGGCCAGTTGCTGGTCTTCACCACCGGCACCGACCCGGTTATTGTGGCCCGCGAGCCCAGTACCCTGATTCTGCTGGGCGGTGAGCCGCTGGGCGAACGATATATCTGGTGGAATTTCGTTTCCTCCCGCCCGGAGCGCATCGAGCAGGCCAAAGCCGACTGGCAGGCCGGTCGCATTCAGTTGCCGCCCAACGACAACGAACAGTTTGTACCCCTGCCGCAGGATAACTCCCGCCCGGCGGGTACGCCACCTCCACAGCCATTGTCGTAATTTAACCGTCATGACGCTACCTATTCAACTACGTATGCTATGCTGGGCTTTAGATAGAAACGGCCAATAGGTTTATCTGGAAAAGCAGAATAGCACGGCCGTAAAGCTCCTTCGCATTTTATATTGTTTTACTGACTCGACAATACAAAATACGCAATGCGCATTCTATATTGCCAATGCGAAACAAGGAAGACCAAAGTACTGATAAACAGGCCCACATAAAAAATAATTGATGTTTTCAGGCTTTCACCTCAACCAAGCTATATTAGGCTTGACGCGTAAAACATTCGTCTATTTACTAGTTAGAAGCAATGCAGTCGTAATTCGAAAAAACCATGTATTATGAGAAATTTTTTGTTTGGTGTTATGGCAACAATTACCGCACTGGCTGTCTATGGATTCTTTCAAAAAATTGAAACAACCATACCCAAAAAAGAATGGATTATCGCCCCTCGATTTTTAACGCTACAAAAAGGCGTCACAAAAGAACAGGCCAGAGAATGGATGGAGAAAGAATATCTTCCCCTATATCGGTATTATTCAGGCTGGAACGCAGAGCTTGGAGAACCAACAGGTTCTGGCAAATGGGGAAAGTCAGATAACACAGCCAAAGAAAAAGGCGATTTTGTCCTCATTTATTTCTTTGACTCCCCCCGAACAAGAGACCACTATTTTCCACCCAATGGACCTTGGAGTGAAGAGATTCAAAAAGTACTTGCGGAACATAAGTCGACATGGGACGATTTGTTCGGCAAATATTTTATCCAAGACAAATATCAAAATGAAGAATATACAATGTTCGCTACTGCCAAAAAATAGCACTGCTTCTAACAGCAGGTTCATGCAATTGTAGCTTGAATACATAGGCTCAACAGAATATGTTTACTCAGCATTTAGGCAGAGTTAAAGCGCTGGAATACAGAATGCCACAACTGCATAAATTTGTTGACCGTTGGTAGCCATTTTATAGTTACCTACATTCAAATTAGTCGCATCATGAAATTCAAAAGATCAGTGTTTGCCATGTTTGTCTTTATGACATTAGTTGTCTCCTGTGATTCAACAGAAAAACCTTTGAACCCAAAAGAAAAGGAACAAATCAAGGCTGAAGTGATATCTAGTATTGAAAAACATGTTGATGATATAATCAGTCGGGATTACAATAAGGTAATGCGATTTTATGTAAAAGATGATTATGTCCTTTATGGGGACGGGACTTACTGGGGTGATTATGCAACGATAGACAGCATATGGAAAACTTGGTTACCTAAGTGGAAATTAATCACAAAGTGGAAGATGAAAAATCATAAGGTCCATGTCTACTCAAGAAATGCGGCAGTGGATTTTGTTGAGTGGGAACACGAAAGAATTGAAGAAAATGGAGATACAACAAGAGCTTATGGTTTTTGGGTCTGGGAAATGCAACGCTTTCCGGATGGTTGGAAATCCACTAGCGCTGCCGTGGATCACAGATATACTGCTGGACCAAACGTTAAAAATAAATAGTAAATAACCCTACATTAAATTTTAAAAGTTTCCCAAATGCCAGTTGCTGATTTTATAAGCGGAGATCATGCACTTAAAATCAATTACTTTAAAAATGAAAAACGGCTTCCAACATGGGGTTTCCTGCTATGCTGGCTGACGAACCTACCCTGATCGTCCCATTTGCTTATAATCTGCAGTCCGGGCTCGACGAATAATGCCGAGCAATAGCATTAACTTTACTCAGCTTCGGGCTGACGAACCACAGAATATCAGCACAGAAGAAAGCCCAGACCGCTGGCGGTAATTTTTCATCGAAACAGAATTCGCAAAAGGCAGTTTTAAACGTAAAAAGATGTTGACATGATTGAGAGTAATAAAGCAATATTAGAAAAGGCAAATGCGGCTTTCGCCAAAGGTGACTTTGAAGGATTTCTGTCGTTCTGTTCTGAAGACACGAAATGGAAGTATGTGGGCGACCGAATTCTTGATGGAAAAGAATCCGTTCGCCGATACATAGCAGAGATGTACACAGAATTGTCGAAGTTTACAGTCGAAAACTTAATTGCTGAGGGGGATTTCGTTACCTTACTCGGCGACATAACATTGAAGGATGAAGATGGTAACGAGGCCCAATACTCGGTCTGTGATGTATGGCGGTTCCGCGACGGTAAAATGGCCGAATTGAAAGCTTTTGTCATTAAAGCCTGACCAAGGTCAAAGCCATGAATCGTAATGAGTGATTGAGATTGGAATAAAACATATATGTTGGCAGGCGGCCGAAGCTCGTGATATAAAACCGCTGTCAGCAAATGGAACACAGAGTATCGCCAAAACGTGAGGCCCTGAACGTTAGCGGCAAAAGTTGAAAAAATTCCCGTTGATACTTATTATGCCAACCAACTATGGCACTCGACCCGATTAAAACCGTTGACATCATTGAGCTCATGGAGAACTATCTGGAGCGAATCCGGCCTCCCGAATCCATTCGGGAGCAACTTGATATTGGGTATCGAATCGACAACCAGAGTATAATTCTGTTTGAGACACGCCCCCAATTCCGCAATCCTGAGAAAAAGATGGAAACAGACTACGCCAAAGCCACGTATGTGAAGAGCGAAAACAAATGGAAAGTGTATTGGATGCGGGGTAATATGAACTGGACGTTGTATGAACCTAAGCCCAGGGTGAGTAACCTGAAGCGCTTTCTTGAACTGGTCGACGAAGACAAATACCACTGCTTTAAAGGATAAGCTATGGCTGCGGGCTGGCATTCCGGCTCCGAACCCTTCACTGACCTGTTCGTAAAAATGATATCCCGACCGGCCGGAATAGGCATAAAACCCACCCGGCACACACCCTACTTATTCAAACGCCGGACCCTCCGGCCGGCCGGGTTGTTACTTCAACATCGTTGCTGGCTCGCATCCACTGGTTAGCGTTCTCCGATCCAGCGGCCATTCCTCGTAGCTGATTGCTGGATACCACAGGCCTGAAATCCGACCAGAAGTTCCAGTTGCAACACCTGCGCTATTCTGGACAGCGTTCCGATGGAAATTGTATGTCCCCGATTTTCGTATCTACTGATTACTGCAGGCGATACACCCAATTTGTCGGCTAACTCCTGCTGCGTAAGGTTTGCCCTCAAACGGGCTTCCCGAATCAGATGACCTACCTCTACCAGGACCGTCTCCTCATCACTGTTCTTTAAATGTATCCAGGTGGCCTGCACCATAGCAAAAGCGGTCTTTACAGGGAGAAATCCCCGGCGGCTTCGGGTTGATACAGCAGTTGATCTACTTTGATTTTCACCGTGTGACTCGGGGTGGGCAAGTTTATCAGATCGCCAACCTTAACCCCCAGAATGGCCGTAGCCAGGGGCGCGAAAATGGAGACCTGGTTTTGATGAATATCGGCCTGTTCGGGATATACCAATCGTAACGACACGGTCCTGTCAGTGTCCATATATCGAATCCGCACCCAGGAATTCATTGTCACTACATCGGCCGGCATATCGTTTGGTTCCAGCAGGGTTGCCTCATTAACACCCTTCCAGAGCGTTCGGACCTGATTGCTGGAGGCCCGGGGGTCTGATTTAGCGTTTCCTACACTGACTTTAAGTCGTTGGTAATCCAGTTTACTGATGATTAAGTTGGTCATGGCGGAAATCTGTTTAGCAGTGATGTGGGTATTCATTTCTGTTTTGTATGCCTCAGCCCGTTGCCGGTAAGCCCCGGATCGGATTAAAGGTACCTCTCTATTACAGTTGCTTTAAATCCTGAGCGAACTGGTCGATCAGGGTTTCCTCCTGAACCGAGATGGCTTTGTGGGCACCGGCAACCTGACACACCACATCCAGGAGGTATTTCTTCGTGGCATTTTCGAGCTTAGCCGACGTGTAACGCAGCTTTCGCATCCCAAAGGCATAGGCGTCTTCGGCCGTTTCTCCGCAGTTAGTCTGGATAAAAAACGTGTGCAGCGCCACATCACCGTGGCGCTCCCGGCTAAGCGCTTCGCGAACGGCCTGTATCTCATCCTGCTGGACAGATCCGTCGGCTTTAGCCAGCGCAAAGACTATACTTCCCAGACCCATAGACATATCAGGTGAAATCATAATTGGTTTATTTAAAAGGTTTATGCTTACGTATGGATAATAAAGCAAGGTTTCGTTCATTCAGTTAGTTAGCAGAGCCCATACGTCGGGAATCGCCGGATGCCTGCAACCAGTTCGCCCTGAGCTGGCTCACGGTTGGCAGCTGGCTATACGTCTCAAAATCCTCTCGGCTCAATTGCCGAAGCAGGTAATCCCGCAACCGGTAGTGGTGCGCTTCGTACCAGTGTCGTTTAAACGCGTTTACGGCCAGGCATACCTCGAATCCCAACCCTCTGAAGTAAATCTTCTCGTCGTTCGGGAGCGTATCCAGCCACTGCTGGTAGTCTTGCCACGAAGGGTTGAACGGTATGGGGGCTTCCATAAAGTACCGGCAAATTGCCTGTCCTATGCGTCGGTGTCGTTCGAAAGAGGGGTTCTGAGTTCTCATACGTTGACGCAATTTTTTACATTTGATTGGTTTTATACTTTTGCAATTGTAAATTTACAACTGCAAAAGTATAAAACAAATTTTTTATGACATACCTAAGTTCACAACCACGCCTTACAGACTCCTGGGAGGACATCTGCTATCCGATCAAACCGGTCTGGCTGGCTGAACTCCTGCCCGACTATGACATTGTGGCCACCGACCGGCAGCAATTGGTGGTTGGTGAGGTTAGTGGGGGCCGTCCTACCATCTTTGGTATTCAGAGTGCCGACTATACCATTATACCCAATACGGTGATCCGGGAAGTAATTGATGGGCTGATTGCCAGCTATCAACTCTTAATTAAATATACACCGACAGGTGAGTTCAGCATCAATATCATTCTGCCGGAAGGGGTTCAGCTTGGCAAAGAATCCCTGCAACGGAGTCTGATCATTACCAACAGCTACAACGGCAAAACCCCGTTTAGCATTCAGGGGCAAACGTTGCTCACGTTACAGGATCCCGATTCGGCCCTGCGCAGTAGTATGTTCCGGCAGGTATGCCAGAACGGACTCATGGGCTGGGCCGATCAGTTTGCCGATATACCGGCGTACCAGACCTGGCTTCATGAGTGGTCGGCAACTACCGGAAAGGCCGGCGGGACTAAAAGCCGGCCGGCCAAAGGTCAGCCGGCGCGGCCGGCGGGTTCGCCCATCCGGAAAATACACCACCGTCAGCTGACGCAGGATATGTTTCGTCAGCAGCTTCATGACGTGCTGGTCGATCACCTGAATCCCGAGCCTACGCTCACGGCTACTGTCTACACGCAGCTACAGCAGGCCCAGGTGCAGGAGCGGGATGAAGATCTGATGAGGGAACTGCCGGTACCGGTCCAGTTAACCAAACAGGCCCGTGAACGGCTCCGCACCGAGGAGCATTTGCTCAAAACCGGTTCCAGCTACTGGCTGATCTACAATGCAGTGAATTACGCCCTGTTTACGAGCCGAAGTAGCCTGACGCTCAATGACCGCTACCGCTTAGATGAACGGGTGTTTCATCAGCTAGCCGCCCGCGCCTACGCTTAACCTGATTATCAACGTTACGTTAAAACTGATCCGCTATGTATTCACCTGATTTAACCATGAGTTTAGGAAACCTGGTCTACGCCCTGTCGAAGCTGGATAAAAATCAGCAACGGGAAGACATGCAGACGCTGAGGGCCTTACTGGCCAGCGACTCTACCGGTCAATTGGCTCCCCTGGCTTATTTTCTGCGGGAGAGCAGCCCGCAGCCGGGCGAACAGGCATCGGACCGGGGAAAGCCAGCTGCAGGAGCCCGGCGTTCGGAGGTGAATGAAGAAAGCAGCCGGCGCTTTATTAAGCTGTTGCTCCGGGCAGCCAGAGCCGAGGAAGGCATCTCCCGGCAGGAACAGGCTTTTCTGCAAGCCCTCTGGCGGAAGATTCCCCGGAACTAATGGCTACGGCACGGTTACCACCACTTTGCCCACCGTCTCCCCTTTTTGAAACTGTCGAATCGCCTGGTGCATCTGGTCAAACGGGTACACATGCCCAACGTGCTGGGGCTTTAGTTGCAGCGCCTTGAGCTCACGCAGCATCTGGTGCAGCATATCGGTCTGTTCGTAGAGGTAAATGAGATTAAAGCCCATGAGCGACTTATTCTGGGTGGGTAGCCGCAGGGGGTCAATCTGGGGACGCTTCAGGTATTTCCAATACAATTGGAGGTAATTGGGCTTATCGCTATGGCTGGTGAAACTAGCGTTGCCGTAGACCACCATGCGGCCCATGGAGGCCATAGCTTTCCAGCCCTGCATCAGGATTTTCCCGCCGATGCACTCCATAATCAGCAGCAGCGGCCGGTTGCCCAGTGCCTGTTTCAGCTTAGCATAAAAATCGTTGTCCCGCACTATCACGGCATCATACGCTTCCTCCTCCTGTAAAAACGTTGCCTTGCCCGGGCTCCCCACCGTGCCGATGGTATAGGCGTCATACTTTTTGCAGATGCGGTTGGCCAGGATACCCACGCCCCCGGCTGCGCTGTGGATGAGTACGGTCATACCGCGTTGCAGATTACCCAGCACGGTCAGGGCATAATAGGCCGTCAGTCCCTGCACCAGAAACCCGGCCCCTTCGGCAAAACTCCAGTTTTCTGGCAAGGGGACTACGTAGCGGTGGTGGATGTTAATATGGGACACATAACCCCCAAAGCGGGTAGCGCCCATAACCCGGTCACCTGGTTTGAAATCCTTCACGGCTTCACCGACCGCCAACACCTCTCCGGCAAACTCCAGACCAGGAATGAACGGCCCTTTCGGGGTAGCACTGTACAGGCCCTGCATGGCAAAGATGTCGGCGAAGTTCAGCCCGATGGCGTGTACCCGCACGCATACTTCGTCGGCGTTGGGCGGAGGCAGCGTCTCGGTTTGTAGGGTTAAGTCTTTGATGGAGCCCGCTTTGGGCATGCGGTATACCTGTCGTTGCACCATTTGCTTACACTAAAATTTATAGCCTGCCGGTTCTGGAAGAACTTCCTTTTGACGCTATTGTCTAACATCCCGGCCGGGATCGGCGGAAAAGATACAAAAAGCGGGCTATACATTGATTTTCCCTCATCAGGAATCCCTATATAGTTAATTTTACGCCTGTTCACGCGTCCATCCGGGCGCTGATAATAAGGCGAATAGCCGCTCATGGCAGAAAAACCCACCGTATGACCAATACCACCAAACGACAAGGCCAGGCGAAACTCTTGCGATCATTCAGAAAAATACACCGGACAACGGGTGCTTTATTGTTCGTGTTTTTCTTTTTCATTTCAGTATCAGGCCTGCTGCTCGGCTGGAAAAAACACAGTGGCGGACTGATCTTACCCAAATCCTATACCGGTACCTCCACCGATCTGAAAGACTGGCTGCCGCTGGATAGCCTGCACCAAAACGCCTGTAGAATCCTGCACGACTCGGTTGCGGCCGACCTCTCCCTCGACCTGGAGCGTATCGATGTTCGCAAAGACAAAGGCATGGTGAAGTTTGTTTTCGCCGACCACTTCTGGGGTATTCAGCTGGACGGAGCAACCGGACAACTGTTGCACATTGAGCAACGGCGGTCCGACTATATCGAAAAGATACACGACGGCTCTGTGCTTGACTTTTATCTTGGCACCAGTGATGGCCAGATCAAACTGGTTTACACCACGATTATGGGGATTGCCCTGTTAATCTTTACCATAACAGGATTTTGGCTTTGGTACGGCCCCAAGCGTATGCGTAACTAAGGCGCAGCCTACTGTTAGGGAACGCTATACGTTGGCAGGCACCACCAGGATCTGTAATCCTGGTCGTCCGGGAGCTGCCTCACAAAAATTTTTCAGTTCGGCTGTAACCTTTCCGGATTCCCCCGGTTTTCACGCCAAATGCCCGAAACCCCTTAACTACACGGTTGAATTCACTGACGGACAACGCGCTGATGCTTCAGGTCAAAGCCGGCGATCTGAACAAGATGGGGCTGCTCTTTGAGCGGTATCATCGCGAATTATTCGGCTTCCTGTACCACATGTGCGGGCGGTCCGACGCCAGTGAAGACATGGTACAGACGGTGTTTTACCGGATGCTAAAGTACCGCCACACGTTTACCGGCGACGGCGCTTTCCGGACCTGGATGTACCACTTGGCCCGCAATGTGCTGATCGATTTGGCGCAGCAGAACAAGCGGTCGACGCACCACTATGATCTGGTCGAGTATGCCGAAAAGATCGCGGGGGGTATGGCCGCCGACGAAGCGCTGCACAAGGAACAGGAGCTGGCGACACTCCAGAACGCGCTGGCCAAACTCAGCGACGAATACCGCGAGGTACTGGTGCTGAGCCGGTACCAGGAATTGAAGTACGAGGAGATTGCACGGATTTTGAATACCACAGAAGGGGCCGTGAAAGTGCGGGTCCACCGGGCACTGACTGAGTTAAAGAAAATTTACCTGAGCATTGAACACGAACGATAACATGAACTGCGAACACGTCAGGGCCAACCTGCTCGACCGGCTGAACGAACAGCTATCGGCTGCGGAACAGGCCGGGCTGGACGCGCACCTGGCGCAGTGCCCCGGCTGCCGGCAGGAACTGGAAAGCACCCGGCAAGTCTGGCAACGGATGGGAAAGGTTACTGCTCCGGAACCGCGTCCGCAGCTGCACACCAACTTCTACGCCATGCTCGACAGCTTCCAGGAGGCTGAGCAGGCAAAGCAGAAACGCTCCTGGAGTGGCATTGTGGAGCGGATTCAGGGCCTCTGGACATCCGCCCTGATGGGCCGGCTGGCCTACAGCCTGGTACTGGTGGCCATTGGCGTGGCGGTGGGCTATTGGCAGCAAGGCCGGCAAACACCCACCCTGGCTTATCAGCAACAAATTGATACGCTCTCCAGCCAGGTGCAGGAAATGCGGCAGATGATGATGCTGTCGCTGCTGGAAAACCCCTCGGCCACGGAACGGCTGCGGGCGGTGAGCTACACCAAAGAGATCAGCGACGTAGACGGACAGGTGATCGACGCGCTGCTGACCACGCTTAACAACGATGCGAATGTAAACGTCAGATTGGTGACGCTGGAAGCGCTGGCTGAACTAGGCCACGATGCACGGGTGCGGGAGGGCCTGGTGCATGCCCTGAGCCGGCAGGACTCACCCCTGGTGCAGGTGGCCCTGGCCGATGTGATGGTGAAACTACAGGAAAAGCGTTCCATAAAACCCTTGCGTAAACTGCTTCAGCAGGAAGGCATCAACGATCTGGTCAAGAGTAAAATTGAGCATTCCATCCGGCAACTCTCGTAGAAATATCCTAATCAACTAATTAACCAATCAACCATGAAACCACTACTAATCCCCGTTCTGGCGGGGCTGGTACTCGCTTGTGCCCAAACGTCGGCGCAGAACCTGGCATCGACCGAAAAGGTAACCCAGGAATATACCGTGGCCAATGCCGGTGCCAGTACGCTGGTGATCTACAACATCAATGGGTTTATCCACGTAGAAGGCACCTCAGGCAACAAGGTTTCCTTTTCCGCCGACAAGAAGATTACCGGTAAAACGCAGGCAGGTCTTGACGAAGGGAAGCGGGAGTTCAAACTGGGTTTCGAGCAGAAAGGCGACACCATCTTTGCTTACATCGCCGAACCGTTCGACACCCGCCCATCCAGAGAACGCCGGGACTGGAACAACCGGCGGGAAATCGACTATGACTTTACGGTAGACTACACCGTGAAGGTTCCGCGCCAGATGAACGTCCGGGTATCCACCGTCAACCGGGGCGATGTCACGGTCAACGATGTAGCGGGCGCGTTACGGCTGCGCAACGTCAACGGCGCCATTGAACTGACCAACGCCAGAGGTGCCACCGACGTCCACACCATCAACGGCAATGTCGAAGCCAACTACGTAACCGCTCCGCTGGAGCCCTCCTCCTACTACACACTCAACGGCGACATTAAAGTCACGTATCCCGCAAGTCTGTCGGCCGACCTGCAGTTCAAAAGCTTTCAGGGCGAATTTTACACCGACTTCCCGCAGGCCGAAATTATGCCCGTCCAGGTCGTCAAAAACGAAGAGCGCCGGGGTGACAAAACCGTTTACAAGCTTAACAAAACCACAGCCGTGCGCATCGGAAACGGCGGAAAAACCCTTCGTTTCGAGACATTCAACGGTAACGTTTACATTAAAAAGAAATCGTAAGTAACATGAACACGCTGATCCAAATCCTGCTAACATTACTCTTGACGGGGCTAACCCCAATTTTCGCCCAAAATGACAACCAACAACTGATTGTCCCGCTGTCTGACCCCAGCAAGCCGGGAACGCTTGAAGTCGGCCTGGTCAATGGCTTCATTCACGTGGTGGGGCATACCGGTAAAGACGTGATTATTGATGTGTCGTCTTTCGAAGGCCGGCAACGGGCCCGCAACGATGACCAGAACGCCAGTGGCATGCGACGCATTTCACCAAACAACGGTCTCGATGTTACGGCCGAAGAGCGCAACAATCGGGTTAAAATAGACGCCAGCAGCCATGTGCGCCCTGTTAACCTTACAATCAAGGTCCCGCAGCGGTTTGGCCTGAAACTGAGTACGGTCAACAACGGCGACATTACCGTCGAAAACGTAACGGGTGAACTGGAAATCAACAATGTAAACGGCCCGATCGAGCTAAATAATGTGGGCGGTTCGGCTGTAGCGAACACCATCAACGGCAATCTGAAAGCTACCTTCCGGGATCTTAGCGCCAATGCGCCCATGGCGTTCTCTACCCTCAACGGCCGCGTGGATGTGACCTTCCCGGCTAACGCTAAAGCCAATATAAAGCTGAAGTCCGACCGGGGTGAGGTTTACAGTGATTTCGACATTAACATTGACAAGAGTCAGCCCAAGACAACCAAATCGAATCAAACCGGCATGTACCGGGTTAGCATTGAGGACTGGATTTACGGCAAGATCAACGGAGGTGGCCCCGAAGTGATGATGAAGAGTATGCAGGGTAATATCTATGTTCGTAAGGCTAAATAAACTTTTGGGAGATTCACGGACGCAGATGCAACGTACGCGTTGTGAATCTCCTCTTTATCCCGAATTTCTATCCACACCAGAAAGCACACTGATCCGGGCCCGGTCTGTGTCACCACGTAAAGAAACCCTGTCCTCTCTTATAAATACCAGATGAAGTACATCTATTCTCTTTTACTGTTTACCTGTCTGTTCGCTCTACACCAGACTACTCTGGCACAGATTAGCGGTACGCTGACCGGCACCCTTACCGATTCGTCCGGTACAGGCGTTGGCTTCGGCACGGTAGCGGTGGTGCAAACCGCGAAGAAAGCCATTGTAACCGGTGCTGTCACCGAAGCCGATGGGCGATTCAGCATTAAGACACCGGCGGCCGGTACGTATTTCCTGCGCATTACGGCGCTAGGCTATGCTACGCTCGAAACACCGACATTTGCCGTAACAGACCCGTCCTTTTCCAAAGATTTCGGCACGCTTACGTTACGAAACAACACAAAGCAGTTGAAGGAGGTCACCGTGCGCAGCAGCCGGGCCACCATTACGCAGGAAGCTGACCGCATGGTGGTAAATATTGCCGGTACCGCGCTGGCGGCCGGCAGCACCGCTTATGATGTACTGGGCAAATCGCCGGGGGTGTTTATCGATCAGGACGGAAATATTCAGCTCAACGGCCGCAGTGGCGTTACCGTAATGCTGAACGGAAAACTGACCTTCCTCTCGGCCCGCGACCTCCGGACTATGCTGGAGGGGATGCCGGCGGAAAACATCAAAAACATTGAGATCATTACTAACCCATCTGCCAAATATGATGCTGAAGGTACCTCGGGTATCCTGAACATCAACCTGAAAAAGAATACCCAGCAGGGCATGAACGGCAGCCTGTACGCCAGCTATAACAATAACTTCAAACAGTTTGGCTATACCTATGGCGGCAACGTGAACTACAAAAGCGGCCGGTGGAACTCCTTTCTGAATCTGGATGCCGCCCGCCGGGTAGGCGGTCGCGAAGCTACCTTTACCCGAATCTTCTATGGTACGGATAAAACCACCTACTTTGATCAGGTAGCCACCGGAAATTTTGCGGCAGAAGGCCCTCCTTCCGTCAGGATGGGCACTGATTATAGCATCAACGACCGGCATAGCATCGGCGCGACGGCCTACTACATCACCAATTTTTCGAAGAGTGATTTTCTGACGGATACATACATAGGAAATGCGCCCCGTACGTACTCGCAGTACATCGATGCCGATAATATTAATACCAATCGCTTCACCAGTTTTACCAGTAACCTGCACTATACCGGCAAACTGGATACCCTGGGCACTACGCTGTCGACCGACCTCGACTACGCCCGCATTACCAACCGGGGCGACGGCAACTTCTACAACTATTTTACCGACCTGGCTTCTGGTCAGCAAACCCGTGACTTTCTGTATACCAGTACGCCCAACGGCTACGACATCCTATCCGCCAAGATAGACTTTACCCGGCCCCTGTCGCCGGGACATAAGCTGGAAGCGGGTGCCAAGGCCAGCCGGGTAGTGTCGGATAATGACTTTCGGTTTTACTTCAACAACGAAGGGCTGGCGCTGGATCCCAAGCGGACCAACCACTTCAACTACCGCGAAAGCATCTACGCCGGTTACCTGAACTGGAACGGCAAACTAAACAAGCGGTTTACCATGCAGGCGGGTCTGCGGGCCGAACAAACCCTGTCGGTCGGTAACTCCTACACAACCGGGCAGGTCACCGAGCGAAAGTACCTCAACTTTTTCCCTAGCGTGTTTCTGCAGCAGAAGGTGAGCGACGACTACCAGATCAGCTATAGCTACAGCCGCCGGCTCACGCGCCCCAATTACGGCAACCTGAACCCGTTCCGGTACTACCGCGATCCGTACACGTATACTGAAGGCAACCCCTACCTGCGCCCGCAGTATACGCAGGCGTTCAGCATCAACCAGACGATCCGGAAGGTCTATAACCTGTCGGCTTATTACCAGTTTCACCGCGATGTAATGTCGGAAGTTCCCATTCTGGATGTCGCCAACGCGACCACAATCTATACTACGGGCAATCTGAACGAAGGGCATAACCTGGGTATTACGGCGGTAGCACCGGTCAAGATCACCAGGTGGTGGGACACGCAGAATACGACGATCCTCTCGTACAACAAGTTCACCACGGTATCGAACGAAGGACCGCTGGTCAATGATCAGGTGTTTTATATGCTGCAATCCAACCACACGCTGCAATTGCCGATGAACATACGGATGGAAATGAACCTGCTGTACCGCGGACCGGCGGCATCGGGCCTGTACCACATGGCACCTATGCACCGGGTTGATATTGCGTTCAAAAAGAGCTTTATGAACAAAAAGCTGGATCTGACGGTCAACGCCAATGATTTGTTCAAAGGATTCAGGTACTACTGGACCACCAACATCAACCGGAACGTCAACGAGTTTGACCAGTATTTCCGCTGGCGGAGCGTAGGGGTTACCTTGCGGTATAATTTTAGCCGGGGCAGCAAGGTCGATGAGAAGCGCCGGAACAACAATCTGGAAGAGATGAACCGGACGTAACGTAAGGGTACGGAAAGGCAAAAAAAAAAGCCAGACAACCTAAGTCGTCTGGCTTCTTGTGATCGTCCAATAACGCGGTTAATTCCTAAAAATCATCAGATACCTTTCACAGCATCCCCGGTTATCAACGATTTACAGATATATAACTTGCCCCGTCAGGAAAGTGTTTTTAAAAAAGAGAGAATTTTTTTGCACCCCACAAATTGTCAGAGCCTACGCTTTACAAATTCCCTCTAAATCAATACCCTACTGTTGCTATAACCTTCGGCCCTGATAGCTGTTTTATAGACCGTCATAGAATTGACACTCATCCTTCAACGTAAAACAACTATCGTCATGCCAAGAGGAGACAAATCGGCGTACACCGACAAGCAGAAGCGGCAGGCCGAACACATCGAGGAAAGTTATGAGGAACGTGGCGTATCCGAAGAAGAAGCGGAACGCCGTGCATGGGCAACGGTAAATAAAACGTCGGGCGGAGGAAAAAAGAGTGGTTCCGGTCGCGGCAAAGCCGAAAACAAGGAACCGGCAAAGGCAGGCGGCAAAAAAGGCGGTGCGGCTTCGGCCTCCCGCACGCCCGAACAGCGTTCGGCCTCAGCAAAGAAAGCCGCTGAGACCCGAAAGCGAAACGCTGCGGCTAAAGCGAAGTAATGATCGGTGCGTTTGACGGATCACCTCGCCCGTCTCGCATTGCAAATGCGGACGAGCGGAGAGCGGTAAACGCACCTGCAGTGGCGGACCATGGCAGATAGGTGATCAATAAAACGTTGGTATTGGATTTAAGGTCAGGTTGTTTCGCTGGTGCCAGTAGGGGTAAATGGGCGGCACGTCGCTGGCAGCATCCAGTTTTTTGATCTGGTCGGTGGTCAGGTTCCAGCCGACGGCATCCAGGTTCTGCTGGAGCTGTTCTTCGTTGCGGGCACCGATGATGATGCTGGAAACGGTTGGCCGTTGCAGCACCCAGTTGAGTGCTACCTGCGCGATGGACTTACCCGTTTCGGCGGCAATCTCCTCCAGGGCATCGGTGATCTGGTAGAACGTTTCGTCGTCCACCACCTTCTGCGGTACCGGGCTGCCGCCTTCGACTACGCGGCCCTGAGACGGAGCCGGTTTGTTGCGGCCATATTTGCCGCCCAATCGCCCACCGGCCAGCGGACTCCAGACCAATGCCCCTACCTTCTGGTCAAGTCCCAGCGGCATCAGTTCCCACTCATAATCGCGGTTGACCAGCGAGTAGTATACCTGATGGGCCACGTAGCGGTGCCAGCCGTAGCGCTCCGAGGTAGAAAGCGATTTCATCAGGTGCCAGCCCGAGAAGTTGGAGCAGGCAATGTAGCGCACTTTGCCGCTTTGCACCAGATCATCCAGCGCCCGCAGGGTTTCTTCAACGGGTGTGACACCGTCGAAGCCGTGCATATGGTAGATGTCGATGTAGTCGGTATTGAGCCGTTTGAGGCTACCCTCGCATTGCCTGATCAGCCGGTAACGCGATGATCCCTGACTATTCTGCCCCTGCCCAAACGGAAAGGTACCTTTGGTAGAGATAAATACCCGATCACGCAGACCCGAGAGGGCTTTACCCAGAATCTCCTCTGAGAGCCCCTGCGAGTAGGTGTCGGCGGTGTCGAACAGGTTGACACCGGCGTCCAGGCATAGATTCACTAACCGGGTAGCTTCTTCTACCTGGGTGCTGCCCCAGGCTTTGAAAAACTCCGTGCCGCCCCCGAATGTGGCGGTTCCAAAACTAAGCACCGGCACCTGCAGGCCCGAGCCTCCTAATTGTCTGTACTCCATAGTGGGCGCAAGCTACACAGACAGTCAGCTATAGTCAACCCGTTACCTAAAGGTCACTAACAAGGGTGAGTGCCGCCCCAGGTTATCCCGGTAGACGGCACCCTACACGTGGCAGAGGCTACACTCAGAGCTTTAGCATTTTGAACTGCCGGACTCCTGTCTGTCCCTGGCTTACCAGAATATAGGTACCAGCGGGCAACGTCGCTATATCCAGTTCCTCCAGGCTGCCCGCCTGGCTTACCGACCGGACTATCCGCCCGTCGAGCCCCGTAAGCATGTACGACTCGTAGACCAGTGCGGGGGTAAAGAATACTTTCCCGGTTTGCGTAGGATTCGGATAGGCTTTCACCACTACCTCTTCGGTCTGGGCGGCCGCCAGCCGGGCATTGCCGGTGCTATAAGGACCATGTGCCCCGGTAATGGTTCCGCCTGTGTTTTTCAGCCGGCCAACCTCAAACTCGCTGTAATCGGCATACCAGGCGGTAGGTGTGGCTGATCCGGAGCTGGATGGATACAGGGAACCAAACCGGAAATAAGGCACCGATGAGGGAGTCGAGCCAGGGTTATAGAGCCAGGCACCATTGGCTTTATTATCGCTGGCTCTAGGGATCGCGTAATGCCCCGTAGCGCTGCTTCCACCGGGTCGGGAGTTGACCGGGTTGCGGTTATACAGGTCGGTCGGGCTGCCATCTCCGTTAATCACCACCGTTTCGTAGCTGTAGTCAAACATATTGGCATACGGACCGGCATAGGCATTGGTGAACTGATTGAAGTCGACGCCTTTCTGCCAATAGTGCCGGACCAGTACCGGAGTCGTGATCTCATGCGTCGCGCTGAGCGTCCAGTAGCGGTTTTGGACATTGGTCATGGCTGTCAGGTAGTCGTTCGGCTCTGTATAATTCAACAGCGTAGCGCCTGCCTGTCCCTGCAGTTTAAGAGTAAACATACCATCGCCTACTTTGCCGATGTTGTTTCCGTTTTTCCGGATCGACAGCAGCATCTCCGGGTTGCCGGGCTGATTTCGCCGGATGTAGTGCGTAAACCGGGCATTGCTGGCCTGGCGGGTATCGGTACATTCGCAGTCCGGCGTGTAGGTGGTTCCGTTGGTAGCCGGGATCACAAACGCGCCGTTGTCCTTCAGGATCGTATATTGATCCAACACCTTATTATCATCGGCGATGAATTTGGCGTCGAGCCGGTTGCCGTTTACCTCCAGGTACATGGAGCCGCCTATATCGTGCGACTGTTGCATCACCGCGTGCGGCCAGCTGGATTGCTGACCACCCATGGCCCCACCCGACCCGTTGACCACGTGCACGATGTAATTCGGATCGGCCGATTTTTTGAAGTAAATCATCGAGTTCGCCAGTGACTTGGACTCGCAGGCATACCAGCCACTAGTGGTTCCCTCCGCGGCCGGCGGCAGATAACGGGCACTGTCGGCCAGGTAATCGCTTTCTTTGCCGTACTGGCCCCGGATGGGCTTCGAGCGTTCATACACGTGGCTGTGCCCGGTCATAACCATATCCACTTTATAGCTTTCCAGGAACTTCAGAAACTTCTCCCGCAGCGGGACAATTTCGGGGTCGGTATCGGAGTCTTTGGTACCCATGGAGTAGAACGGGTAATGCGTAATCACGATGATCCACTTGATTCGTGGGTCCTGCTGGGCTTTGGTCAGGTCTTTTTTCAGCCACCGGACCTGGGCACTCTTTGGCTCCCCGTCCGGACCCGGCTCGGTATCAAGAATATTGCGGCCGTTGGGGCAGGTGTAGGTGCCGTTCTCCTGCAACACGCAATCTTCAAACCCGTAGGAGTCCAGGCTGACAAAATGAATATTGCCGTAATCAAACGAATAGTACGCTTCCCGACCCGAGTGTACGCCACTATTGTCGCCCCGTGTGATGTGGCTGATCACATCGTAATAGTGGATCTTGTGGCTTTGGCGGGTAAACGGATCATTGATATCCTGGCTGTCATTTTTATAGTCATGATTGCCGGGGGTCGCAAAAAACGGCGTCTGTTTCATGATCCTTTGTTTGGGCGTAACCCTGGAGTCGTACTTGTCAAAAACAAAGTCCTGGTACTGTTGAGGAGTACCCCAGTCATAGGCATTATCGCCCAGCCACAACCAGAGGTTTATGTATTCGTTGCCATTGCTGGTCAGGTAATTGTTGAACGCATTCCGGACGTTATCCTGACGATTGGTGGCCGATGCGCGGCCAAAATCACCCAGCGCCCAGATCCGGACCGGCTTGTCGGCGCTTCCGGTAAGGGGAGCCGTCTGAAATTTGTTATCGGCGTCTCCCTGAAGAACCACCGGTGCGGTTCCGGAAGCGCTGGCACTGGCTTCAATTGTGTAGGAATACGGCGTATCAGGCTCCAGCCCGTCAATGGTTACGCTGTCACTGTGAATAATTGTCGACACGAGGCTCACCGGTCGGTTAGGCTGCCAGGTACTGGCTTTGATTACTCCTGATGACGATTTGCAGATAACCCGCCCATAGGCGGCTACATTGGAACTCCAGCGGAAGGTCATGCTCCCTGAGGTAACCAGTTGCAGGTAAGGGCCTCGGGTCAGGGTAATCGTGCTGAACGCCGGCCGGGGCAGACCGCGCAGTTCCAGATCGAACGTCATATCGGAACTGGTCTTTGTTGACTGATGCACTTCGGCGGCAATAATATTGGTGCCTGTTTTCAGATTCGATTCCGGTATCGTCAGCATGCGTGTTTTCCAGAGTGGCTCCTCCGCTTCCGGCATACCAAGGGCCAGCGTCGTATAGCTGAGCGGTGGGGTTGGCATATATTCCCGGTAGACCTCTTTGCCGTTGATGTAGACGATGATGCCGTCGTCCCGTCTTAGCTTCAGCTCAAAACCATTATAGGCATTGACATCATCCACCGATATTTTTTTCCTGAAATAAGTGGTGATGTGCTTGTTGGTGGGATCGCCATAGCTGACAAAAGGTGGATTGGCCGCGGTGGGATCACCCGGTTCGCCATAGCCCAGCCGGGTCGTATCTTTTTTCCACAACTGGTCATTGTAGTCGTACAGGCGCCAGGCCGTGCCGGGATCGTTGCCGTCGTCGAGGTATTTCCAGGTTTGCCGGGTCAGTATTGGCAGGCTGGTAATCGCATCATCGGCGGACGGAGCCGTAGTTGACCCTGAAGTCGGAGCCGTTTGGGAGAGTTTCAGTTTGGCACGGAGGTAGGTGTTCGTTTTAGTTTGAGCCAGAGCCGACAGGCCGCACAGCAGGGTGCCAAAGGTTAGTAAAAGAAGCTTATTCATGACCGTTCGCGATTAGAAGGTTCGACAGCGTTATGCGTTTCGTACCTGTCTATCGCGAATTCCGGCCAAGGTTATCAGCGGCTACCCGGCTAACCAGCTATTTATTTACGGCATACTCACTTTGACCGGCTCCGGTTTGGCGGCCGCGCCGGGTTGCTTTACCGCCACCAGCGTGATAAGGGCCGACAGCAACAGCGAGCCAGCCATAAAGATATACGAAGCACCGAAGCCACCGGTGGTGCCGTTCAGGTAGCCGACGATATAGGCGCCAACGAACGAACCCAGCGCCCCGAAGCTGTTGATGAGCGCCATGGCACCACCCGCTACGTTTTTCGGAAGGATCTCCGGAATGATGGCAAAGAAAGGCCCGTAGGGCGCGTACATAGCCCCACCGGCAATGATCAGCAGCACAAAAGAAAGCCAGAAATTATTGGCCCCCAGCAGATACGAGCCGTAAAAAGCCACCGCCCCGATCAGCAGGAACGGCCAGACAAAGGCTTTGCGGTTCAGGGTCTTGTCGGAGAAGTACGAGGCACTCAGCATACCGATGATCGCCAGCACATACGGCACCGCCGATAGCCAGCCTGTTTTGACGATATTCATGTTGGGAGCCGCATTCAGGATGGAGGGCAGCCACATCACAAAGCCATAAACGCCGACGCTCCACAGGGCATATTGCAGACTGAGCAGAATCACAATGCGGGATTTGAACGCTTCGGCGTAGTTCTTCACCGGCTTAATGCCCTGTTGCTCCTGTTGCAGTTTCGCTTCCAGCGCCTGCTTTTCGGGAGTGGTCAACCAAGTGGCGTCCTGGGGTTTATCCTGCACCAGCCGCCACCAGAAAAACGCCCAGATAATAGCCGGCAGGCCCTCCCAGATAAACATCCATCGCCAGCCCACGGCATTGATCAGGTACCCCGACAGCACCGACATCCACAGGATGGTGGCTGGGTTGCCCAGAATCAGAAACGTATTGGCCCGCGACCGCTCCGATTTGGTAAACCACCGGCTCAGGAACAGCAGCATGGCCGGCATCACCGCACTCTCGACCACTCCGAGCATAAAGCGGATCACGATCAAGGCGTTGATGTTGCTGACAATGCCGGTGGCCATGGCCAGACCACCCCACAGAATCAGCGACCAGAAGATCAGCTTTTTGGCGCTGCGGTTTTCGGCATAAATGGCACCGGGCACCTGAAAGAAGAAATACCCCAGAAAGAACAGCGACCCCAGCAGCGACGACATAGCCGGAGTAATGCCCAGATCTTCGGCCATGCCGCCGGCGGCCCCGAAGCCAAAATTGGCCCGGTCCAGATACGCCAGGCTGTAGGTGATAAAGGCAATGGGAATAAGGCGGTACCAGCGGGCTTTGGCCAGGATAATGTCAGAATTAGCTTGCATCGGGTCCAGGAGTTGCACTTCCGTTAAAAACACAAACCGGGGCGCTTATACTCAGTGCGGGCTGGATTATAAGCCTTTTGGGTTTGTTCAGCGTTACTGTTGTATGAATTCACCGATACTCTATTCACTACTTGCGTTATTACCCCTGCTGGTGCTGATTGTTCTCTCCCTCTGGAAAAGCCTGACCCTGGCGGTGAGCGTCAGCTTTATCGTCACGGCAGCGCTGTTTTTTGTCTGGCAGGCACCGGTTTCTTATTTCCTGGCGTCACTGATTACGGCGCTGCTGTCGACGGTGACCATCCTGATGATCGTGGTCGGGGCCATATTTCTGTACCGCGTCATGGAAGGTACCGGCTATATCAACGCCATCAGTACGTCAATGCAGCAGATTCACCCGGCCAGAGAAGTGAGCTTTTTCCTGGTGGCCATCGGACTGACAGCCTTTTTTGAAGGCGTTGCCGGCTTCGGTACGCCCGGCACCATTGTGCCCCTGCTGCTGATGGCCATGGGCTTTGATGCAATACTGGCCTTATCCGTCGTTCTTCTGCTGAACAGCCTCGTAGGAATTGCCGGGGCAGTCGGTACGCCCGTACTGACCGGTTTGCAACTCCCGCTCGATCTGCCACCGGCTATGGTGTCGGCCATTTACCGCCACGCATCCATCATCATCTCCGTTGCCGGCCTGGTGCTGCTGCTGTTCATCCTCCGGCTGTATCGCCGGCAGGCGGGTGACCTTAAGTATACTAAGCAGGTTTTTCTGATGTATGCCTTCTTTGTGGGGCCACTTATTCTTTTTTCGTTCTTCGCCGGCGAGTTCAGCGTTATTCTGGCGGCTGTAGCCATGCTGATCCTGTCGGCGCTGGTCCTGAAACAGGGCGATCAGCCGCTGCCGCTGAAACCCTGGCTACCCTACCTGACCCTTATTGCGCTGCTGTTGCTGCCGAAACTGATCGCCCCGTTGAAGAACATGATCAACTGGGAGTGGGAACTGCATAACCTGCTGTCGACCAGTATCGATGCTACCTTTAAACCCCTGGTGGTGCCGCTGATTCCGTTCGTGGTGGTCGGGCTGGGCGTCATGTGGACCAAACGCAGCCGTGAATTTTACCTGAACAGCATTCTGAAAAAAGTCGGCTCGGTCTTTATCATTCTGTATCCGGCCATCGCCATTTCTCAGCTTATGGTCAATTCCGGCACCGACCGGCCTTCTATGGTCGACCACCTCGCGATGATGCTGCAGCAAACCGGTCCGCTGTATGTGCTGTTTGCTCCCCTGCTGGGGATTGTCGGGGCGTTTATCACCGGCAGCACCACCGTCTCCAACCTGGTCTTTGGCGCGGCCCAGCTCCAGACGGCCCAGAACCTGGGGCTGAATGAATCGCTAATCCTGTCGCTGCAGCTCTGCGGAGGCTCGCTGGGTAATGGCATCTGCCTTTTCAACATCATTGCGGCAGCCTCGGTGGCCAATGTCAGCGACTACAAACAGATCCTGAAGAACAACCTGCCCCCGGCCATAGCGGCCGGTCTGGTAGCCGGTATCGCCGGCTGGCTGTTGATGCAGACCGGCTCCCTGCCGCCAGAGTAGGGTTCTGTAACAAAGTCTGTTCACCGGGGTTAACCGCTTAGCAATGTTACTAAACTATTTCTATGGCAGTTATTGGTGAACTAATAAAGCGGGCAATCGACGTATACGGGTTAATTACCTCCGATCCTGATCCGGCCGAGGCTCAACGGGAAGTGCTTCAACAGCTTCTTACCAAAGCAAAACTTACCGCCTTCGGCAAAAAACATACCTTCAGTAAGATCCTGGACAGTGGCGACCCCATTGCGGCCTTCCAGCAGGAAGTACCGGTTCACGACTACGATAAACTACACAACGACTGGTGGCATTACCTGCTGGAAGGCCACCAGAACGTGACCTGGCCGGGTGGTCAGAATTATTTTGCGCTCAGCAGCGGCACCACCAGTCATAGTAAATACATCCCGGTGACCGACGATATGCTCGACGCCATCCGCCGGTCGGGCATTCAGCAGGTGATGAGCCTGAAGAACTTCGACCTGCCGTCCGATTTTTTTACCAAGCAGATCATGATGCTGGGCAGCAGCGTGAGCCTGATCGAAAAAGACGACCATCAGGAAGGCGAAATCAGCGGCATCAGCGCGGCCAACCTGCCGGCCTGGTTCCGGGGCTTCTATAAGCCGGGGATTGAAATTGCTTCCATTAAGGATTGGGACGAAAAAGTCCACCGCATTGCCCAGGAAGCTCCCACCTGGGACATCGGCAGCCTCAGCGGCATTCCGTCCTGGATTGAAATGATGCTCAAAGAAGTCATCGCTCATAATAAGGTAGACACCATCCACGACATCTGGCCGAACCTGCAGGTCTACACCTCCGGCGGAGTAGCATTTGAGCCCTACCGGAAGAGCTTCGAGAAGTTGCTGGCCCGGCCGCTGACCTACATCGACACCTACCTGACCTCGGAGGGTTACCTGGCCACGCAGAAACGGCCCGATACCACGGCCATGGCGCTGATCGTCGACAATGGCATATTCTTTGAATTTGTGCCGTTTACCGATGCCAATATGGATGAAGAAGGGCGGGTCAGACCGGACGCCACTGTACTGTCACTGAAAGATGCCGAAGAAGGGGTTGATTACGTCCTGCTGATTACCACAGTATCGGGCGCCTGGCGGTACATGATCGGCGATACGGTCATGCTTACCGACAAAGCCCGGGCCGAAATAAAGATCACCGGCCGCACCAAGCACTTTCTGAACGTGGTAGGCGAACAGCTGCCGGTGTATCAAATGAACAAGGCGATGGAAAAAATGCAGCAGCAATACGACATGGAGATTAAAGAGTTTGTGGTGGCAGCCATCCGTAAAAACGGCGAGTACATTAATAAATGGGTGATCGGCTCCGATAAGGAAGTCAACAACGAGGCCTTTGCCGCTGCGCTGGATACTGAGCTATGCGCCAACAACAAGAACTACAAGGTCGCCCGCAGCAAATCCCTGAAAGGTGTAGAAGCCGACGTAATTCCGGTGGAGAAGTTTTACCGCTGGAGTGAAGAATACAAAAAGCTGGGAGGGCAGACCAAAATCCCGAGGGTGATGAAGGAAGAAGACTTCCTGGAATTCGAGCATTTTATCCATGCGCTGGCGTAGTGTCGTATAGAACCCGGCCGGTGCCGGTTATCCCTATGCGTCTACCTAACACTCAACCAATAATCTTACAAACAAACGTTTATCTTTTGGGTTGTTAATGCATTTCACGCATGAAGTAAGTAACGTAAACCCCAACATTATGAAAGTTTCAATTAGTCAGATGAAAGGCATCAGCGAAAGCCTGGTGCAAGCGCTAAAGACAAAAGGCATTGATAACAGCGATGAACTGCTGGAGGTGGCTAAAACCGCCAAAGGCCGGAAAACAATTGCGGACGAAGCCGGCGTTCCGACCAGCGACATTCTCGAACTGGTAAACCGGGCCGACCTCTCCCGCATCAAAGGCGTCGGCCGGGTTATTTCTGACCTGCTGGAAGAAGCCGGGGTGGACACCGTGAAAGAACTCGCCCGGCGCAGTCCGCAGAACCTACACGCTAAAATGCTGGAAATTAACCAATCAAAGCAGTTAACTTCCCGGCCGCCAACCCTCGCGCAGATCGAGGACTTTGTGAGCCAGGCCAAAGAACTGCCGCCCATGGTGGAGCATTAATCCGTTACAACTACCGCCCAAAAGAGAGCGCCCCAGGCAATTAGATAGCTGGGGCGCTCTCTTTTGGAAGATAAGTTTAAGCTAATTCCGGGTGCTGCGCCAGTATACCCCGGCCGGTGCTCAGTTTTCCGGTAAAAGCCGTGCCCTACAGCGATATAATGAACCATCCGGCAAAGAGTAGAACACCATAATACAATAGTTTTGTAACATGGGCTTCAGCTAACTAAACCTCCTGTATGCGGTCAGTTACTTTATCGGTACTCATCGGTTTATTTACAGTCGTCTTCGCCTGTGTTGACCTGATAGAACTGCCTCAGGTCAACAACAAAGACATTCTCCTGGTAGAAGGCACGCTCACAAACCTACCCGAACCTCAGGTAATAAAACTCAGCCGTGCGCAGGCCGACCCGGCCACGGGTTTGTTTCGGAATGTGCCCGTAACCAAAGCCGTTATGGAGGTGGTCGTAAACGCATCGGAGGTGGTGGCCTGCCACGAGACCCTGGAGGGTCATTATCAGCTCCCTAATGATTTCAGAGGAAAAGTCGGCCACTCCTACCAGCTTCGCTTTACCCTCAGCGATGGGTCAAAGTACCAATCTAACCAGCAGGTGATGGCTGATGTCCCGTCCATTGACAGAGTGACCGCCCGTTTCAACCCAACCAGCTTATCTGCGCAACTCCTAAAAGGCTACCGCGCAGCCCACGACATCTTTATCGACAGCCAGGACCCTGCTGATCAAAAAAACTTTTACCGCTGGGAATGGAAACTCTGGGGCCGCCAGTATTGGTGCCATAGCTGTCGACAAGGTGTATACTCGGTTTACAAAGTTTTGCCGAACACGTATCGGGGCAGAGACTACTTTGTAACGGGCGATGAACGCTATGAAGACTGCTTTCGTCCCCCGGCCGGTAAGGCCGCCGAAGAAGCGCCTGAGGTACCCCAGGAAGACTGGACGTATGATTATGGGTGCCGCACCCCATGCTGGCAGATTATCTACGGATATGACATTGTCGTGCTCGATGACCAATTTATCAATGGCCGCTTAATCAACCAGCAGCGCGTGGCCCAGATTCCCTATTACGATGCCGCGCCATGTCTGGTCGACATCCGCCAAACGTCATTAACACCGGATGCGTATCGTTACTACAAACTCTTCCAGGAGCAGACGCAGCATACGGGGGGATTAGCCGATACACCACCCACGGTTTTAGGCGGTAACGTGCGGCAGGTTAACGATCCGCAAGGTAGTGTTGTGGGTTACTTCTCAGCGTCTGCGGTCTCGCTGGTTCACTTCTGGCTGGACCGCAAAGATGCTGAGGGACTATCCTACGGTTCCTATGGAGCGCTCAGTACGGTTGATACCACCCGGCCGGAAGGCACCTATGGCAGTGGTGGAGATGGCTTATTTTATGCAATTCACCAGCGTATGCCAAATCTGGAACCGTCCCCGCCTTACCTGGGCGAACGGGCAAGACCCAAGGTACGGTTATGGCCTACCAACGACCGTCCCCCGCTGGCACCCTGCCTGCAAAACGATCAGCAAACCCCATTTAAACCCGAGGGCTGGCGCGATTAAGACCTTCTCCGCTTCCACCCGACTCCTGCTATCAAACCAGTCTCCGGAACAATCAGCGTGCTATCACGCGCTCGTCTTCGACTGTGGCGAGCGACGGGCGAGGACGAGCGTGTGTAACGCGATTAGGAATTTCATCCGTGCTAAAATCGCGTCACAGACGCGAACCTCGCCCGCCACGCGATGCAATCGCGGGCGAACTGAGGCCGCATAGCATTATAGAGCGCTTGTTCGTTACTTTGTATGGGGAGTAGTGGCAGCTTTTGAGTTTAGCGGCCGCCCCGGCGATCCGACCAAAATTACCTGATTACCAGCTTCTCCCTACTTTTTGTCCTGTACTTCGATAGCTGGATAAAACCTGTGGTCGTTTGGCTCATAGGTCAGATCGGGCTTGTAACCCGTACCAAGCCTCTTCTCACAAAAAGCTCACGGGGGAGTCATGATTTCTCATCTCAATTTTGGTCAATCAGCGAAGCAGGAATCCAAAATGTTCACCTTTTCAAACAACACATCACGAATTTTTTGACCTAATTTGCTTATTATCAACATACCTGCTAGCTTAGAGAGCTTGTTGGCATGTGTTTCCCGGGCCATAAATTAATGGCGGTCAATGTTCCTTAATCGGTCAGTTAAGCGGCTCTTTACTAGTCTGTCTCCAATTGAAACGTGTATGAAAACAGGACTTTTGATTTTTCTCCTCCATTTCCCCTTGTTTCTCATGGCGCAATCCACTCAGCGTGTTACCGAAGCTTTTCTGCAATCGTTTGCAGAAGCCTTTAATGCCCATGATCTAACCGCCATCATGGCACATATGACTCAGGACTGTGTGTTCCAGGCCTCGGCCGGGACCGACGCTGATGGCCAGACATTCACGGGGCAAGAGCAGGTCAGGAAAGCCTTTGAAGACGTTTTTTCTACCTTCCCCGATGCGCATTGGGGCCATGCTAAACACTTCATTGTTGGCAACCGAGGCTTCTCTGAGTGGGTGTTTACCGGCACTAAGCAGGATGGCAGCAAAGTGGAAGTAACCGGGTGTGATTTGTTTACCTTTCAGCAGGGTAAAATCGCTGTGAAGAATTCGTATCGGAAGAATCGTCAACAGTAGCAACCGGCCTCTCAAGGTTGTAACACGTCTGAATAGCTGTCGCTCCTGTAGACAAGCCGCTTCTTTAGCTGGTTAATTGACTCTTTCCCTCTGTCTGACAAGAAGATCCAATTCACTATGACCACTAGCCCAAACCAATTTATCGTGGTTACCGGGGCCACCGGTCTGCAAGGCCGTGCGGTGACTCGTCAGTTGCTCAATAGCGGGTGGCGGGTGCGTGCCTTAACCCGTAACGGCAACAGCCCAGGTGCACAGGCTTTAGCTGCCCTGGGAGCGGAAATCGTTCAGGGTGATATGGCTCAGTCAAATACATTAATCTCCGTGTTTGATGGGGCCTACGGGGTATTCAGCGTGCAGAATCCATATCTGAGCGGCCTTAACGGCGAAATCGACCAGGGCAAAAATGTGGCCAGGGTAGCCAAACAAGTGGGTGTTAAACACCTGATATACAGTTCGGCCGGACCCACTGTCAGGGACACCGGCGTGCCCTCCTGGGAGTCAAAACTGGTAGTAGAGGACTATATGAAAACGCTGGATCTTCCTCTGACCATTTTGCGGCCAATGGCGTTCATGGAACTCCTGACGGAGAAAAAGTTCTTTCCTGCCGTGTCAACCTGGCAGGTAATGCCTAAGTTGATGGGCAGTTCAACTCCGGTCTACTGGGTTAATACTCAGGATTTGGCAATCATCGTTGCCAAAGCATTCGCCGATCCCCACCGCTTCCTGGGTGAGGTGTTACCGCTGGCCAGCGATATCCGCTCGATAGCGGAATGTCGAACGATTTATCAGCAGGTAATGGGTAAGAGTCCTGCCCGATTCCCCCTGCCGGTTTGGTTATTTGAGCGGATGGGTCTGATTGGACAGGATTTAACCAGCATGTGGCGCTGGCTGGGCAGGGTACCACTTGAGACCAGTACGGAAGCCCTCTACACGATTCACCCAGATGCGCTGCCTATACGGACCTGGTTGGAGCAACACAAAAGCAGCCATAGCACCAGTTGAGACTGGATCTGCCTCAGGCCCTCATTTGTTCAACAACTTTTGAGAAACTCTTTAGTCGTTCATGGGCAGTTCCTGTAAAATTTACATTTTGTTATATCTCCCCAAACGATTCCGGAGAAGACATCATTTCCAGTCCCAGTTTTTAGAGATTTAATAGCTACCGACTTCAACCGTTCGCTCAAAATAATTAGGCATCAGTTTACAAAAGCTATAACTTAACTGATAATCAATTCAGTACTGCATACTGAACGCTTCCTTTATTCGGGTACGCTTCCACCCATCAAACCCCCTCTATCATGAAAACCAATACTCGTAAGGG
Organism: Nibrella saemangeumensis; assembly: GCF_039541915.1. NCBI lineage: Bacteria > Pseudomonadati > Bacteroidota > Cytophagia > Cytophagales > Spirosomataceae > Nibrella > Nibrella saemangeumensis. Next base: position 181,659 of record NZ_BAABHD010000029.1, read on the forward strand.
GGACAAATACTTTCCCATAATCGATCTGGCCTCTTTCGGGCAGAGCACTCCGGAGAACATCGAAGTAACCATGACAGCCGAAGGCGATAATGCGCAGATATACGAAGAATTTATACCATAAACTCAATCAACATCATGACACATTCAAATGAAGAAACTATTCGTGCAGCCTACGGGGCGTTTGTAAAAGGGGATTTAGAGGGGTATCTACAGTACTGTACTGACAATATTACTTTTAGTGTACCAGGACACGGTAAAATATCGGGCCTCTTCAAAAAAGATGAATTCATTTCGCCTTGGGTTAGCGGGGTTATGGAATTAACTAAGGGAACATTTCGGGAAACGGTTAATGATATTGTGGCAAATGATCACCGTGGTGTCGTATTAGCGACCCATGAATTTGAGCGGAATGGCCGGAGCTTCAAGTATGACACTGCGCATATTTACAGGATTAAAGACGGCAAACTGGATTCGTTTGAGGAGTATCCCGCTGATCTATACTATTTTGATGAAGCCTGGAGTTGAAGCCAAACACGTAATACATTTTTAACCGGGAGTACTTCTGGCCATACATACCGCAATCACCACAACTAGCTAAATAGCTGCCCGCTTTGGAATGTTAAAATGGCTTGGCTCTTGAATGGCTGGACAAGTCGCGTCGGCGGGCCGATTGTAAAAACAGTCGGTTCGCCGGCGCGACTTGTTACTTCTTACACTCTATTCTTTTTTTGAAAGGGTTCGTTAACTGAAGAATTCACAAAATAGGCTGGTAATCAGACCATTTCTGGATTTTTATATTTTTTTGAGATATAATTTAAGAATAGCGAGGTTATATCTGCTGCTTCTCACTCTCATTGCAATAGAAGAGTACCCGATTCATTTTCTGTGGAGTAGTACCCATTCACGAACGGACAAGCAGCTTTATGTCCAAAAGGCAGCGCTTAACACTACCTGAAGCCAAGAAACTCTGGCAGGACTTTCGTGCCGGAGACTCGTGTGCCTTAGCCAAACTGATGCAGGTCTACTATCCCGACCTGCTTCATTGGGGCATGCGGTTATGTCCCGACCGCGAAATGGTCAAAGACAGCATTCAGGATACATTCCTCAGCCTGTGGACCAAACGAACCTCCCTGCTTGAGGTGGAGAACGTCCGGGCTTATCTGCTCAAAAGTATCAAGACCCGCCTGCTGAAGGAATTAACCGGCAAACAACACCAGGCGTTCTCCTTTGAACTGCCCGAAGGTTATGTTTTTTCGGTGGAGTTCTCGGCCGACCTGCGACTGATCGAAGAGGAACACGAAGTATACCAGATTCGCCGGCTGGAACAGGCCCTTAACCAACTGCCGGAGCGCCAGAAGGAAATTATTTATCTGCGTTTTTACGAACAGCTCGACTTCGAGCAGATTGCTGATATTATGCACATTGGGCGGCAACCGGTTTACAACCTGTTGTACAAGGCGTTGCACAACCTGCGTACCTATTGGGTAGCGTCTGTTTTTCTGCTGGGCCTGTTGGGCTTCTCAAAAATTTAGCCAACTACTGCTTGTAACTGCATATGCGTTTTGTGAAAACAGCGGCTATTAGCCTTCTCCTGTGGTGTGGTCACCTGCTGGCAACTGCTCAGTCAATACCGTTTCCCAAGCTGGCTTTATGGTATAAACAGCCGGCCACGCTACCTAAGGGGCTGCCCTATGGCCCTGGAAAAACCACCAATCCCTGGGATAACCGCAACCGGCAGGGCTGGGTTGAGGCCCTGCCCATTGGCAACGGCAAAGCGGGAGCCATGGTCTTTGGCGGTATAGCCCGCGAACGCATTCAGTTGAACGAGGAAAGCTTGTGGGCGGGCTACTTTGCCGACGCTAATAATCCCAAAGCACTATCGGCGCTGCCCACGGTACGCCGGCTCATGTTTGAAGGAAAAGAAGACGAAGCGGAAGTATTGAGCAAGAACGCCCTGGGGGCCATTACCAAACTGGGCGTTTATCAGACAATGGGCGATCTGTGGCTGCACTTTGAGGGCATCGATGCCCGTCAGGCTACTGATTACCAGCGCTCACTGGATCTGGAACGAGCCGTTGCCACCACCTCATTCACCATCAACAAGGTGCGCTATCAGCGCGAAGCCTTTGCGTCGCACCCTCAGAACGTATTGGTCCTGCGACTAACGGCCTCCGCCCCCGGTCAGATCTCCACTACCCTGAAGATTACCCGCGAACAGGATGCGGTCTCCCTGACCGAACAGGGTAAGTTAGTGCTGAGAGGGCAGGTAAACTTCCCCGATGAGCAGCAAGTCAACCGGGGTATGCGGTTTGAGACCCAGGTAAAACCACTGGTGAAAGGAGGCACGCTAGTGGCCAGGGGCGATTCAATCGTTATCCGGCAAGCCGACGAAGTGGTGCTGTACATTGCCCAGGCAACCAGCTACACCCCCCAGGATCCTATCCAGGTTTGTTCGGCCTTACTGAGTAAGGCAACGGCCAAACCATTCCAAACGCTGAAGCAGGAGCACAGTACCGACTACCAGAAGCTCTTCAGCCGGCTGCAACTGACCCTGAACGGAGTAGGTACCGAGGAAGCCTGGAGAAGACCCACCAACGAACTGGTCGAATCGGTTCGGCAAGACAGTACCGGCAATGAGTTCATGACGGTGCTGCAATACCAGTACGCCCGTTACCTGATGATTGCCTGCTCTCGTCCGGGCGATCTGCCCGCCAACCTGCAGGGGCTCTGGAACGAACACCTCAAACCGGCCTGGGCCAGCGACTATCATACGAACATTAACCTGCAGATGAATTACTGGTTTGTTGAAACGGCTAATCTGGCCGATTGCCACAAACCCCTGATCGAATACATGCAGCAGATGATACCTTACGGGCAGCAGACCGCCCGCAACCAGTACGGGGCCGGCGGCTGGGTCATGCACCACGCCATGGACGTCTTCGGTCGAACGGCACCGGACCAGGGCGGAGTGGGCGTGTGGCCGGTGGGGGGAGCCTGGCTGAGCCGTCATGCATACGAACATTTTCTGTTCTCGCACGATAAGCAATTGCTGCGCACTAAGGTATACCCCCAAATCAAAGGAGCCGCTCAGTTTATGCTCGACTTCCTGGTAGAGATTCCCGAAGGCCTGCCCTTTGCCGGACGGCTGGTGACCAATCCGTCTCACTCTCCGGAAAACACCTACGAAAAGCCGGACGGAAAACAACTCATGCTGGGTTATGGGGCTACCATGGACACCGAGATTATTCAGGATGTATTCGACAACTGTCTGGAAGCCATTGACATCCTCAGCCAGGATGACCCTTCGTTTGATGAGTCCTTTAAGCAGCAGTTGCTGGCGGCCAAAAGCCGGCTAGTGCCGATTCAGATCAGTCCGTCGGGTCGGATTCAGGAGTGGATGGAAGACTATAAAGAGCCGGAACTGGGACACCGTCATATTTCGCACCTCTACAGCCTGTACCCGGATAATGCCTTCTCGCTGGTAAAGACTCCCGCGTTAGCCCAGGCAGCCCTGCGCACACTGGAGGTGAGGCTGAAGGGCAACCCCAGCCAGCCTAAGTTCCGATATGGCTCGTATGATCCTTATCTGAATGGCAAGGGTGGCACCGGCTGGGGTCGGGTTTGGGTAAGTCTGTTCTATTCCCGGTTGGGCATGGGCAATGAAGCACTTAAGCACCACCGTATCTTACAGTCCAATTTTGTCCTGCCGAACCTGCTGGGCATTGCTCACGGTACGTTTCAAATCGACAATGTATTTGGCAATGCCGCCACTACCTCAGAGATGCTCATCCAGAGCCAGGATGGCTTCATCAATCTGTTGCCCGCCTTACCGGATGCCTGGTCCAGTGGCCAGGTGAAGGGTTTCCGGGCGACCAGCGGCTTTGAGGTAGCGATGAGTTGGGATAAGAAACGCCTGACGTCAGCGAGTGTTATTTCCCGAGCGGGTCAGCCCTGCCGGCTGAAAGGACTCAACCCGGTTGTGAGGGTAACCGCAGATGGCCGAGCGGTGGCGTTTACCAAAGAAGCCGATGGATTGATTCGCTTCAACACCCAGCCGGGTAAGACCTACACGCTCTACTTCTGATTCGGCAAAACCACCCAATGTCAGGGCACATTGTAGATTAAACAGAATTGAAGGTTATAAAACGCCACTATCCATATCATATAGATACTACTACGATTCTGCAGGCTGCCATGAAAAAATACGAAACGTTCAGCGTCGAAGACTTTGTGATGGATGACCACTTCCGCGATTGGGTGCAGGGCAACATCAACAACGAGACGTTCTGGCTGGCTTTCATGCACCAGCATCCCGAAAAAACCGACACCATCCGGCAGGCGGAACGAATCATCCGGGCGATGAACATCAACCCGACCCCCGTCAGTGAGCAGGAGGTACGGGCGGAGGTAAACCAGTTCATGCAGCAGCTTCAAACGCTGGAGACCAGTCAGCCCGTTCGCCCCATGCGCCGAAGCTGGTGGTGGGCCGCAGCTGCTATGGTAATCATGGTAGGTTTGGGCGCTGCCGTGTTCGGATTGATGCGCCGGCCGGCGGAAATAGTCGCGTCAAAAAAGCCACAGCCGACAAAGCCGGCCGCGACGGCGGCACTGGCCGAAACGGTGAATTCGACCAGTAAAACCCTGAAACTGGTGCTCAGCGATGGATCTACCGTTCACCTGGGGCCTTCGAGCGCCCTCCGGTATGCGCCCCATTTCGGCAGTGAATCCCGGCAGGTATACTTAACCGGCGAAGCAATTTTCGAGGTAGTACACACCTCGGCTCCGTTTCTGGTATACGCGGGAGATGTTGTTACTAAAGTGCTGGGTACCAGCTTTGTGGTGCGGGCTTACGAAACCGACAAAAAAGTGACCGTGCAGGTGCGTACCGGCAAGGTGTCGGTGTACCGGGAGGCCGAGTCCCGGAAGGCCGGACCCCGGCAGCATTCCGGAAATAGTCTCAATGGATTTGTGCTATTGCCAAACCAGGCGGCTATCTACGATAAGGCCATTCAGCAGTTTACCAAAACACTGGTAGCGAAGCCGGTGGTGATCCGCCCTGCCGAATTTGTGTACGACGATACGCCCCTGGCGGAGGTCCTGCAACAGCTACAGCAGGCCTACGGTATCCATTTACAGTACGATGCCGATGCGTTTACGACCTGCCGGATTACGGCGACCTTCAACGACGAGAGCCTCTTCGAGAAGCTCGACCTGATTTGCAAGATGGTCGGCGGCACGTACGAAATTGTGGACGGGCAGATTGTGCTCAACGTCCGCGGTTGCTAATTCTTTTTCCTGAACTCACCTAAACCCCTTGTACGCTATGCCAAAATAAGACTCGCTAAGACTCAGTTTTAAGGCAAAAAAAATCGGCAGTACTGGTCCTACTGCCGATAGGTCAAGCCCCTCCCTGTTTGTCAGCCTCCCTCTCGGGATTATGCAGAGGAACTCTTCTAAGAAATGGATTTCTCAAAACCTGATTAAAGTTATGAAACAACCATGTACAGGCCAAATCTGGTGGCAGATTATGAAGGTTTCTGTAATTCAATTTGTTGTTATGCTGGCTATTGTGGGAACCTCGTTTGCCCATGATACCCACGCTCAGGAGTACCTGAACCGGCGTGTTACCCTGAATCTGGAGGAAAAGGAAATCAGAAAGGTCCTTGCCCTGCTGGAGAAGGTAACCGAGGTGCGCTTCATGTACAGCTCCCAGGTGGTACAGGGGAACCCGAAAGTGTCGCTCCACGTGGCTAATGAGCCCCTGGGTGAGGTCCTTGACCGGCTCCTGAAACCCCTCCGCATTCAGTATGAACTCATCGGCAATAAAGTCGTCCTGACTTCGGTGAGTACCTCGCTGAACCTGTCTAACCTGACAATGCGGATGGCGCAGGAGTTGGCCACGCGCGTCGACCGGACCATTACCGGCACCATTACCGCCGAAGAAAACGGAGCCCCCCTGCCGGGAGTGAATGTCATCGTGAAAGGCAGTATTCGGGGAGCTACCTCCGACGTAAACGGGAAATATTCCCTGGCCATACCGGATAATGCCGTAACGCTTATCTTCTCATTCATCGGCTACGAAACGCAGGAGGTGGCGGTGGGAAACCGCCTGGTGGTCGACGTTAACCTGAAAGTTGACGTCCGGAGCCTCAACGAGGTCGTGGTGATTGGATACGGTACGCAGCGGAAGCGGGATGTAACCGGGGCGGTATCGCAGGTGAAAGCCGACGAAATCAAAGGGTTGCCCCTGACCGGGCTTGACCAGGCGATTCAGGGCCGGGCAGCCGGCGTGCAGGTAACCCAGAACTCCGGGGCACCGGGCGGAAGCGTATCGGTGCGGATTCGCGGGGTAGGTACCGTAGGCACCACCACCGACCGGGGCCAGGGAAGCAGCGCCAACGAGCCGCTGTACGTGGTAGACGGTCTGCCTACGGGTAGCCTGAATGCCATTAACCCCAACGATATTGAATCCATCGAAATTTTAAAGGATGCGGCTTCTGCCTCCATCTACGGTTCGCGGGCGGCCAATGGCGTAGTGCTGGTAACCACCCGGCGGGGCAAAGAAGGACGCACGCGCATCGAATTCGACAGCTACGTGGGTGTGCAGACGCCGGCCCGGAAGATAGAAGTACTCAACGGCCCGGAGTTTGCTACGCTGGCGAACGAATCGGTAACCAATTCCAATAACGACCCGCGGACAACCGTTCCCAAAAATAACCCGCTGAACCCGCTCTGGGCTAACCCGTCCTCACTGCCAACCTACGACTGGCAGGATGCGATTTTCCAGAACGGGGCTATCCAGAACTACAATTTTACCTTGTCGGGCGGCACGGCCAAGTCCCGTACAGCGGCTTCGTTCAGTTACTTTCGGCAGGATGGCTTAATTATAAACTCCTTCTACCAGCGCTTTACCGGTCGTATCAACAGCGATTATCAGGTAGGCTCCCGGCTCCGCTTCGGGCATACCCTCAATATTGCGCGGGATAACCAGCAGGTGGTACCCATTGACCGCGATTACGACGGTATCCTGCAAACGGCTTACCAAATGCACCCGATGCAACCGATTTACGCTGCCGATGGCTTACAGAGCCCCACGCTGTTCGGCCTGGGCGGGTATTCCCATTTCCCTCTGACAACCGAACCCCGGTATTACCCGCGCCAGTTGTACAATCCGCTGTACCGGACGAAGGTAGTCGAAAATGACCGGGTTAACCTGCGGATGCTGGGCCTGGTATTTGGCGAGTTAGACATAATCCAGGGGTTAACGTTCCGTACGAGCCTGGGAATTGAACTGGGCAATTCCGGCAGTACGGGTTATACCCCCTTTATCTCGGCCAACATCTTTGGGAATACGACCCGCGCCGATGCCAACGAGGACATGAGCCGCAGCTACCAGTGGAACTGGATTAACACGCTGAACTTCAGCCGGACGTTCAACGAACGTCATGTAGTGAGTGCGCTGGCCGGTATCGACGCGCTGAAAGGACAGTCTTCGTACCTCAGCGGAAACGCCAATACGTTCGTCAACCCCAATGTGCGGGCGTTTGGCTTTACGGAGCAGAAGAACCGGAATGTGGGGAACAGCCTCGGCGATTTTGCCCTGCTTTCCTACATCGGCCGTCTGTCGTACGCCTACGACGATAAGTACCTGGTTCAGTTTAACATCCGGCGCGACGGTTCACCCAACTTTGGCCCCGAGAACCAGTTTGGTCTTTTCCCCTCGGTGTCGGCCGGCTGGCGGCTTTCCCGCGAAGGGTTCCTGCGCAACAACTCGTTTGTCAACGACCTGAAGCTCCGGGCGAGCTGGGGGGTGCTGGGCAACCAGAACATTCCTAACTTTCAGTACATGAATACCTTGTCGTCCAACGAAATCGAATATTCGCTGGGCACCGGGGCACAAGCTGCCGCTACGGGTATTACGGTACGAAGTCTGGCCAATCCGGCTATCAAATGGGAATCGACCACGCAGATTGATGTCGGTATCGATGCGTCGCTGATGCAGGGCCGCATCAACATCGTAGCCGATTACTACGACCGCGAAACAAGGGATATGCTCGTTCGGATTCCGGTACCAATGTCCCTCGGAGCGCCCAACAACAGCATTCTGCGCAATGCCGGGGGTATGCGCAACAGTGGCTTTGAATTTGCCGTGGGCTACCGGGCCAACAGCGGCAAAGTCCGGTGGAGTGCCGATGTGAACCTGGCTACGCTGCGGAACCGGGTAACCTCGCTGGGTGACGGTGGCCGGCCGATTGTCCGGAACATGGACGTAGGGCAGAACAACGCCAACTCACGCACCGAAGTGGGCCAGCCGATTGCCTATTTCTGGGGTTACCAGACAGCGGGTATCTTTCAGAGTCAGCAGGAGATAGACGGTTCCCCGATGAAAGAGCAGGCGATTCCCGGCGACCGGCAGTACATCGACATCAACGGCGACGGTAAAGTTGACGGCAACGACCGAACGAACCTCGGCAGTGGTTTACCTAAACTCATCTTTGGCGGAAACGTCCGGGCCGATTATAAAAACTTCGATGTAACCCTATTTCTGCAGGGACAGGCGGGCAATAAAATTGCCAACAACAACCGCCGGCACCTGTACGACATCCGGAACTACAACGGCCAGGGGGTACAGAACGTAGCGAAGGAGATGATGAACCGGTGGACCGGACCGGGTACGAGCAACACCATTCCGCGGGTAGCGTATTTCACGGCATCCGACAACAACCGCTTCTCCGATTTTTACGTCGAGGAAGGTGGTTTCGTGCGTTGCCGTAATTTCCAGATTGGCTACACCCTGCCGCAGAATCTGACGAAGCGGCTCAGTGGCGATCGCCTGCGGGTGTATGTAGCGGCCCAGAACCTGTTTACCATCACCCGATACTCCGGTTACGATCCGGAGGTGGGCAGTCTTAACCAGGATGTGCTGAATACCGGATTTGATATGGGACGCTACCCCGTGGCCCGTACGCTGATGGGCGGTTTAAACCTGAGCTTTTAACTGACAAACCAGACAAAACCATTCGCTTTATATGAAAAAGCTAAAGATAGCCATTCTGAGCATGGTAGGCCTGCTTACCATCTACGGTTGTACGAAGACGTTTCTGGACCTGACCCCGCAAAATGCCATTACTGACGTTGCCTACTGGAAAAGCGACAAAGACTTTGAGGCTGGTGTAAACGCGGCCTATTTTGCCCTGCAGTGGAACGGGGCTTCGTTTCCGTGGTACGCGCTGGCGGGTATGCCAACGGGTGACCTGAAGCCCAACGAGAACGCCAATCACTTTAACCTCGAAGCGCTGAACTTCCAGGCTGTTAATAGTGAGCTTGTCAGCTCCTGGTCGGCTGGTTATGAGATCATTACCCGCGCCAATCTGGTGCTGTCGCGGATGGAGAAAGCTCAGCCTTCGGAGTTGACGGCCGATCTGAAAACGCGCCTGGTGGGCGAAGGCAAGTTCCTGCGGGGTTTTGGCTATTTCCAGCTCGCCCGTCAGTTCGGGGGCGTGCCCCTGATTCTGGACGAGCAGACGGCAACCTCGCCTACTGATGTGCCCCGCGCGCCGGTGGAGCAGGTGTGGGCGCAGGTCGCCAAAGATTTTACGGATGCTGCGACTAATCTGCCGGTTAAGTACGATGCCGTCAATGTGGGGCGGGCTACCAGGGGTTCCGCGCTGGGGTACCTGGCCTACACCTATATGTACCTCAAAGACTGGCAGAAAGCCGCCAAAGCCACCGAAGACCTGATGGCGTTGGGTATCTACGACCTGACGCCCGACTACAAGAAAACCTTTGCCATTAGCAATGAGAATAATGAGGAGACGGTGTTTGAGGTTCAATACCGCGATTCACAATTGGGCTGGGGAGCCTCCCGTAACGGCCACTATCTGCCGCAGCAGTTGGCCCCCCGTGGAATTGGCGAGAAGTACGCCCCATATGGCGGTTGGGGGAACCAGCTTCCGACCGAGCAGGTGGTGAAAGCCTTTGAACCGGGTGATGTTCGTCGCAAAGCGCAGATTCTGGTGGAAGGCGACGAGCCTTACTACGGATTTGAGATGGAGAAAAAGTGGACCACCACCGGCTATGCCTATACAAAGTGGTGGCAGGGACCTTCGGCTAACGACCACAGTGCCATCAACCTGAAGCAGTTGCGGTATGCCGAAGTATTGCTGAACTATGCCGAGATTCTGAACGAGCTGGGCCGTACGGCTGAGGCTTACACGCACATCAACCGGGTGCGGGCCAGGGCAAAGCTTCCGCCTAAAACAGCGGGTACGAAAGAAAAGGCCTTGGACGATATTATGCAGGAACGTCGGGTCGAAACCTTATGCGAATACAATCAGTGGTATCACCTCACCCGAACCGGTAAGGCCGCCGAATTCCTCAAAAAAGAATACGGACGGGATTTCAAGCCGCACCAGGTTGTCTTTCCGATACCCCAATCTGAATTGGACGTGAACCGGGCGCTCACCCAGAACCCCGGCTATTAGTGAGTTATTGTTGAAATTAGGCCGACACCCGACAACCGGGTGTCGGCCATTCATGTCCTACCCACCTTTGGCCCATGAACTGTAGAGCGGTCTTTTCCGGTTTGGTAATCAGCGGCCTGATGAGCGCCTGCGGCTGGCAACAGTCCAGTCCTACGCTCTTTAAAGAAGTCTCTTCTTCGCAAACCGGCATTACGTTTACGAATCAGTTGCAGCCGGTTTCGACGAACAATATTCTGGAGTACGATTACTTCTACATGGGCGGGGGCGTAGCGGCTGCCGACTTCGATAACGATGGGCTGACAGACCTGTATTTTTCCGGTAATCAGGTATCGGGTAAGCTCTATCGCAATACCGGGAAGCTGAGATTTGAAGACATTACTGAATCAGCCGGGGTGACCACCAGCGCGTGGTGTTCGGGCGTAGCCGTGGCCGATGTGAACGCCGACGGCTGGGCCGATATCTACGTCTGCCATGCCGGGCTGAACAACACGCCCAACCAGCTATTCATCAACCAGGGGAAGCAACCCGATGGCTCCATCCGCTTCCGCGACGAAGCGCCCGCCTATGGCGTTGCGTACAAAGGCTTTACCACCCAGGCCGCATTTCTGGATTACGACAAAGATGGCGACCTGGACTTATACCTGCTCACGCACTTTCACGAAAAGGTAAACCCCAACTACCCCAAGTTCAGAATCACCGACGGCTCCGCGCCCAGCACCGACCGGCTCTACCGCAACGACGGCAACGGTCGCTTCACCGATGTGACCATACTGGCGGGCGTAACGACGGAGGGATTTGGGCTGGGTATCGCCGTCAGCGACATCAACGGCGATGGCTGGCCGGACGTATACGTAGCCAATGATTTTGCGTACGACGATAACCTGTACCTCAATCAGCAGGGCACCTTTATCGAGAGTGCGCACCGTCACCTGCGCCACACCTCCCGCTTTTCCATGGGCTGTGACGTAGCCGACTTTAACAATGATTCGTACCCGGATATACTGACCGTGGATATGATGCCGGATGACAACAAGCGGCAGAAACTGATGGGCATGGGTACCACCAACGACCTGTTCAATCTGTCGCTGCGCCAGGGATATCTGCCGCAGTACGCCCGCAACATGCTGCAGCTCAACAACGGCGACGGCAGCTTCAGCGAAATCGGGCAACTGGCCGGCATCTTTAAAACAGACTGGAGCTGGTCGGCGCTGTTTGCTGACTTGGACAACGATGGCTGGAAAGACATTTACATCACCAATGGTATCCCCCGCGATATTACGGACAATGACTTCACGGCTTTCCGCGATGCCGAGTCGCAGATGATGGACGGCAGCTACGAGGTCGTGCGGGAGCGGCTGCTGAAGCGGGTAGAGGAACTGGAGCCCGTTGATAAGCCGAACTTCGCGTTTCGTAACCAGGGTGGTGATAAAGCAGGGGATTTGACGTTTGCCGACCAGGGTGAGGCCTGGGGACTGGCCAAGCGGGGCTTCTCCAACGGAGCTGTCTATGCCGACCTGGACAACGACGGGGATTTGGACCTGGTGACCAACAACCTCAACGAGCCGGCCTCCGTGTTTGAGAACCGCAGCGAACAATTCAGTAAGCACCACTTCTTCCGGCTGAAGCTGAGTGGTCATGTGGCTGCGGGTGCTAAGGTGCGGGTGGTGACGGGCCGAAACGAACAGTTTGCCGAGTACAATCCGTACCGGGGCTTTCAGTCCAGCCAGGAGCCATACCTGCATTTCGGGTTGGGAAAGGCGGCTCAGGTAGATACGCTGGAGGTCATCTGGCCCGACGGCCGGCGGCAAGTCCAAACGGCTATTCCGGCTGACACGCTACTGGCACTAGCTTATCAGCAGGCCGGAGAATTGACCAGTGATTTTGCCTTTGGGCGATGGGCCCAGCCGCAGGAGCCGGCTCTGTTTAAGACACTGCCGCTGGCGAATGGCTTGTCATTTGTCCATCAGGAGAACGAATACGAAGATTTTAACAATGAACCCCTGCTGCCGCACCGCTTTTCCCGCAACGGCCCGTACCTGGCCACCGGCGACCTGAACGGTGATGGGCGGGATGATATATGGATAGGAGGGCCGGCCCGCACCAGTGGCAGCCTGTTTTTTCAGCAGGCCAACGGGCAGTTTACGACCCGACCGGTGCCCGACCCTGGGTTTGAGGACATGGGCGGTACGCTGCTCGATGCCGATGGGGATGGTGACCTGGACCTGTACGTGGTCAGTGGTGGTAACGAGTACAACCCGCTGACGGCTGCTTACCAGGACCGGCTGTACATGAATGACGGTAAGGGCAATTTTGTGCGCGACAAAGCGGCCGTTCCGGTCGAATACGCCAGTGGCAGCTGTGCCCGTGCGGCTGACTACGACAAAGACGGCGATTTAGACCTGTTTGTGGGTGGGCGCGTGGTACCGAACCGCTACCCCGAACTACCCGAAAGCTTTCTGCTGCGCAACAAGGGTCAGGGGCGTTTTGAGAGCGCTACGGCAGAAGCTGCGCCCGATCTGTCGTATGTTGGCATGGTGACAGATGCGGTTTGGGTGGATATAGACCGGGACACCTGGCCCGACCTGGTCGTGGTGGGTGAATTTATGCCGGTGACCATATTCCACAACGAAGCAGGGCGACTAAAACGCTGGTACCAGTCGGCTCAGACGGGCTGGTGGATGAGCGTAGCCGCCGGGGATTTCGACCAGGACGGCGACCCTGATTTGGTAGTCGGCAACTGGGGCCTGAACAACCGGCTAAAGCCTACTGCAGAGCAGCCGGTAAGCCTGTACGCGGTACCTTTTCCAGGCGGTGTTCAGCCCCTGCTCAGTTACTACCTCAACGGGGAGGAAGTGCCGGTTTTGGGACGCGACGCGCTGGTTAGTCGATTTCCGGTGGTTAAGAAGAAATTTCTAACCTATAACCAATTTGCCAAAGCTGCCGTTTCTGACCTGTTCGGGAAAGAGGAGTTACAAAACACCCTACAAGCTAACTCATTTGCGTCGGTGTACATGGAGAATACCGGAAAAGGAAGCGACGGGGCGCTAAACTGGAACGTTCGTCCGCTGCCGATGCCGGCTCAATTGGCACCAATAACGGGCATGGGACTCGGCGATTTTAACGCCGATGGAAATCTGGATGTCCTTACCATTGGCAATCAGTTTAGCCCCGACTACCTGACGGGGCGTTACGATGCCACCTGTGGCCTGCTGATGCTGGGTAACGGAAAGGGTGAGTTCCGGCCGTTGCGTTCGGCCCAAAGCGGCATTCACCTGTCCGGAGACATGAAAGCGCTGGCTCCGCTGCAGATAAGTGGTAAGAAGCACTGGCTGGTTGGCACCAATTCTGCCCCCCTTCAACAACTGGTTCAGCAGAAAGCCGCCACCAACAGCGAAGGACAGCAGTACGCCCGGCATTATAGATAATTTTTAGGTTAGGGATTAAGGGTTGGAGAGCCCAGCGAGCTATCGCTGGGTTTCTTTTGAAATATCCAGCGCTTCCAACTGTTTTAGCACCTGTTCCGTTGACCAAATCTTTAAGTAGGCTATTATTCTTTTATTGGTTCGGGCGTGTAACTGACCTTGTACAATATCTCTGAAAAGGCTCCAGAAACGATTTTTTCAGGCCCGGAAGCGTCCCGTCGACAAGGCTAGATGATTGGGTGGCCTGATGAAGCATTGGAAGTAAAAATAACCTTTTGGGGCTCTCCTAAGCGTATTCTCCCTTACCTGTTAAACAGCTTCTTTATCTCTTTTTGTGTAAGCACAATATGGTTTTCTTTGGTGGAAACCATAATAGCCGGCGCTGTAAGTTTAGGATAATGCTGTACATGTACCATCTCGTTCCCCAGTTTAAATATCTTTTCCAATTCTTTGTTTTTCCTGTTTTCGGCTGTAAAAAAAGTATTTAGCAGGTCGTATAAATTTCCGATTGTATTATCTATACCACTAAAGAAGATGCTGAAATGTTTATACACAGTCATATCTGAACTGTTCTTTAACTTTTGATCATCCTGAAGGTATAAATGGTAAGTAGTATCCGTTTTGCTGACAAAGTATTTTAAACTGGCTTTTGTGTTTGCCAACCATTTTATTTCGCCAACTGTTGTCCAGTTAGTTTTGGAGGCTTCTATTTCATGTAATTGGCCGAATGAACTTAAACTCAGCAGGCAGCCAACCAACAATTGGCTGCTTGTTTTATAAATCACTTTCACCTTTTTCATATCGACTTACAGTAGAAGGGTGTTTTACTTTTTTTTTAAAATTATTGTTCCAAAGCAGTTACAATTTATAGGTACTATTGGCTTTGTTACATAGCTAAAGTAGAAAGGCTCAAAATCAAAAGCCCTCGGCTACTTTGGGCTCAATCATGTCCCACAGATTGCCGTATAAATCGGCAAATACCGCTACGGTACCATACGGCTCTTCCGACGGCTCCCGGATAATCTGAACTTTGTTGGCTAATAAGTTTCGGTAATCCCGCCAGAAATCGTCCGTATGCAGAAACAGAAAAACGCGCCCGCCCGTTTGGTTGCCAATCCGCGTACGCTGTTGCTCGGTAGCGGCTTTAGCCAGCAGGAGCGCACACTCCTCTGAGCCGGGTGGTGCTACCCGCACCCACCGCTTAGTCTCACTAAGGACGGTATCCTCCAGGAGCACAAACCTGAGCTTCTGCGTGTAAAAACGGATAGCGTCATCATAATCATCCACAAGTAAGCTTAACTGGACAATTCGCTGTTTCATAAACGCTCAGGTTAGTTTGCCCAAACAGGCCTTGTTCCCAAATCAGCTTTTTTTTCGCTTACTGGCAATGTCGCCGATGGCCGTTACCAGCCGATCGAGATCTTTGGGCGAGGTGTAGATGTGTGGGGTAACGCGGAGGCCGCTGAAACTCTCCCACTGAATGGGTGAGGTATGGATCTTGTACGTGTTCAGCAACGGGCCTTCCACTTCGCCGGGCTTCAGGCCGTCGATGGAGAAGAACGCCAGCGCGCAGGCGTAGTCGGGTTTGAGCGAGGTATGAAGGCGGACGCCGGGAATGCCCTGCACCTTTTCGGCCCAGTAGTTTTTCAGGTACTGCAACCGGGCCTGCTTCCGCGCCGAACCAATGGCGTTGTGGTAATCCACCGCCGTTCCAATGGCCATTTCCGAGGCAAAGGAGCGGGTCCCTAGGGATTCGAACTTGCGGATGTCGGCACCGTCGGGTTCGGTATTGGAGAGCAGCGCCCACACGTTTTTTATCTTATCGCGCCGGATGTACATCATCCCGCTGCCGAAGGGCGCACAAAGCCACTTATGCAGGCTGGTGGCGTAATAATCAACGCCTAAATCGGGTATTTTGTAATCCAGATGCGCAAAGGAGTGAGCACCGTCACAAATAATCTCGATACCGCGCTGCCGGGCCGCATCGGCTATTTTCCGCACTGGCAGGATTTGTCCGACCCAATTGATGATGTGCGTAATATGTACCACTTTGGTACGCGGGGTAAACGCTTTCACAAACTGACCGACCAGGTAATCGTCGCTCTCAGAAGGCAGGTCCAGGTTCAGCCAGACGAGCTTGATGCCGTCGCGCTTCTCGCGCTGCTTCCAGGCATTGATCATGTTAGGGTAATCCTGTTTGGTCAGGATCACCTCGTCACCGGCTTTCAGGTTCAGCCCGAAGATAATAGTATTCAGCCCTTCGGTAGCGTTGCGGTTAATAGCCAGCTCTTCCGGGGAGCAGCCCGCCAGATCGGCCAGCTTGGCACGCAGGGCTTCACGGCCCTGATCCAGTATCCGCCACATATAATAAGTTGGGGCTTCGTTGGCGTACTGGTAAAAACGGATATGAGCGTCCTGTACCACTTTCGGCTGCGGACTCACGCCCCCGTTGTTCAGGTTCAGCAGGGTGGGCGAGACGGTAAAGTCCTGCTTGACTCGCCACCAGAAGTCTTCGTCCTGCGCCAGGGCCTGCGGAGACACACCAGACGCGTAGGATTGGTAGTGCTGAACGGTATGCGCTTCGGCTTCGGTAAAAAACGCGGGCAGGGTCAACGAGCCGGTTGCCGCTACCCCCAATTGCCGGAAAAACGATCGACGGGAAGACATGAGCGTCGGGTACAGTTAGGTTGAAACAAGGTTAGGTTAGTGCCTTAAAGGTACACAGATTTCGAATTCTACCCGCTAATCCCTGGCGGCCAGCCAACCCAAAAGACCTTTTTTTGCCCTGATCTGGACGGCCTGCCCCTGATGCCCGGCGTTGAACTTCGCCACGATGGCCGGCTCATACTGCCGGAACAGTTCAGGATCAAAGTTAGCATGGGGCAGATGGGCCAGTACATAGCGGATGTCACGCGCCCCGGTGATCCACGTTTCCCAGACCTCCTGTCGCTGCCGGATACCCAGGGCATTGACCCCGGTGACGGCTCCCGTGTCGGTGCGGTAGTTGATGCGCAGGGACTTCCGCCCGTCGGGATGCTCCCAGTAAAACGTTTGCCGGCTACCATCGTCGGGTACGTGAGTGGGCACGTAGCCGTACGTCTGATACTCGATGTCGAAGAACTTGGCGGAGTTGAAAAATACGCCCGGCTGGTAGGGCGTCCGTTTACCCAGCAGGGTTTGCGCCAGCGTTTCCCCCATAATGCGGCCGGTGTACCAGATCTGCTCAATGGGTTTCCGGCCCGTCGGCGGGCTGCGGTGCTGCACACAATCACCGATGGCGTATACGTCCGGCAGGTTCGTTTCGAGGTACTCGTTTACCAGAATACCCCGGTCTACGGCCAGATCCGTATTTCTTAAAAAGTCTATGTTTGGGCTTACGCCTACCGCAATGCCCACAAACTGCGCAGGAATCCACTCCCCGGCGGTAGTTAGTACGGCCCCCACCCGGCCGGTGCCATCGTCCACCAGTTCCTGTAGCTCAGTCTCCAGCCGCAGATCGACATGATGCTCCCGGATGTGCCGGGTCGCCACGGCCGATTCCTCAGGTGGTAATACAGAATCCCAGAAGCTTTCTTCCCGCACCAGAAACGTGACGGCAATGTCCCTGGACAGCAGCATTTCACACATTTCGATGCCAATGAGCCCCCCTCCTACTACAACCGCCTGTCTGATGTCTTTGGTGCCGGCTTCCATCCGCTCCAGGTCCGGCATACCGTATAAACCCTGTACCCCTTTCAGGTCCTGTCCTGGCCAGTCATAAAAGTTGGGTCTGGAGCCCACCGCCAGTACCAGCACATCGTACGAAAGCTCCCGATTGTCCAGTGTCTCCACCGACTGTGGCATTTCATCCGCGCTGACCTTCCGGAACCAGGGGCTGGTCCGTGAGTTTTTCTCGCCCCGCGTCTGGGCCGAGTATTCCTCCACAAAGCGGTTGGAGAGGACCAGTTTTTTGGCGGTAAAGTCGACCTGCTCCACATAACCGCGTAGCAGGTTGATGCGGTTTTTGGGCCAGAACCAGTCTTCGTACGGTTTGGTATGGTGGTACTCCAGATGCCCCATGTAAATATACATCAGGGCGGTGCGGGAGAAAAAATGGTCGGTTTCTGAGGAAATTACCGTAATTCTATCTTCACTCTGTTTACGAATGTGCCGGGCAGCCGTAATACCGGCAATGCCATTGCCTACAATAACGATATGACGCATGGACGGAAGGTAGCACTTTTTTGTGTTTACTCCTCCCAGACAATGGTTTCTTCCCGGCTATACCAGGGTTCCAGACGCGGCTCATACTGCTTTTCTACCACGTTGCGTTTAATCTTCATCGTCGGCGTCATCATGTTGTTTTCTACCGTCCAGGTATCCTTCACCACCACCACTTTCCTGATCCGCTCGTAGGTGTGTAAGCGCGGGTTCAGCGCGCTTACCGTCTGCTCCAGGCTCTGCGCCACCAGCATCCGGTCGGCGTGGCGGCCCATCTCCGACAGCACGACCAGCGCCACCGGCTGGGGCAGGTTCTGACCCGCTACGCAGATCTGCTCCACAAAGTTGTTATCAGCAAAGCCAAACTCAATCTGTGCCGGCACCACATATTCTCCTTTAGGGGTCTTATACATATCTTTTACCCGGCTGGTTATCTTCAGATAGCCATTTTCGTCCAGTTCGCCTACATCGCCGGTATACAGCCAGCCGTCACGGAGCACAGCGGCCGTCATCTCCGGCTCCCGGTAGTAGCCCCGCATCAGCCAGTCAGCGCGGGTCAGCACCTCGCCCGTGTCGGGATCAATCTTCACATCCATGCCGTCGTACAACTTACCGACGGTGCCGTCTTTGATTTCGTCAACAGGCATCATCGACACGGCTCCCAGGTTTTCGGTCATTCCGTAAGCCTCCTGAATGGTAATACCCAACCGACGGAACCACTGGATGAGCGAGATGGGCATGGGTGCCGCGCCGGTCAGAATAAACACGGCATCGTTCAGCCCCAGGCCTTTCCGTATTTTTCGCTTAATAAAATCCGACAGAAGCGGAATCCTGAGCAGCCGGTCTAGCTTCTTCTGCGGCAGTTTGGCCAGGATACCCAACTGAAACTTGGTCCAGATACGCGGCACCGCCAGAAAATGCGTCGGCCGGGCCGCCACCAGGTTTTTAGCGAACGTGTCGAGCGATTCAGCGAAGTAAATGGTTCCCCCGGAGGTCAGGCTACCGGCTTCTACCACATTGCGTTCGGCAATATGACAGAGCGGCAGATACGAAAAATAGCGGGCGTCTTTTACGTCCAGCCGGGCCACCGGCGCTACGGCCTTCAGAAACGTAGCGGCCGCTTTCATGTCCAGCATCACGCCTTTAGGGCTTCCCGTGGTGCCGGAGGTATACACAATGGTGTATATATCGTCTGGCCTCCGCAGCGGGCTGTCCAGCATGGGTTCGTAGTTCTTCAGTACGTCCTCCCAGGGCATCAGGCCCGGATCAGGGGCCGGGGCCGCCGGTCCGTAGGGCGGGAAGCTAATGCCATGAACCCCGTTGGGCACCCCCGGCTTCATGGCCGGCCAGTTGTCCAGCTTCCCGACAAACAGCACCGGGCAGCCGCTATGCTCCATCACCTGCCGGAGCTGGTCGGCGGTCAGGGTCGGGTAAAACGGTACGGATACGTGCCCACTGAGCAGAATAGCGATGTCGGCAATGATCCAGTGTGCACAATTCTTCGAGACCAATCCAATATTGCTGCGGGGCGGCAGTCCCAGCGAGTTCAGGTAGGTAGCCATGATGCGGGCCTGGCGGCCAACCTCACCCCAGCTATAATCGATATAGTGATTGCCGACGGGCTGGCGCAGGTAGATTTTGGCGGGCTGCTGTCGCTCCCAGTGGTAGAAATGATGGGCATGCGTTGCCAGATCGGTCTGAAGAGAATGTATAGCTTCCATAGGACGCACGGATGATACCTTTTCTCCTCTAAATTAAATAATTATAATAAAAAATTGCAAAAAATCCAGTAAAAGACCGCGTTACGCTGATGGCCGTTTCTGCTTAGCGAATCTCTCCCCACACCTGAATACATCAGGATATACATGTTTCTCTCGTTTATGAGTAATATTGTTGCGCCAATTTTGCAGACCCGGCCTTGTAGCCGGTCTGAAAACTATCCTCCATGTAGGTGCCTCCGGTCAGGAGGTCTTTAATTATTTATGAGAAATTTAACATGGCTAGTACTTAGCCTCTTGTGCCTCAATCTGGTATCCTGCATATCCCAGAAAGAAATAGCGTATTTTCAGGATGAGAGTCCGGAAAGTCAGGAGCAGGTTCTGACGATCACCAATCGGTATGTACCTACCATTCAGCCCTCCGACATCCTGTCCATCTACGTGAGCAGCCTGAATCCGGAAGCGACAAATTTCTTTAATCCGTATGCCCCTGCTGAGCGCGTCGCTTCGGCACCAACCCAACCGGGGCAGATCAGCACCTCCGTCGGGTATCTGGTTGACAATGAGGGTATGGTTGAACTGCCGCTGCTGGGCAAAATTAAACTAGCGGGTATGACTACGGTAGAAGCCCGGGAGGTAGTTCGGGAGAAGCTAAAGGTTTACCTGAAGGAGCCGACCGTCAATATCCGGTTCCTGAACTACAAAGTTTCGGTGCTGGGCGAGGTTGCCCGACCTTCGCTGTTCAATGTACCCAACGAAAAGATAACCCTGCCCGAAGCACTCAGTCTGGCCGGTGACATCACGATCTATGGCCGCCGGGATAATGTTTTGATCATCCGGGAGACCAACGGCAAGCGGGAATTTGCCAGGGTAAACATGAACCGCCGGGATCTGTTTCAGTCGCCCTATTATTACCTGCACCCCAACGACGTGGTCTACGTAGAACCGGGCCGGGGCCGGGTGGCCACCGCCGACCGCCTGTACCAGTTGGTACCGGCTGCCCTGAGTGCCTTATCCTTTATTGCCATCGTTGTGCAATACACCCGTTAACCGCCGGCCGGTGGTCTGTCATAAGCCGGAAGTAATATGAAGAGCCTGCAATTTATTTAATTTTTGTAAATTGCTACCTCAATAAAGACAGCCAGTCTGTTTGGCAGATCCGGGAACACCCTGAACGGTTACGTTTAAATGCACCATTCGATAAGTATTTTTCAGCGAATGGTAATTTTATCGTTTAAGGGTAAGCATTAACGGGGAGGTAACGGCATGAACAACTGACACCATTTTTGTAAGCGCACACGGAATGAGTAACAATATTCCCTATACCTATCCAAGCCAGGAACCGATCAAATCCGATTTTCAGGTAACACTGCACCACTACCTGAAAAACTGGCGGTGGTTTGTTTTTTCCCTGGTGGTTGCTCTCATCGCAGGCTATGTATACCTGCTGTACGCTACTCCTCTGTACAAAATCCAGTCGAGCCTGCTGGTCAAAGACGAGAACAAAGGCATTTCGGAAGAGAACGTCCTGAAAGAACTGGACTTCTTTACCCCGAAGCGGGTCATCGAGAACGAAGTCGAGATCCTCCGCTCCTACACACTCATGGAAAAAGTGGCGGAGCAACTGGGACTCGACGTACGCTATTACCAGAAAACGCCCTTCGGCAACCGGGAAATCTACAACCGGGCTCCCATTAAGATGGACGTGCAGGAGGCCCTGCCCCCGTTGTACGAAGAAAAGATACAGGTTGATTTTGTAAACACCGGTAAGGTTCGGATCGACAATACCACGTATCCGCTGAACGAGGCTGTCAATACGCCATACGGCCGGCTGACGTTCATCGCCACGAAACCTTTTTCCGACACAACCCAACCGGTTATTATCCAGGCCGACCCCCTGGCGGAAACGGTGCAGGATTACCTGAAGAAACTGAACGTTGAGCCCAGCAGCAAAGCCTCTACCGTGCTGCTGCTGTCGCTGGAAGACGCTGTTCCGCAGAAAGGGGTGGACATTCTGAACCACCTGATCGACGCCTACAACGCGGCCGCCGTTGAAGACAAGAACCGCATTGTAGCCAATACCCTGCAGTTTATCGAAACCCGGCTCAAGCTCGTTTCGGGAGAACTCTCCTCGGTCGAAAAGGATATCGAGTCCTATAAGTCGACGCAGGGCATCACCGACATGAGCGCCGAAGCACAGGTGCTGCTAAGCAAAGTGGAACAGAACGACGCGCAGCTTAGCCAGACCAACATCCAGCTGGGCGCTCTGGCCGACATTGAGCGGTATGTACTCAGCAGTGGGGCGGCCAAAGGCAATATACCGGTTACGCTGGGTCTGAGTGATCCGGTGCTGGTCGGGCTGATTGGTAAGCTCACCGAACTCGAACTGCAACGGGATGCCATGGCCCGTACTACCTCGGAGGCCAACCCCCTCCTGCGCGCGCTCGAAGACCAGATTACCGCGACTAAAACAAATGTCTACGAGACTATCCAGAATCATAAAAAGATTCTCAATGGCACCCGTCAGCAACTACTGGCCACCAATGGCCGGTTTGAATCCCTGATCCGGAGTGTACCCAAAAAAGAGCGGGCGCTGATGGACATTACCCGCCAGCAGTCGATCAAAAATCACCTGTACACCTACCTGCTCCAGAAGCGGGAGGAAACCGCCCTGTCGTATGCCGCCACGGTGGCCGACAGCCGGACCATTGATAAAGCCCGCAGCGGCTCCAGGCCGGTGAAGCCGATTAAGCCGCTGATCATGCTGTTGTTTGCTTCGGTGGGCCTGCTGATTCCGGTTATTGGCATCACCCTGCGTGATTTGCTGAACAAGCGGGTGGCCAGCCGGACTGATATTGATGAAATGACCAACGCGCCGGTGATCGGCGAAATTGCCCACGTCAGGCACAAAAACCCGATTGTGGTCTCGGGCAACGATCGCTCGGCGGTAAGCGAACAGATCCGGGCCCTACGCACCAACCTGCAGTTTCTGCGGTCGGGCAGCAATAACCTGGCCCTGCTGGTTACCTCCAGCATCAGCGGGGAGGGCAAATCGTTTGTGACGGTAAATCTCGGCGCGAGCCTGGCCCTGATTAAACGACCGACGGTTATTCTGGAGATGGACCTGCGCCGGCCAACGCTGCACTCCAAATTCGGGTTGCCGATGCAGACAGGCCTTAGCAACTACCTGGTGGGACAGGCCGAACTGGACGACATTCTGGTGCCGATTCCGGGCTATAACAATTACTGGCTGATTCCCTGCGGTCCGATACCGCCCAACCCGACCGAATTGCTGACAAGTCCGCGCCTGGAAGAACTCTTCGTCAAACTCCGCGAACTGTTCGATTTTGTTCTGGTCGATGCACCACCAGTCGGGCTGGTAACCGACGCGCAGATCATCGGCGAACATACGGATGCTACCCTGTACATGGTCCGGTACAATGTCACGCCGAAACAGTCGCTCCGGAGCATTGAAACCCTGTACAAGGAACAGCGACTGCGCAAACTGAGCCTGGTGTTGAACTCCGTCGAAAGTGAGAGTATGTACGGATACGGCTACTATGAGCCGCACCCGGATGAGGGCAATAAGATGATTCAGCGACTCCGGACCTTTCTGGTCCCTTCGCGAAAGCGTCTGAACTAAAAGCCCTGAAGCGTTTGGGTACCGGCGACCCTAAACCACTTGATGTTATGAAGATCGCGTCCATCCAGATGGTCGATTTGCACGGGCAGTACCTGCGGCTCAAGGCCGACATTGATGCGGCTATTCAGCAGTGCCTCGACCAGACGGATTTTATCAATGGCTCTTTTGTCCGGCAGTTTCAGCAGGATCTGGCAGCCTATTTACAGGCGGAGCGGGTGATTACCTGCGGCAACGGCACGGATGCCCTGCAGCTGGCGTTTATGGCCCTGAGCCTGCAACCGGGCGACGAGGTACTTGTGCCGGCTTTTAATTACGTAGCCACCGCCGAAGTGCTTATGCTCCTTGGCCTCGTCCCCGTCTGGGCCGACGTCGATCCCGATACCTTTACGCTGACCGCCGAAACCGCCGAACGAGCACTGACAAACCGTACCCGAGCCCTTGTACCGGTACACCTCTTCGGGCAATGCGCCGATATGGACCCGCTGCTCAGACTGGCAAGCGCCCATAACCTTTTTGTGGTGGAAGACCTGGCGCAGGCCATCGGCAGTACGTATACAAGTGCTGACCAAACCGTTAAAATGGCCGGTACGCTGGGTGACGCAGGCTCGCTGTCGTTCTTCCCGTCGAAGAACCTGGGATGCTACGGTGATGGCGGTGCGCTCTGCACCAACGATCCCGAACTGGCCGACCGGTTGCAGATGATTGCCAACCACGGCCAGCGGGTGAAGTATAAGCACGAACTGGTTGGGGTAAATTCCAGGCTGGACACCATTCAGGCGGCCGTGCTGACCGTCAAGCTCCGCCACCTGAACGAGTTTAACCAACACCGGCAACTGGCAGCCTCACGTTATGACTCGTTGCTGAGTGCCATACCCGGTATTAAACTACCTGCCAGGGCTCCGTATTCAACGCACGTCTTTCATCAATACACCATACGGGTGGCCGACGATAAGCGTGACGGTCTGCAGCGGTATCTGCGTGAACAGGGTATTCCATCGATGATCTACTACCCGATGGCCATGCACCAGCAACCAGCCTATGCCAGTAGTAAGTCCCCGGCTGGCAGCTTTCCCGTAGCCGAAGCCCTGTGCCGGCAGGTCCTATCGTTGCCGATGCATACGGAACTGACGCAGCGGGAGCAGGAATACATTGGTTCGGTCATTGCAGACTACATGCACAAACGGTAAATGATCAGCGAAACCGTACATATACACCCCACCGCCGTCGTTGATGAGGGCTGCACCATCGGTCAGGGTACGCGCATCTGGCATTTTTCGCACATCATGCCGGGTTGCGTGATCGGCAACGACTGCAATATCGGACAGAACGTGGTGGTGTCGCCGGAGGTAGTGCTGGGCCGCAACGTGAAGGTGCAGAACAACGTCTCGATCTATACCGGTGTCACCTGCGACGATGATGTGTTCCTGGGACCGTCGATGGTCTTTACCAATGTGATTAACCCCCGGAGTGCCGTTAACCGCCGGAACCAGTACCAGCGGACACACGTAGGCAAAGGCGCGTCCATCGGGGCCAACGCTACCATCGTCTGCGGTAATGACATTGGACCGTATGCCCTGATTGGGGCCGGGTCGGTGGTTACCAGACCGGTACCGGCATACGCCCTGGTTGTGGGCAATCCGGCCCGGCAGATCGGCTGGGTCAGTGAATACGGCCACCGGCTCCAATTCGATGAAAACAAAGAAGCAGTCTGCCCGGAGAGTGGGCAGGTCTATCAATTAACCGAAAAAGGCATTTTGCGGCTTACTTAAGCCAACAGTTACTTATTCACACTTGGACGTTTACACGGTATGCTGTCTACACAGAAATTGATTCGCTTTGGGGTTATTGGTTGCGGCCATATTGGAAAACGTCATGCCGAGATGATTACACGCCAGCCCGGTGCCGAACTGGCCGCGCTGGCCGATACAAAACCGGTTGAGGAGCTAGGTATTGAGCAATACGACGTCCCTTTCTTTTCGTCGCTGGAGGAGATGCTCCGGGCTGATCCTGATCTGGACGTCATTTCGGTGGCTACGCCCAATGGCCTTCATGCCACCCACGCGCTGGCTTGTCTGGACGCCCGTAAGCACGTAGTTATCGAAAAACCGCTGGCCCTGTCGCGTCAGGACGCTGAGCGGGTACTGCACAAGGCCCTGGCCCGACGGCGGGATGTGTTTGCCGTGATGCAGAACCGTTACTCACCGCCGTCGCAATGGCTGAAAGAAGTGGTTGATTCGGGCATTTTAGGGAAACTTTACATCGTCCAGATGAACTGCTACTGGAACCGCGACGAGCGCTACTATACCGCCGGGAGCTGGCACGGCCTGCGTGACCTCGACGGAGGAACCCTGTTTACGCAGTTCTCGCATTTCATTGATATCATGTACTGGCTGTTCGGCGACATCACGGGCATTCAGGCCCGGCTGATGGACTTTAACCACCAGCACCTCACCGATTTTGAAGACAGCGGCTTTGTCTCTTTCCAGTTTCTGAACGGCGGCATGGGTACGCTGAACTTTTCGACCTCGGTCTGGCAGAAAAACCTGGAAAGCAGCATCACCATCATTGCCGAGAACGGCAGTATCAAAGTGGGCGGGCAATACATGGACCGGGTGGAGTACTGCCATATCCGCGACTACGTAATGCCAACGCTGGCCCCCACCAATCCGGGTAACGACTATGGTAGTTATACCGGCTCAGCGCAGAACCATAACTTTGTTTTTGAGAACGTGGTCAAGGTGTTGCAGAACCAGGCTACTATTACTACCAACGCCATGGAAGGGCTGAAGGTAGTTGATATCATCGAGCGGATTTACCAGTCGGCCAACCGGGAGTTTATTAAAACGCCGGTGCGTATTATTCCCGAGCCTCAACCGATCACGTACCCGCAGAAAGCGGCCGGATGGCAGTAAGCCGGTTGTGACCGGCAACCGATAACGTAACGGAAGCAGCATGAATGTGAGATTATTTACGGGCGTTAACGTATCGGAACGGACAGTCAATGTTTTACAGAACATTTACCGCTCGCTGTTGTACAAGGGCGCGTCTATTATCGCTACGCTCCTGTTGGTGCCGCTTTCTCTCCAGTACCTGGACAAAGAGCGGTATGGCATCTGGATTACGCTCAGCTCCCTCACCGCCTGGCTTACTTTTTTTGACATTGGTATTGGCAACGGCCTCCGCAACCGCCTGACCGAAGCGCTCGCCCGCAATCAGCTTACCGAAGCCCGCAAGCTGGTCAGCACAGCTTACGCGGTAGTCGGTGCGCTGATGGTAACGCTCTGGCTGATCTTTCTACTGGCGTCGCCGTTTATCAACTGGTCCTGGCTCGTTAACGCATCTGACCTGCGGGAAGCAGAACTCAGCCTGGTGGGTACCGTGGTTGTCAGCTTCTTTTTTGCCCAGCTGCTGCTGTCGCTCATCAATCCGGTGCTGAATGCGTACCAGCAGAACAGCAAGACCGGGCTGATCATTCTGGCCATCAATGTGGGTTCGCTGCTGGGGGTGTATACGCTTACGGTGGCTACGCAATCCTCCTTTGCGCTGTTTTGTGTGGTTCAGAGCCTGATCTCGCTCGGCAGCTACCTGGCCTTTACCTGGTACTGTTTCACCTATACCTTTCCGGAACTGCGCCCGGCGCTGGCGTATGTAGATTTGACAAAACTGAAGGCCGTCATGGGACTAGGGCTCCAGTTCTTTATCATGCAAATTGCCGCCGTTTTGCTTTACCAAACCAATTCTATATTAATTTCGAGGTGGTTTGGTCCGGACGAGGTTACCGACTACACGGTTTCGTTCCGGTATTTCAACGTCATCACCATGGGCTTCAGCATTATTACGGCACCCTTCTGGTCATCGTTCACGGAGGCCTATACCCGGCAGGATTATAGCTGGATACGGGCGGCCATCCGCCGGTCGGTGCAACTCTGGGGAGTGCTGCAACTGGCCCTGGTCGTGATGGTGCTCAATGCCGATTGGGTGTATAAAGCCTGGACCGGCACTATTACCGATATACCGCTGAGCCTGTCCATTGCCAACGCCGTTTACGTGAGCCTGTACGCCTGGAACAACATATTTATTACGTTCCTGAACGGCACGGGCAAAATCAGGCTTCAGTTTCTGGTGACCCTGTTCGTGCTGATCCTGTTTTTTCCGCTTACGTATGGGCTGGCAGTAGTGGCCGGTATCGGCGTCGAGGGAATTGTCTGGGGTAATTGCCTATGCTTGGCGCTGTTCTCCATACAGGCTCCGCTCCAGTATCTGAAACTGATGAACGCAAAAGCAGGCGGACTCTGGAGCCGATAACGTCAACAACAAACTATGCCTTCTGTTCGCACGCAATATGTATTAGCCTACGGTTTGGTTGCCATAACGGGCATCGAGTACTTTTACCGGTCGCAGGAGTTCAGCATCCTGCTGTTCCTCATAGCGGGCTTTATCGTGCTTACCCGGAATGTGACCACCACGGTCCGGCCGCTGCGCATTATTGTCGCTTTCTTCCTGCTGGAACTCGTGCAGGCGCTGTACTTCAACAACTTCGTCTTTACTTCATTACTGAGCCTGCTGGTCAAGCTGTTCCTGATCTATTTCGTCGTCCAGATCTGCGGCATCCGGCTTATCAAATACTACACAGATATCATGTACGTAAGCGCCCTGCTGGCGCTGCCTATCTATTTTCTGACGTTTATCCCGGCCGTTGAAGGTTTTCTGATTGAGAATGTAGCCGAAGTATTCTTCAAACCGTTCTTCGCGCTGGGCAAGAGCTTGTATGAGACGAGCTCCAACATCATCATTTATACCTTCAACCCGTATGCCAAGGAGGTTATTATCCGGAACTCCGGGCCATTCTGGGAACCGGGGGCTTTTGCCGTTTTCCTGAACCTGGCTCTGATTTTCAACCTGGCCTACCGCAAAACCCTGCTGAACCGCCAAAACAACTTGTTCATCATCTCCATTATCACCACATTCTCGACGGCCGGCTATGTTACCCTGTTCATTATCCTCATCGGGTATGTGCTGACCAGCCAGTCCATCGGGCGGGGCGTCAAGGCGTTTTACGTAACGCTGCTGCTGTTTGGGGCGATTTCGGCGTACGATGAGTTTGCGTTTCTGGGCAGCAAGATTCAGGAAAACATCAGTCTGGCGAAAGAAGACAATACCTCCCGGTTCGGCAGTGCCTACCTTGACATCATTGATATCATTAAAAACCCGTTGATCGGCTACGGCCGGCGCAGCGAGAACCGGTTCGGGCAACTGGCCAAATCGCTGGACGCGTCCATCCACCGCAACAACGGGGTTACGTTCCTGATGGCTACCTACGGGGTTCCGGCGGCTATCCTGTATTTCATTACGCTGTTTGCTTTTGTCCGGCGTTACTGCCGGCTGGTCCAGTTTTCGCCCCGATTTACGCTTTACGCCTTTATCGCTATTATGTCGGCCGGCTTCTCGCAGGGTATCTTCGACCGGGCGCTGTTGTTGTCCTTCCTGTTTCTGGCCGACCGCCTGCGGTATATGGAAACCGCCACCGCCCGGTTGCCACTGGAAACGGCTCCCCCACCGCAGCCGGAATTGTCCCTTTCCGAAAAAACCAGAGACGGCTAACGTATGGAAAGCCTAGCCATCATCATACCAACCTTCAACCGACAGGCCTGCCTTCGGGCGCTGCTGCACCAACTGGCCTCCCAGCAACCGGTCAGCAGCCGCGTGGCGATTGTGGTCGTGGTGGATGGCTCTACCGATGGAACCCTGGAGATGCTGGCGCAGGAGTTTCCGGAGGTCCACCGCGTGCTGGGCGACGGCTCCTGGTGGTTTACCCGCTCGGTCAACGAGGGTATCCGGTACGCGGAGGAGAGTCTGCAGCCAGACGCGTTCCTGATCCTGAACGACGACAGCGAGATTGAGCCGGATTACCTGATAAAACTCTATCAATCGGCGCAGGCCGTTGAACAGCCGGCCCTGATGGGCAGCCTGGCGCTGGCCAATACGCAACCGCCGATGGTGACGTTTTCCGGCAACAAGAGTCTGACACGCTGGCGGCTGAAATCCACCAGTTACCTGCCGCACTTTTGCCCATTCGATTCAAACACCATGACGGGTGTCTACCCTACGTATGGGCTGGTCGGTCGGGGTATGCTGATTCCGCAGGCGGTCATTCGCCGGATCGGGTATCTGGACGAAGCAGCCTTCCCGCAGTATGGTTCTGATGATGATTATGCCTTAACCGCCCACCGGCAGGGTATTCCGGTATATATTTCCTGGGATGCCAGGGTGTATACCAGTGAGCAGCTAACCTCCGACGGAACGGCCCACCGCCAGCAAAAGCTACCGGTATTTCTGAAAAGCTTTCGGAACAGATACTCGATCAATTCACTACAAAAACAGATAACCTTTTACCGCCGGCACGGCATAGCGCCCCTATGGCCGCTGGCAACCCTGATTTTTATACTAGGTACGTTCAGGGCGTATCTCTGGAAATACCGGAATATTAGAGTTTAAGATTATGTGCGGAATAGTTGGCATCATACAAACCAATCACGAGGCCCGGCCGCTGGCGGAATGCATACGGCGTATGACCGATGTGATCGCGCACCGGGGTCCCGATGATGCGGGTTTTCTGCTGGCCGATCAGCAAACGGTCTCCGTATTCGGGGGCGAGTCGCTGGTGGTTGCCGATGCCTTACCGGATTACTATCCCGCTGACCCGATAACGGAAGCGTATGCGCTCCGGTCTGCGCTGGCGTTTGGTTTCCGGCGGCTGGCGATTATTGACCTGTCACCGTTCGGGCACCAGCCGATGAGCTTCCGAAACCGCTACTGGATCGTTTTCAACGGCGAAATCTACAATTACCTGGAAATTCGGGAGGAGCTGGCGGGTGCCGGTTATTCATTCCAGTCGCAGTCGGATACGGAGGTCATCATGGCTGCGTACGACTACTGGGGAACCGATTGCCTGAACCGGTTCAACGGCATGTGGGCCTTTGCCATTTACGATCAGGAGCGCCGTGAGCTGTTTATGAGCCGTGACCGCATGGGCATCAAGCCGCTGTACTACTACCATCATAACGGCACCTTCATCTTCGCATCAGAGATCAAATCCATACTGGCTCACCCCGACGTGGAGACGGCTCCGAATACCGGCTACATCAACCGCTTTCTCCAGGAAGGGGTGAACGAGTTTCAGGAGGAAACGGCGTTTACCAATATATACCGGTTCAGCCGGGCGTCGTACTGGCGGGGAAGCATCGCGCAGATGCCGGCGGCCAGCCTGCCCGCCACCACGTTCTGGACCGTGCCCATCAATCCCTCCACGGAGTCCTTTGACCCGTACAAAGCGGAGCAGTATGCCCGGCAGTACCGGGACCTGCTGCGGGATGCCGTTCGGTTGCGGTTGCGGTCAGATGTGCCGGTCGGCACGGCCTTTTCGGGGGGGCTGGATAGTTCGTCGATCGTTCATTACATTAATGAGCTTCACCGGGAGAACCAGGTTATGCAGAAGCTGAAAGTCTTCTCTACAGTGTACCCCAGCGACGGTGTTAAAAACTGCGACGAGAGCGAATTCATCAACCTGATGGCCGAACGCTATCACCTGGAAGCCTATGGTGTAGAGCCGCAGCCCGCCCAGGTTCCGGAGCAGATGCAGCAGATGGTATGGGCGATGGAAAACCCGCAGGAAAGCACCCTCATGTCGTACATGTTTACCTACGGACTGGTGCGGCAAAACGGCGTTACCGTCACACTCGACGGCCAGGGTGCCGACGAACTGCAGGGTGGTTACAAGTACTACATAACCAACCACCTGGCCAATGTCTCGGCAAGCGCACTCCGGAAAGAATACGCTACGTTCGCCAAAATGCCGGGCAGCCGGTCCTTTGCCCGGCTGGGGGTAGCGTTCAATATTCTGCGGCAGTTAGGGTTCAAAAATCTCACCCGGCAGGGCTTGAAAAAGCTGGGCAAGTTGTCTGACCCGTTTGTGACGGTAAACGAACGGCTCCACCATGACTATTTCAACCACATGGTCACCTTGTTGCACTACGGCGACCATAGCGCTATGGCGTACTCGGTTGAGGCCCGCTACCCGTTTCTGGACTACCGATTGGCCGAGTTCTGGCATGGTATGCCGGGGGTCTACAAAGTTCATGAGGGCTGGACGAAATACGTAGCCCGGCTGGCCATGAATAGCCTGCTGCCGGACCAGATTACGTGGCGGAAAGATAAAATGGGCTGGGAGATTCCGCAGGATTACTGGTTCCGTGGTGAATTGAAAGAGTGGTTTTGCAGCACTATTGAAAACTCCAGATACCTGCAATCGATGGGGCTGGGCAGCGACATTCGCCAGCAACTGGACCAACCCTATACCGACCACAAAAGCATGAAAACGATGCTCCGGCTGCTGAACCTGGCGCTGTGGCATAACACCTTCTTTGCGCAACAGACCAGGGCAACCGGAGAACTTACGTATGCTATCGTTACGCCCGTCCGGAACGAAGGCGAGCATATTGAAGCCACCCTGCAATCGGTCGTCGCGCAAACGACCAGACCGCTCCTGTGGGTCATTGTTGATGACCACTCAACCGACCGAACTCCGGAAATTTTACAGAGATACGCCGGACAGCATCACTGGATCAAAGTCGTTACCGGCCCGGAGCTGAAGCGAGATGATTATAGCTCCCGCGTGGTGCAGCTGTTTAACTACGGTCTTGGCCTGGTCGATGTTACCTACGATGTGGTAGTTAAGCTGGATGGCGACGTCTATTTCAAGCCCGACTTCTTTGCCAGCATCCTATCGGAGTTTAAGCAGAACCCCAGGCTGGGCATTGCCTCCGGCCACCTGACCATCAACGGCGTCCGGGAAAAAGCCGATTTAAGCGCCGGCAACACGCGCGGGGCTACCAAATGCTACCGGAAGGCCTGCCTCACCGACATCGGGGGCGTATACCCATACACCAGCTGGGATACCGTCGATAATGCCGGTGCCCGTGCCAAAGGCTGGGAGACCCGGATGCTGCCGTATGAGTTTGAACACCTGAAACCGGAAGGATCACGGGCTGGTTCGCTGCTCTTTAATCACTACCGGACTGGGCTGTCCAACGGACGGATTCCCTACGTCGGGGCTTACTTTATGGCCAAAGCGTTTTCCAAAGCCCTGGAGCCTCCACTTTTTCTGGCTCCGTTTGTCCAGCTTTATGGTTATATTCAAACCCGTTTTATCCGAAAGGAACGGCCATTCCCCGATTTTGTCTCGCAACAGGTGCGCAAAGAACAGAAAGCCTACCTGCTTCGGCGACTGACGGGTAAACGATCCAATCATCCGACAAACTCAACCGTTCGTTAACACACTATGTGCGGCATTTCAGGCATCGTCAACTTATCCGAAAAGCCGGTAGCCTTACCGGCGGTCGAGGCCATGATGCTGCGCCAGCGGCACCGGGGGCCCGACGATACCGGTACATTCGTAGAAGGGAATGTTGGGTTAGGCTTTGTGCGGCTCAGCATCCTTGACCTGTCGAGTGCCGGGCACCAGCCAATGGTATCGGATGATGAGCGCTACGTGCTGGTCTTTAACGGGGAGATTTACAACTACCTGGAGATCAGGCAGGAGCTACAGGCGCACTTTACCTTCCGCACCCAGACCGATACCGAAGTGCTGCTCAACGCCTACCGCCACTGGGGACCAGAGTGCCTGCACCGCTTTAACGGCATGTGGGCCTTTGTGATCTACGACCGGCGGGAGAAAACCCTGTTTGCCGCCCGCGACCGCTTCGGGGTCAAGCCGTTCTACTACTACCCGGCAGCCGATACGTTTGTGTTTGCCAGCGAGATACCCCCCATCTTCGAACACGTTCAGAGATTGCATCAATCGCTTGACCCCGACGATACCGTGTTGTACAACTACCTGCTGCACGGCCGCACCGACCTGGACGAAAACACCTTTGTGCGGCAGATCAAGAAGCTTAAGCATGGACATTGCCTGACTATCCGGCAGCACAAAGTAGCAATTAATCGCTGGTACCGGCTTGAGGAGCAGTTGTACAAAGGCTGGGAAAGCCCGGAGGACTATTACGAAACCTTCGAATCATCCGTCAAACTGCGACTGCGCAGCGATGTACCCGTAGGCATCTGCCTGAGCGGGGGGCTAGACTCCTCTTCGGTAGCCTCCACCCTGATTACCGGCCTGCATAAAAAAGATTACTACGCGTTTTCTGCCGTGTACGGCGACGGCCGCACCGGCGACGAGCGCAGCTTTATCCGGGAGTATGAGCGGCAACTGCCCAATCTGGTATACGTTCACCCGACAGAAGAAAGCCTGCTGGCCGATTTCGATGAGTTGATGCGCTGCCATTTTGAGCCGTTTGGGGGTCTGAGTATCTATTCGCAGTTTAAAGTGATGAAAGATGCCGCCCGTTACCTGAAGGTGTTGATGGACGGGCAGGGTGCCGATGAGCAGTTGGGCGGGTATTCTTATTTTTTCGGTAGTTTCTTTAGGGAACTGCTGCTGACGGGGCAGTTTGCCCGGCTGCTGCACGAGAGCCGGACCTATTACCAAAATCACCGGTCGTTCCGGGCGCTAGCGTATCTGGGCTACTACATGGCTCCGAAACGCCTGAAAGCGGCTGCTTCTTACCGGAAAGCCAATGGCATCAACGCCGATTTTTACCGGCAGCAGGCGTCCGTATCCAGTATTGCCGATGAGCTGTTCAATCCAAAGTCGCTGAGAGAGTCGCTGCTCCAGCATTTTGAAAGCAAACTGGAGCATAACCTGAAATGGAACGACCTGAACAGCATGTATTTCTCCATAGAACTGCGCGAGCCGTTCCTGGATTACCGGCTCGTCGAGAAAACACTCGCGTCGCCGTCGAACCTGCTGATTCGCAACGGCACCACCAAATGGATTCTGCGCGAGGCCATGCGCAACCGGCTGCCGGAGCGGATTCGTACCCGGCAGGACAAAGTCGGCTTCGAAAACCCCGCCGATGACTGGATGCGATCCGCCCTGTTCCAGCAGAAAGCGGAAGAAGCATTAAACAACCCTGCCCTTATTGGTTCGGGGTATTTTGATATGGCGCAATGCCGGAAGCGGCTGAAGCTCCATCAGCAGGGGTCCATCAATATTGCCCGCGACATCTGGAAGTGGATCGAAGTCGCCCATTTTCTGGGCAAATTTTCAACAGTAAACAGCCGGCCCGAATATGCCGGGTCCATCAACGTATGAGTGATTATCAGATTTGTCAGGAGGGAATTTGGGATACCTCGGTGCCGGGCATTCGCTTCGATGCGCAGGGGGTATCCAACTATGCCACTATTCAAAAAAAGCTGTCGGCCAGCTTCCCACGCGGAGCGGAAGGCAAGTCGGCCTGGGAGCAGACTGTTGCCCGGATCAGGAAGCAGAAGCCGGCCGGCTCCCGCTACGACTGCCTCATCGGCGTCAGTGGCGGTACTGATAGTTCCTACCTGCTGCATATTGCCCGAGAATACGGTCTGAACCCGCTGGCCGTTAACCTCGACAACGGCTGGAACTCCGATATCGCCGTTAAAAACATTAAAAAGGTCACGACCGCTCTGAACATCGACCTGGAAACCTACGTCATCGACTACGAAGAGATCAAGGACATTCTGCGGTCGTACATGTTTGCCGGGCTACCCTGGATTGACGCCCCTACCGATCTGGCCATCAAATCAATCCTCTACAAGCTGGCCGACCAGGAAAACCTGAAATACGTGCTGATCGGCAGCGATTTCCGCTCCGAGGGTAAGCAGCCTTCCGAATGGACCTACACCGACCTGCGGCAACTAAAGCATGTACACGGACAGTTTGGCCGGGTTAAGCTGAAAACTTACCCAACCATGACGCTCTGGGACTTTCTGTACCTGGGTTATGGCAAGAAAATCAGGCTCGTTGCGCCGTTTAATCACTTGCCCTACCAGAAGAAAAATGCTCAGGCTATATTGCAGGAATTATACGCATGGGAATACTACGGCGGCCACCATCACGAGAACCTGTTCACCAAATTTGCGGTCGCCTATTGGCTGCCCCGCAAGTTTAACATCGACAAAAGGCGCATTACGTTGTCGGCGCAGGTGCTCAGTGGGGAAATCACCCGTGAAGAGGCTCTGGCAATGATCAGCCAGCCGCCGTATGCGACAGACCGGATGGAGGCAGACAAAGCGTACGTCATTAAAAAGCTGGATTTAAGCCCGGCCGAATTTGACGCCATCTGGGAGGGTCCAAACAAAACGTTTCTGGATTACCCGTCGTACTACCCGCTGATGAAGCGCATGCTTCGTCTGTCGGCTCCCGTGCTGAAACAACTATTTGCCGTAAAGCCCAAAATCTTCTACGAAATGGAGGAACGGGCGGCTTAGCGTACCGGCCTAAGCCATACCACATCATGTTGAAAGTTGTTGTCGTTGATTA
The DNA here is from genome assembly GCF_039541915.1 of Nibrella saemangeumensis. Lineage (NCBI taxonomy): Bacteria > Pseudomonadati > Bacteroidota > Cytophagia > Cytophagales > Spirosomataceae > Nibrella > Nibrella saemangeumensis. The sequence goes on from NZ_BAABHD010000029.1 coordinate 217,538, forward strand.
CGGAATGGGTAACCTGCGGTCGGTTCATAACAAGTTCCGGCGGATGGACGTTGACTGCTGCCTCAGCGCCGACCCTACCGTCATTCAGCAGGCTCAGGCACTGATTCTGCCGGGGGTAGGACACTACGGTAAAGCCATGGACCGACTACGACAACTCGATCTGCTTCAACTGCTCCACGACCGGGTGCTGGGCGAACAGGTTCCCGTTATGGGCATTTGCCTGGGCATGCAGTTACTGATGGAGCATAGCGAAGAAGGCGATGCCGCTGGCCTTGGCTGGATAAGGGGTAATACCGTGCGGTTCCGGTTTGACCAAACAAGGCTGAAAGTGCCCCACATTGGCTGGAACAGCGTTGAAAACGTCCGGCCACACCCGATTCTGGAAGGACTGCAGCCCGACGAGCTATTTTACTTTGTTCACTCCTACCACGTTGACCTGGCCGACCCGGCCGATGCCCTTCACCGCACCCACTACGGGTATCCGTTCGTGTCGGCGGTGCAGCGGGATAACATCTTTGGCTTTCAGTACCATCCCGAAAAAAGTCAGGATGCGGGCGTGACCCTGTTCCGGAATTTTGTAAACCTTGTCCAGTCACCGGCCTATGTATAGACCCCGCGTGATTCCCTGCCTGCTGCTCAAGCATACCGGCCTGGTTAAAAGTGTGCAGTTTACCAACCATCGTTACATCGGCGACCCGATCAACGCCGTGCGGCTGTTTAATGACCTCCGCGCCGACGAATTGATTTTTCTCGACATCCGGGCGAGCGCCGAAAATCGTACCATCGATCCGGAACTGGTGCAGAAGATCGGCGACGAGACGAATATGCCGTTTACCGTCGGTGGCGGGGTCCGTTCCCTAAGATCTATCGAATTACTAATCAAAGCAGGTGCCGAACGCGTTTGTATAAATACCTATACGTTGGCCAATCCGGCATTTATCCGGGAGGCCGCCGACGAGTTCGGCTCCTCAACTATAGTAGCCTGTATTGATGTCAGACGTAACTGGTGGAAGAAGGAGCAGGTATATGACCACGTTCATGGCCGGTCGACAAGCTTCTCCCCGCTGGACTTTGCCCGGCAACTGGCGGATTACGGCGTCGGCGAACTGATCGTTCAGTCGGTAGAGCAGGACGGGATGATGACCGGTTATGCCGTCGACCTGGTTAAAAAAATAGCCGGGGCGGTAGATGTACCCGTGGTAGCGCTGGGCGGTTGCGGCTCGTTCGCCGATATCCGTCAGATCGTTACCGAAGGACAGGCGTCGGCGGCTTCGGCAGGCAGTCTGTTTGTTTACCATGGTCCGCGCCGGGCCGTGCTCATTAATTTTCCGACGCAACCCGAACTACACCAACTGTTAAGTCAACCCTGATTGAATGAAGAAAATTTTACTGGATATTGGTCATCCTGGTCACGTGCATTACTTCCGGAACGCCATCCGGCTGCTGGAGCAGCGTGGACATCAGGTTGCCGTGGTAGCGCGTGACAAAGAGGTAACCTTCAACTTATTAAAGGCCTACGGCATTCCGTATACCTCCCGCGGCACGGGCAGTAAAGGATTACTAGGTAAGCTGCTGTATATTCTGAAAGGCGATTACCATATGCTGAGGGTGGCCCGAGCCTTCAGGCCGGACCTATTTCTCAGTTTTGCGTCGCCGTACGCGGCCCACGCAGCCCGCCTGGTGGGCAAGCCGCATATTGCCTTCGACGATACCGAGCACGCCCGGCTGGCCCACCTGATGTATCGTCCGTTTACCGATACCATTGTCACGCCTAAAGCTTACCGCAGGCGATTCGGTAGCAAACAGATCTGCTTCGACGGCTTCATTGAGCTATGTCACCTTGCTCCGGCTTATTTTCAGCCCGACCCGGCAGTGATCCGGGAGGTGGGGTTGAGTACATCGGATCGGTTTATACTCCTGCGTTTTGTGTCCTGGGAGGCCAGCCATGATGTGGGTCAGCAGGGGCTTACGTATCAGCAAAAACTAGAGCTCGTCAATACTTTGCAGCGCTACGGCCGGGTGTTTATTTCGTCAGAGGGAAAACTGCCCGCCGAACTGGAGCCCTACCGGCTTACCTTAGCCCCGTACAACCTGCATCACTTTCTGGCCTATGCCAGCCTGTACATCGGCGAAGGCAGCACTACCGCCAGCGAATGCGCCTTATTGGGCGTTCCTAACATTCTGGTGAATAGTTTACTGGCACCAGATACCCGACCCGGTGTTCACACCGAACTGGAACGGTATGGAGTACAGGAGTTGTTTGTATCGTTTGAAGGCGTGCTGGAACGGGCCGAATCGCTGCTAGATCAGGACGCCCGAGCCGACTGGCAGGAGCGCCGGCGGCAGATCTTTGAAGAAAAGATCGACGTAACCTCATTTATGGTCTGGCTGGTAGAGAACTACCCCGCCAGTTTTCGTACCTTGCAGGAGAATCCGGCGTATCAGTACCGTTTTAAATTGGCCCTTGAGCAGGTATAGTGTCTAACTAACGGACTTATGACCTTTCCACTTCCCGTTTTACAGGTAGAGTCAGCAAGAATCAGCCACCACAGTCTGAATCTGTCAGACAGGCTGGCTCAATTTACCTATACCGAAGAGATACTGCGCCGGATCAATGGATTGACCAACTGGCTGAGCAACTCCCCGGCATTGCTGGAGGAACTGACCGAACCGGCCCCACTCCCATCGGCCCCGCCGTACCAGACCCTGTTTTTAGGCCATGCCTTAAACCAGACTTCCGACATTACAGAATCTTTACGCAAGTCCTTCTCCTTGATTCAGCCTGGTGGCTTTCTGATTTGCCGGCTGGAAACTTCCGAACAGCGAAAAAACCGCCTGTTTGGACTGTCTCCGTCAGGTCTCGCCTACCTCTGGTATGTTGTTGATTACCTCCTGCATCGGGTAGCCCCCCGATTTAGCCTGACGCGCCGACTCTACAAACAGTTTTTTCCGACGGAACGCGTCTTGTCGCGCGCGGAGGCATTGGGCCGGATCATTCATGCGGGTTACACCCTCACGTCCACCCTGGATACGGGCGACCAGTTGTATATCAAAGCACAGAAAATCACCACCGAACTGGTACAGCGCCCACCCTCACCGGAGGGTATCCTGTTGACCATGTGGCGGGTGGGGCAAAGCGGAAGGCCATTCCGGGTGTATAAGATCCGGACTATGCATCCGTATTCTGAATATCTGCAGGAATACATGCACCAACTGAACGGCCTGGAAGCCGGGGGCAAGTTTAAAGATGACTTCCGGATTATCGCGCCCGGCCGCTTCATGCGAAAATACTGGCTTGACGAAATTCCGATGTTCATCAACCTGCTGAAAGGGGACATCAAACTGGTGGGCGTCCGTCCATTAAGCAGCCAATACTTCAATCTCTACCCCGAAGCGGCCAAACAGGAACGTATCAGGCACAAACCAGGTCTGTTTCCCCCCTACTATGCCGACCTGCCCCAGACTTTCGACGAGATTGTTGACTCGGAACTCCGCTACCTGAGGGCCTACAGTCAGGCTCCCCTACGAACCGATGGCCGGTATCTGCTAAAGATCCTTTACAACATTATCTGGAAACGAGCCCGCAGCAAATAAAAACAGGGCAGCCTCAGGTAGGGGCTGCCCTGTTTTTATTTGCTGCAGATTACCAGTTCCGCTGGCGTTCGATCAGCCGGGTGTTATCTCCGTTCAGCCACTCTTTGCGGATGCTGAAATAAAAGCCGGTGCTGTTCCGATACAGTAATCCATTGTCACTTGCAACAGTCAGATGAGCCCACAGCCCTTGCGACGCATTCAGCGGAATACCAAACCGGGCATACGAAGATACCTGCCAGGTATGATACGGGAAAGGGGCTATGTACCGGCCCCGGTTATCGCTCACCGAACATTTCAGCTGGAAGGTGTAGTCGCGCAGGACCGTACCGGCCAGCCCGGCATGGAATACCAGCACCCGGTTGTTGTTGGTAAACCGGCGAAGATCATTCGGGCCTGCCACCATCCTGGGCAGGCCGGCGCGGCTGTCGGTCTGGGGCGTAATAAACGGCGTACCCAGGGTCCGGCCCAGGTACGCCCAGCCGTCTATGTACTGGTAGTTGTTGAAATACTCGTCCTGTCCCCGCGTCTTATCCACAAACGTAAACTCCGGGCCGCCCTGGCTGCGGGTATCCAGCACCTCCAGCACCAGTTGGCGGAGCTGAAAGCCCTGGTTCACCGGCTTACGGTTGCGAAAGCGTACGCCCGTCAGACCGTCGGTAATGTTATTGCCGTAAAAGAGCGACCCATCATCGAACAGGAACTGCCGGTACAGCATAACAGAAAACCCGGCATTCTGGATCTCTACCCCCACATCGGCCGACCCAAGATGATTGCCAATGCGGTTATTGGAATCGATGGTAGGTAACCGGGTCGTATCAACGGTTGCACGGGCCGGCAATGATGTTCCCAGGACAACATCGATATAATCCCGGAATGTAGATGGTAACCGGCCGCTTTTGACAAACAACGGATTATTGATGTCGGAACGTCCACCCCACTGCGCCTGATGGTTCAGCCCACCGTAGAAGCGGACTGGCCAGGATTCTTTGCCGAGCCGTAGGTACAGAGCTTTCTGATGCAGGTAAAAGTTTTTAATGCCTCCCTGGTTATCGAACCAGCCATGGGCATAAGCACCCTGCACCGCCAGCAAACCTCGGGTAAAGCCAATCGGGGTAAATGTAGGAATGGATACTTCAATTCGGGGGATAGGCAGGGCATTGCCCGACCAGCTATAAGGGCCAACGCCCAGTGTAGAATCGGCCAGTCCGATTACCTGCCGCCACCGGCCAGCCCGGGCCTCGAAAATGCCAACCCGCGCTTTCGCATAGACGTCAGGCAGCAGCAGTGAGGATTTAGAAGCAATATTGGACACCACACTTAGCCCATATCCCCAGTCCAGCCGCAGGCGCTTCGGGTACAGGCGGCCGGCACTGTCACTGGGGAGTCGATAATCCCGGTAGATACCGGCCCGCGCCGTTCCGAACGGCCCTTCCTTAGGAACGATGCCAAACTGATTGGCGTGCAGCCAAAATGGAGTTCGATCCGTGCTGGCTGCTGCCCCTCCCGCTTCCACATAGGTGTAGTTGGGAGCAGACTGCGCCAGCGTCTGCTGCACCGTAATGAACAGGCCTAAAAAGCCCAAGGGTAAAAACTTCATAAGAAGGCCAAACTAGCGTTACTTTATGGCCGCTAATATGACCAATTTAGTGGTTTTATCCATACACCGGCCCGAAACTTAGCGTATAGACATTCTCTCACTTACCCCCGGACCGGGCCTGCCTGCGGGATCGGTGCCAGTCCCGCACATCGTCCCAGAACCGGCCCAGAAAAAACGTCGGCCCAATGCTATAGAAGGCTCCCCTGTAGCTGGCCCTGCTATCGGGAAAATCCTGTTTGAGCGCTGTGCGGTAGCCGGCATACGCGTTTACCCCCAGCCAGTGCAGGGCTTTGAACTTGGGCAAGGCGGGCAGTTTTGCGGTAACGGATATCCCAATACCGGCGGGTATAAAATTCCCCGTTTTGACCAGCGTACCCCGCACCGATTCCGTCGCAAATTCATACCGGGAGGTGCCCCAGCCAATATCGACCGGCAGGCTCACATCCCAGCGATCATTCCTGACCAGAAAAGGCTCGTAGTAGATCATAAAGAAGTTTAGCCGGCGCAGACCCGCCGAAAACGAAATGGGTTCTTCCAGCAGATTGTGCTGCCGCAGCGGCTGCCGGATAAAACTATACCCGATACCTACCTGGTGCCGGTTATTGAGCCATAAACCCACTCTGGCCCCATTTACCCGTATCGGCATTTTAAGCCCCTCCAGGTCTTTGGTGTCCTTTAGAAAAAGAAAACGCCGGTCCAGACCCGCCGTCAGACTGATCTTTTGAGCTGGCTCCTGCTGTTTATCAAGCGTATCAGAAACGGTCTGACTCCACCCACTTATGCTGTACAGCCAGCAAATAAAGAAACTATATGTAATACTCCGCCACATATCTGGTACTCCTTCCTGCTTTAATTCCCCACAAATCATCATCTCATCACCGAAGGGAAAGTCAAATCTTATGCCAGTTGGTAATCTACAGGTCTGGGGGTGCCCTGCCTTTGCTGACTTTTGTGTACCTTAAATCCCAAACACCTCCCACGAGGCAGCTACATGCCCATTATTCCTCCCCCCTGGTCGCTGACCGGTAACGGCCTGGTGCTGATTTATCATTTTCCGGAAGCCTTCGTGCGCAACCACGGCTTTTTGGCTGGCTACCAGCGGCTGACCTATAAAGGCTGGCTTGGCGCAGTCATTCTTGCCGACTACGATACCTCCGGCGTTGGTCCGTACCGGGAGTTACTTTTTATGCCAGGGTTGTTTGGCTTTGGTCGCCGGCGGAGTTTTTCAATATCGAAGATCTATGTCTCTACCCAGGACAGCGTAGAGAGCGGGATTGCCAATTGGGGTATCCCAAAGGAGTTAGCCGATTTTGAGATAGTACACACGCCCGATGGCTCAACGCTGTACCGCGTCAGCCGGGGAAGGCACCTGTTTTTCCAGCTTCGGGTACGTTCGTGGGGCCCGGAATTTCCGGTCACAACGAAGCTGATTCCCCGGTTGGGCGTAATCCAGCAGCGTGACCGGGATCTGCTGTTTACCCATTTGACAGCCTCCGGAAAAGCCCGGCTGGCTTCCCGGAAAAGTATGCTAATTGATCCAGTCTATTTTCCTGATTTCAGCCAGATTAGGCCCCTCGCTATCTTGTCAATCCAGGGTTTCAGCATGACGTTCCCAGTCCCGGAACTGGTTTAATCAGATTTTAACTGAACCGGTGTTTCCCGGTCGGAATGCCCACTGCGGCCTGCTGGCCGCAAAATTCACATTTAACCGCCTTCTTCGCTTATTCTTGTCAACCAAAAGTTACAACGAAATTCTAGGGCCCATAAGTAGAATGGCTTAAGCGCTGCTCTTTTGTGGGTAATTAAAATTTATCCCTTAAAAGTACTAAATGAAGCCTTATTCCGCCTACACCGCTGAGGAACTCGCCCTCGACGACCTGTTCGTCCGGTGGGTGCAGCACCCCGGTGATGCGGAAGTAGACTCCTTCTGGCAGGGCTGGCTCAACCAGCACCCGCACCGCAGTGATACGGTAGACACCGCCAGGGTGCTGGTTCGGGAGCTTTCTTCGACCCGGCTCCGGCGGATGGGCCATGACGAAGTGTCGTCACTCTGGGGCCGTATCCGGGAGTCGCTGCAGGACATGGAAGAGGTCCGGCCCCTGCAGCCTGAGGTAAGATCGTTTGTGGCCTGGTGGTATTTTATCCGTACGGTTGGCGCAGCGGCCGGCATTATCCTGTTCATCGGCTGGGCGCTCTGGATGCAGTATGCCGAAGAAGGTATGCAAACGATCCGTACCTCCCCCAATCTGACCCAGATGGTACGGCTGCCCGACGGATCTACGGCTCTCCTGCATGCAAACAGCCAGTTGCGATTTTCGCGGCAATGGACCTCCGAGGCTCCCCGCGCCGTGTGGCTCCAGGGCCAGGCCGATTTTATGGTAGTTCACACAAAAGGTGCCCGGGAAGAAGGGTTGTTCCGGGTCCACACCACAGACCTGACTGTAGAGGCAACCGGCACCACGTTCCGGGTGCGGCAACGACAGCAGGGGACTCGTGTGGTACTGAAAGAAGGGCATGTAAAATTATTATTGAGTCATTATCCGGAACCGGTTCAGCTCCGTCCTGGTGATTCGGTCGATGTATCGTCCGGCCGTATTCAGCCACTTGACCGCCGTTCCCTGGCAGAACGAGATTAAGCAAGCAATTCCAATTTCAATTCCTTATTCTAAATACAAACCAACCGTTTAATCCCTAATTATGAGCCAATTATCTACTGATCCCAATCAGTTCCGACTCAGGCTGTCGGCATTGGGGCTCTCCGCTCTGCTTATGGCCGCGACTCCGGGCTTTGCCGCTCCGGGTACCGGCACAACACCGCCGGCGAATCCGACTGAACAACCCGCGCAGGAACGCACCGTGACCGGCCGCATCGTGTCGTCCGAAGACAACACCGGTCTGCCGGGTGTAAACGTTGCGGTGAAGGGAACCACCCGCGGTACCACCACCGATGCTGAAGGCCGTTACCGGCTGGCCATCCCGGCCGACAATGCCGTGCTGGTATTTTCTTCCGTCGGTTTTATGTCGCAGGAAGTAAGTGTTGGCAACCGCTCGACCGTCGACATCAAGCTGGCCGTTGACCAGCGTACCCTGAACGAAGTCGTCGTAGTTGGGTACGGTACTCAGAAGAAAAGCCAGGTGACGGGTGCTATCTCTTCTGTCAGTTCAAAAGAAATTGCTGAGCTTCCGATTACGAATGCCCGACAGGCTCTACAGGGTCGTGCGGCCGGGGTCGACGTCGTGCAGGCCAGCAGCAAGCCTGGTGCTGGTCCGGTGGTACGTATCCGCGGCCGCCGGTCAATCAACGCTTCCAACGACCCGCTATATGTAGTCGATGGTATCCCGCTGGCTGGTGGTATTGATGATATCAACCCCAATGATATTGCCTCCATGGAGGTTTTGAAAGATGCGTCGGCTACGGCGATCTATGGTTCCCGGGGTTCTAATGGGGTCGTGCTGATCACCACCAAGCGTGGTAAACCGGGTAAAACAGTAGTAGCTTATGACGGCTACTATGGTTTCTCAGACCGGTTAGGCCAGATAGATGTGATGAACGGAACCGAGTTTGCCGAGTACAAGCGCGAGTCTCGCCGGGCGGTAGGTACCTATCCGGCCGGAGCAGCGACTGCCGATGCGGACGCCAAACTCTTTGAACCCATCGAATTGGACGGTATTACCAAAAACCGGAGCACTGACTATCAGTCATACCTGCTTCGTCAGGGGCGTATCCAAAGCCATCAGATTGGGGTGCAGGGTGGTAGCGAGAAAACGCAGTTTGCTATTTCCGGCAACTATTTTAACGATATAGGTATTGTTAAAAACCAGGATTTTACCCGGTACACCTTCCGGATCAACCTCGATCACCAGATCAGCAAGAATATTAAGGTCGGTACCTCAACGCTGGGGGTATATAGCCTTCGCAATGGCGAGAACTTTAACCCACTAGGAGGATCCTATGCAGAGAACCCCCTGGGGAGGCCATACGACGACAATGGTAACCTGATCTTCCTGCCCACTTCAGACGGTTTGCGTACTAATCCAATTGCTGAAGTTATTCCGGGAGCGCAGATTGACCTGACCAAGCGGATGCGGATCTTCAATAGCCTCTACGGCGAATGGAACATCATTGACGGGTTAAAGTACCGTGTAAACTTTGGTCCCGACCTGACCAACACCCGCATCGGCCGCTTTGTCGGCAGCCAGACGAATGCCCGCCGGGGTGCCGACCCAACCGGTTTTACCCGCTACGATTTCGGCTTCAACTGGACACTGGAGAACATTCTTAATTACACCAAGACGTTTAATCAAATCCATAACCTGAATTTTACCGCGCTGCAATCGATTCAGAAAGATCAGTTTGAGCGGGGTGAAATCAGCGTGACGGGTATTCCGGCCGAAACTCAGCAATTCTATAACCTGGGTCAGGCATCACTTATCAATAGTGTCGGATCAAACTTCAGCCAGTGGACTCTTAATTCGTACATGGGCCGGGTTAACTACGACTACAACGACAAGTACCTGCTGACGCTGACCGCCCGATACGATGGATCTTCCCGGTTTGGTGAAAACACTAAATATGGTTTCTTTCCCTCGGCGGCTGTAGGCTGGAACATTAGCAACGAACCGTTCCTGAAGAATGTCACCTGGGTTGATCAGTTAAAGCTCCGGGCCAGCTACGGTTCCATTGGTAGCACGGCTATCGATCCGTATCAGACGCAGGCGCAGTTGGCCCGTACGGCCTATGCCTTTGGTAACGCCGGTGCGTTTGGCTACCGCCCCTTCACGATCGGTAATCCGGACCTGAAGTGGGAATCAACCACCAACTCAAACATCGGTTTAGACTTTAGCCTGATCAGAGGCCGCATTTCGGGTTCAATGGAATACTACCGCGCCGATACCCGCGACCTGCTGTTATTCGACCAGCTTCCGCTGACGAGTGGCTTTGACCGGGTATTGCGTAACGTAGGTAAGACACGGAACCAAGGTTTCGAGTTAACCTTGTCGACGGTTAACGTTGATGCGGCTAACAGTTTCCGCTGGACCACCGATCTTCAGTTTACCCGTAACCGTGAGTCGATTCTGGAACTGTTCAACGGTAAGGTGGACGACGTTGGAAACTCCCGCTTTATCGGTCAGCCGCTGACGGCTTATTTCGACTATAAGAAGGTCGGTATCTGGCAATTGAACGAAGCCGAAGAAGCCAAAAAATACCAGAGTGCACCGGGCCAGATCAAGATTCAGGATACCAATGGTGACGGTAAAATTGACCCGGCAGACCGCGTAATCCTTGGTTCACAGGTTCCGAAGTGGAGCGCGGGTATCACCAACCGCTTTGAGTTTAAAGGCTTTGACTTGTCGTTCTTCGTATTTGCCCGTGTCGGTTACATGTTCCGCAGTATCTTCCACCAGGACTTCCTGACCCTGGCTGGTCGCTACAACAGTCTGGATGTTGACTACTGGACACCGAATAACCCGACCAACGAGTTCCCACGGCCAAACCAGAACCAGGAGTTCCCGCCGTTCCGGTCGACACTGCTGTATTTCGACGGTACGTTCGTGAAGATTCGTAACATCAACTTAGGTTACAACTTCCCGGCGAAACTAACAGAGAGACTGGGCATCGGTTCATTACGGGCATTTGTCAGTATGCAGCAGCCGTTCATCTTCTCTGAATACCGCACCAAATACAAAGGTATCGACAGCGAGACGGATGGTGACGTAAACGCAGATCAGTCACCGGCTATACGGCAGACTACCTTCGGTCTTAACCTGAAATTCTAATCCTTTACGAATAAATTGAACGAATTTGACAATGAAAACATATAAGTTAAGCAGTACGCGTGCCACGGCACGGTCACTTAGCAAAGCGGGCTTGTTGGTTGCCGCTCTGCTGACCAGTACGACTGGTTGTAAAGACTTGTTAGAGGAAACCCCGATTTCGCAGGTTGGGAGCCAGTATGCCTCCACACCAACCGGCTTTGAATCTGTTGTTCGGGCAGCCTATGCGTCTCTTCGCGAATACTACGGCCGCGAATCAGCCATGACCCTAAGCGTATTTGGTACCGATACCTATACCATGGGAGCTGATGGCAGCTTTAAGTTTGTTAATCAGTACACCTCGCAGATTGACGGACGACTAGGACCAACCAATGAGATTTGGAATGCTTTCTACAAGGCTATCAATACGATCAACGTAGCGCTGGATGCTGCGGATGGTATTCAGGGTCTTGATCCGGCCATCAAGAAGCGCCGGATTGCTGAGTTGAAATTTTTGCGCGGACACCACTACTTCCTTCTGGTGCAGATGTTTGGTCCGGTTTCTTTATTAACGAAAGGTAACCTGGTACCAAGCAAGGAATACACCCGTGCTCCGGTCAAAGATGTATACGCTCAGGTTATTGCTGACCTGGAAGCTGCCATCCCTGATCTGGCAGCGCCGACGACCGATTATGGCCGGGCTACCAAAGGAGCCGCCGAACACCTGCTGGCGCGGGTATACCTGACCAAAGGAACAGATAAGGATGCCGCTGCCACCGACGATTTTGCCAAAGCAGCTACGCTGGCACAGAATGTAATTAAGAATTACAGCTATAAACTGCTGCCGGATTTCTCAAGTGTCTTTGCGCAGGGTGGCGGTGAAATTAATGACGAAGTCATATTCTCGACTCAGTATACGTCTGAGCCTATCACGAACATTGGTTCAGGCTACAACAGTACGACCACGAGCAACGTCACCATCAACGGTAACCAGACGCACCTGTATTTTGGGATGGAGTACGACACGCAGGCCGGGATGCAGCGCGACGTACTGAATGGTCGGCCGTTTAAGCGGTTCATGCCGACCACCTATATGCTGAATACGGTTTTCGATCCGGCGAAACGGTCCATCGACTCACGCTATAAGAAAACGTATAAGGATACCTGGCTGTCAAACCGTCCGGGTACATTCACGAACCTGTTCGATACGTCGAAAAAGTCGGTAACATTTGCCGCCGGGGATACCACTATTTATATCCCTGGTGTTGAGTGGACAATGGAGCAACGGGCAGCCAAGAAGTATCAGGTTTTAACGCCCAGCATGTACCGGCCTAATCTATTCCCAACCCTGCAGAAGTTTCTTGACCCCCTGCGCCCTGACCGTACGTATGAACCAGGTAGCCGTGACTTTATCATGATGCGTCTGGCCGAAACCTACCTGATTGCGGCTGAAGCGCTGATCAAGCAGGGTAAACCGGCCGAAGCGGTGCCGTTTATCAATGCGGTTCGTCGCCGGGCTGCCTGGCCGGGTAAGGAGAAGGAAATGGAAATCACTGCCGATCAGGCCACCATGGAGTTTATCATGGAAGAACGTGAGCGCGAACTGGCCGGTGAGATGTTCCGCTGGTTCGACCTGAAGCGCTGGGGTAACCTGGTTGAGCGGGTCAAAAAGTATAATCCGGACGGAGCCCCGAATATCAAGGACTTTCATGTTCTGCGGCCCATTCCGCAGGATCAGATCGACCGGACTGCCGGTGGTGCTTCCAAGTATCCGCAAAATCCGGGGTATTAATTAATTTACGTTTCAAGGTTCAACCAGAATGAGCCCTCAAACTAAAAAAGGCAGCCGTGTCAACAGGGCTGCCTTTTTTAGTTTGAGGGCCGTTCAGTAGATTAATGGTAACCATTACTTTAATAAGATAGGACTTAACCCACAAAATCTATACATTTAAATGTCGGCTTATACTGATTACTCCCAAACCCATACCGCAGAAACAGTCGGCAGACGGCAGTTTCTGAAAATGGCTGGCTTGTCGGCTCTGGCGCTGAGCGCCGGAGTTGACGCGCTGGCCGGGCCACGATTGGCCGACCTGGCCAAAAAATCCGGTTTAAAGATTGGTTACTCCGCCATTACCTGGGGCGGCAAAGACGAGCAGGCCATTAAAGACCTGGCGTCTCTCGGCTACAAAGGCATTCAGCTCCGCGCCAATACCTTCGGCCCCTACCGCAACAAAGTCTCTGAACTAAAAGCCTTGCTGGAAGAGCATAAGCTGACGCTGGCTATGTTCTCCAGCGGTAACGTCGACGTTGATCCCGCCAAAGTGCAGAGTACCATTGATACGCATGTAGCGCACGCCAGCTTTGTGAAAGCCCTGGGCGGTTCGGCCTTTCAGATGACCAACAGCCTCCGTAAAGGAGGTGTGGCACCGACTACCGACGAACTGAAAGCGCTGGCCAGGGTAATGAACGAAGTTGGTAAACAAACCGCCGATATGGGTATCCAGGCTACTTACCACAACCACATGAACCAGTGGGGCGAAACGCCGGAAGAAGTAGACGTTCTGGTGCAGGAGATGAACCCCAAATACGTAAAACTCCTGCTCGATATTGCCCATTACAGACAGGGCGGTGGCGACCCGGCCAAAGCCGTACGCCAGTACAAAGACATTCTGCATACCCTGCACCTGAAAGACACCATGAGCCCACTCCCCGACAAGCCGGACAACCCGAAAGCCTACCGGTTTGTCGAACTCGGCCGGGGTAACGTGGATGTACCGGCGGTGTTTGCCGCCCTGAAAGACATTAAGTTCAACGGCTGGGGCGTTATCGAGCTGGACGGCGTTCCCGAACCCGGCAAAACGCCACTTGAGTGCGCGAAGATTAATAAGGAATATATTACGAAAACGCTGAATCATCCGATTTGAATTGAATGATCGAGTGATTGGATGATTGAATAGGCCCTGCCCTTCCGACATTCCGTCATTCAACAATTCAATCATCCAACAATTATGAAAAACCTCCTCATAGCCGCTGGAGCCCTCCTGCTCCTCATCGCGGCCGAAAAACCGCAAGCGCCGAATACGCTGACGAATGCCGAGAAAAAGGCCGGCTGGAAACTGCTGTTTGACGGCAAAACAACCAACGGCTGGCGCGGTGCCTATAAAGAAACCTTTCCCACCGGTGGCTGGTCGGTGGAGGACGGTACCATTACGATTGAGAAAGCCGACGGCCGGGAGTCGCGCAATGCCGGGGATATTGTCACCACCGGCGAGTACGGCGATTTCGACCTGACGTTTGAATTTAAACTGACCGAAGGTGCCAATAGTGGCCTGAAGTATTTTGTGGCGGAGCATACCCCCAAACCGGCCGGCTCCGCTTACGGTCTTGAGTACCAGGTGCTGGATGACGATAAGCATCCGGACGCCAAAATGGGACGGAACGGCAACCGGACGGTGGGCTCTCTGTATGACCTGATTCCGGCTACCGAGAAAGCGGCCAAACCCATCGGCGAATGGAACCAGGCCCGTGTGCTCTCCAAAGGCAGCCACGTGGAGCACTGGCTCAACGGAAAAAAGGTAGTGGAGTACGAGCGCGGCAGCGAAGCCTTCCGCCAGTTGGTAGGCCAGAGCAAATACAAAGCCGCCAGCTACAACACCAACGGTCGCTTCGGCGAAGCCCCAAAAGGTCACATCCTGCTACAGGACCACGGCGACAAAGTATCGTTCCGGAACCTAAAAATCAGAGAATTGTAAAAAAGACACTGGATGTTAGACATTGAACATTAGACTTTTATAGGCATTGTCTTTATCTAAAGTCTAGTATCTAATGTCCAATATCTTCGTAAGCCAACCTTAAACGTAATACCTCAATGGATACCCGTAGAGACTTTATAAAGAAATCGGCCCTTGCCGGCCTTGGCATGAGCTTCTCAGCCAGCAGCTACGCCCGCATTCTGGGTGCCAACGAACGCGTGCGCGTGGGCATCGTCGGCTTCTCCGACCGCTTCCGCTCCTCACTGGTGCCCAGCTTTGCCGCCCATGCCAAAGACATGAACTTTCAGTTCGTGGCTGTTTCGGATATCTGGAACCGCCGGCGTGACGAAGCCGAGCAGTACCTGAAAGGCAAAGGCCTGATCAGCGATAACTTTGTAAAGTGCCGCAACAACGAAGAACTCTACGACCGCAAAGATATTGACGCCGTCATCATCAGTACAGCCGACTTTCAGCACGCCCTTCATTGCGTGGAAGCTGTAGAATCCGGCCGCGACGCCTATGTCGAGAAGCCCTTTGCCGAGTCGCTGGAAGATGCCCGTAAGGCGTTGAAAGCCGTTGAAAAGACAAAGAAGATCGTACAGATCGGTTCGCAGCGCCGGAGTGCGCCCAACTACCATGCGGCTAATGAGTTTATCCGCTCAGGTAAGTTTGGCGATATCACCATGGTAGAGATGACCTGGAACGTAAACCAGCCGGGCCGCTGGCGCCGTCCGAAACTGGTATCCGAAATCCGGAAGGAAGATACCGACTGGGTACGTTACCAGATGAACCGGCCAAAAACGGAGTGGGACCCACGTAAATACCTGGAATTCCGTCTGTTCTACCCCTACTCGTCGGGTATTCCAGGCCAGTGGATGTCGCACCAGATCGATACGGTACACTGGTTCAGCGGCTACGATCACCCGCGCAGCGTTGTGGCCAACGGGGGCGTGTATGTCTGGAAAGACGGCCGCACCAACGCCGATACATTCACGGCTGTATTTGATTACGGTCCGGAAAATGACAAGTCGAAAGGTTTCCAGGTAACCTATCACTCGCGGATGCACAACGAAGCCGGCGGTGTTAAGGAATATTATTACTCAAACGGGGGTATGATCAACCTCGACACCAACCAGATTACTTCTGAAGGTGGTTTGCAGGCCAGAGCTGCTAAAGAAATGAATATGCAGGCCAATCTGCTGCCGACTATTCAGTTGGAAAAGGGTGCGCCGGTTGAAACCTCGGCCAACACCGGTGCCGACGATATGACCTCGCGCCATATGCGCAACTGGATGGAGTGCGTACGCAGCCGCAAAGAGCCGAATGCGCCCGCCCGTGCCGGCTTTAATCACTCAGTCGCTAATATTATGGCGACGACGGCCCTGCAAACCGGCAAGCGCGTAACGTTTGACGACAAGAAGCAGGATGTGGTATTGAGCTAATCAACCTCACCCCAACCCCTCTCCCGGTACGGGAGAGGGGCTTTTTATTTAAGCTATGAAAACATCCCGAATTACGGCTCTGCTGCTCGCCGGTGTCCTGATTACTTCTGCCGGGTTGGCGCAGAAGAAAGGGGCCCGCGTTCAACTGACGCCCAACGAGACACAGAAGAAAATAGACGTCAGCATCGACGGCAAGCCCTTTACGGCCTACTTCTACCCCGGCCCTGATGTCCTGAAAAAGCCCGTCCTCTACCCTATTCTAACCGCCAACGGCACCGCCATTACCCGTGGCTGGCCCATCGACCCTCGACCCGGTGAGCGCGTCGACCACCCGCACCATGTGGGTATGTGGTTTAACTACGGCGACGTAAACGGCCACGACTTCTGGAACAACTCCAACGATGTAAGAGGCCATGGCGGCCCATTCGGCACCATTGTGCATACCGGCGTTAAGTCGATGAAGAGCGGCAATGACCAGGGCGAACTGACCGTAACCGCCAACTGGCTCGACAAAGACGGCAAACCCATGCTGAAGGAGACAACGACGTTTACGTTCCGGGGCACCGGCAACGAACGCACCATCGACCGGGCAACCACGCTGACGGCGCTTGATAAAGACGTACTCTTCAAGGATAACAAAGAAGGTATGATTGCCATCCGGCTGGCCCGCCAGCTGGAACACCCGTCCAATAAGCCCGAAGTATTTACCGACGCCAGCGGAGTAGCCACCAAAGTACCAACGATGAACAACGCTGGCGTAACCGGCCGCTACAAAAGCAGCGAAGGGGTAGAAGGCGAAAACGTCTGGGGAAAACGCGCCAAATGGATGAACCTGACGGGCACTATCAACGGCGAGAACATTTCGGTAGCCATCTTCGACCATCCGCAAAACGTTGGTTATCCCACTTACTGGCATTCCCGCGGCTACGGCCTCTATGCAGCCAATCCTTTGGGAGCTAAAGTGATGAGTGAAGGCAAGGATCCGGCCATGAACTACAACCTGCCCGCCGGCAAATCGGTAACGTTCCGGTACCGGGTGGTGGTTACCTCGAATGCCGATAGTGAGAAAGCGATGGATAAGCAGGCGGAAAGCTTTTCGGCCAGCCGCAGCAACTAACAGGCGTGAGACTACTGCACAAAAAAAGCCCTCGTGTAGAGGGCTTTTTTTGTAGATAAAGCGTTATGCAATAAAGATCTTAATTCAGGTGAACCAGCGCCGATTTATAAATACGGGTTTCGAGTGAATCGAGCCAGCCGCGAAGCGCTTCGCTCTCTTCTTTGGCGTTGTTCAGCTCGGCATCGATCTGGCGCAGCAGAAAGAAAAGCTGCTGAATATGCATCCACTGCTGATGCATCCGTTGGGCATCATCGGCTGTTTGCGGAAATTTCCTGGCCTCCGACGTCAGCTTACGCAGACTGATCCGGAGGTGATAACGTAAAATCATTAGGCGGCTGGCCATGGGTAATTCCTTAGGGTTCCGCTCTAGTTGGGCAATGCCCCGCGATAGGATTGAATTACGCTGCTGAAGCTGGTCCGATACAACCATCCAGGCCTGTTCCGCCTGCAACGATTGGTACGTTACAGTAGTTGTCATATTAGTTACGGTGTTTTTTTACAATTATAACAATATATCAAATAGAAAATTCAGGTTTTCTCACGTTTATACGAATTTTAATTCGACTTTCTTACATAGCTTAGAATAATATACTGTCTTTCAGTTTTTTGTACAATTCTAAGCTAAGTCTATCGGCCAACCGGTATTCGTACAATTAAAAACAACCGTACTTTTACTATTTTCTATATCTTAGATGTATATGAAAGGAATTCGTTTAGTGGGGTTAAGCCTTTTTTTTGCCGGGTTTGTTGCTTTTGTTATCACGCTGGGTTTTGGGCAGTACCAACTTTCGTCTGCCATTATTGAGCAGACGATAAAACCGGAACACCGGGCGATCGTTCAGGAACGAACCGCCTTTATGAACGGCCGGCTTTACGCTTCGAACGTTGCCTTTATCGGCGACTTTGAAAAAGCAATTACCGGTTATAATGAAGAAGTTCGCTCCCGTCAGGAATGGGATAAGGTAATTTATGACGACTATGCGTTTGACGTCACCAAAGCAGCCTCACTGGGGGTACTCCAGGGAAGCTCCTGGCTTTGGTTCTGGCTGAGCATTGGCCTGGCCACTCTGGGAGCGCTGGTATACATAACAACCGGTCTGCGGCAGTTACCAGGCATCAAAAACAATCTTCTTTACCGCCATCCCGCTACCGACCGGGGCTGGATTGGCATCATCGTCGGAGCCTTTCTCATCGGCTTTTACGTTGTTCTTTATTTTTACCCCGAATACCTCACCAACTGGGTGCTGTTGGTCGACCCGATCAGCCGGAGTATAAATGGCGGAGCGGCCAGCCGGTGGTTTCTGTACGGATTTCTCTATACGCTGGTCATCTGGGTAATGGGCATCCGGATGCTCATCAATTACCGGCATAATCGGTACCAGCAGGTCCGAACGGTATCGGTGATCTTCTTCCAGACCGCCTTTGCGTTTCTGATTCCGGAAATACTGACGCTGCTCAATCAGCCCTACCAGGATCTGAAAAACATCTGGCCACTCGACTACACCTTCTTCTTCGACTACCGGATCAACGAGAAAATACAGGCCGGTGGCCTCGGCATCTTCATGCTGGTTTGGGGTACGGCACTGTCGCTGGTTGCGGTGCCGGTGCTTACCTATTTCCTTGGCAAACGCTGGTACTGCTCCTGGGTCTGCGGCTGCGGAGGGCTGGCCGAAACCCTGGGCGACCCCTACCGCCACCTGTCCGACAAACGACTGGCCGCCTGGAAAATTGAACGCTGGATGGTGCATAGTGTCCTGGTCTTTGCCGTGGTTATGACCCTGCTCGTTTTATACACCTATTTTAGTGGCCAGTCAACGGTGCTGGGTTTTCTGGATTCGTACAGCGTCCGGTCAGCGTACGGCTTCTGGATCGGCTCCATTTTTGCCGGCGTGGTCGGTACCGGATTTTACCCCCTGATGGGTAACCGGGTCTGGTGCCGGTTTGGTTGCCCCCTGGCGGCTTATATTGGGCTGGTGCAGCGGTTCAAATCGCGGTTCCGGATCACCACCAACGGCGGGCAGTGTATCTCCTGCGGCAACTGCTCGGCCTACTGCGAAATGGGTATCGATGTCCGCTGGTACGCCCAGCGCGGCCAAGACATTGTCCGGGCCTCCTGCGTTGGCTGCGGTATCTGCTCGGCCGTCTGCCCCCGCGGTGTCCTGAAGCTGGAACTGGGGCCGCAGAAAAGTAGAGTTATAGGCGAAGGGTGAAGAAACAGACGCCAGCTAATTCTTACCGCTTCACTTATACGCATAACTCTTTTTTTTACCTTTACCCTTATGGACCCGAAAGTAAAGGTGCTCATTGTCTGTACCAACCACACTGATTACCCATCCAGGCCACACAAAACCGGCCTTTGGCTGAGCGAAGCCACGCATTTCTACGACGAACTGGCCGACCGTAACATTGGCTACGACATGGTTAGTCCCCAGGGTGGCCACATTCCGATTGATCAGAAAAGCCTGGACCTGAAAGACAACATCAACGACAAGTGGTACCACAATCCGGATTTCCGGCATAAGCTGGAAAATTCTCTCCGCCCTGAAGAAATAAATCCTGCCGACTATCAGATTATTTATTTTGCCGGGGGACATGGAACTATGTGGGACTTTCCGGAAAATAAAACCTTACAGGAAACAACCCGGCAGATTTACGACAACGGTGGTATGGTAGCCGCCGTTTGCCATGGCGTATGCGCCCTGCTCAATGTTACTTTGTCGGACGGAACCCTGCTGGTCGATAACCGACAGGTGACCGGATACTCCAATCTGGAAGAAAAACTCGTCCGACTCGACGAGGAGGTGCCGTTTTTACTGGAGGATGCCCTAAAAAAGAAAAACGCGCTCTACAGCAAAAGCCTGATTCCTTTTCTGCCGTATATTGAGGTCGATGAGCGGCTGGTAACGGGTCAAAATCCGCTGTCGAGCCGGAAGGTAGGCCGGAAAGTGCTGGAGGAGATTTTTGAAAAGTAAGGTTCGCTGGCTTCAGCGGATTTGCGGGAACAACGGAGATTCCATGGCTTGCTGAATTAAATCCAGACGTGGGGGAGCCGACCAGAAATCAACCATATCTTCCCGGATCAGCCACTGGGCCAAGCGCCGGGCCTCCGGCGATGCCTCATACGTCAGCGACCGCAGATTAACCTGAAAGCATACACCGGCCTCACGCAGGATAGACACCCGTTCCGGCATCTGCTGCAGAAAAACATATTGTTCGGCGTGACTCAATACCGGTGAATATCCTTTCTGTTTGAGAATGTTCATAACGACACCAAAATTCTCCGGACGATGCACCAGAGAAGTCTCCACCAGCACAAATTTTCGCGCTCGTTCATTCCCTGTAAAGCACATCAGCTCCTGGTCCGATTCAAGCAGGTTGCTCAGTCCCTCATCCCAGTAGTATTCGGCAGCCGGCTCCAGTTTTACCGGGATATGCTCCTGTCGCAAAAGTCGTTCCAACTGCTGAGTTTTCTGAATAATTAACGCGGGATCCGGCAAATAGTAGTCCTGCATGATGTAGGAAGTAGCCACCACGCTTTGCCAGCCCAGGTTGTATAATCCGCGCAAAAAACGCAGACTTTGCTCAACCTCAGCAAGCCCATCGTCCAAATCGGGCAAAAAATGGCATTGGATCGTTGCCTGCCATCTGGACATATTTTCCGCTCTTCTGGTCTGGTGTCGTTTGAAATACGAAAAAGGCATTCGTCAAGCTGGTACTTCGATTAATTTGGCACGGACTACCCGGAAGTACTCTTATAAGAGTACATGAATTATGCCAAGTTGAACGGACATACCTCCTTAAAAATGCGCTGTTTACTAACAAAAAATCTGAAATAGGGTTTTAAATAATTTCAACAAAAAAGCCGGTCATCCGACCGGCTTTTTTCTGGTTCACTTTTTTTATTAAACGGCCATTATATCCCGCTCTTTGGCCTCAAAAATTTCATCGATACGGGCTATGAATGTATCGGTTAGTTTCTGGACGCGTTCTTCGCCCCGCTTTACATCATCTTCCGACACTCCTTCTTTGGTCAGCTTCCGAATGCCGTCGTTGGTATCTTTGCGAATATTACGAACGTTCACCTTGGCGGTTTCAATTTCCTGCTTCACTTTTTTCACCAGGTCACGCCGACGCTCTTCGGTCAGGGGCGGAATGTTGAGCCGGATGATTTCGCCGTCGTTGGTGGGAGAAAGGCCGAGGTTACTGTTGCGGATGGCCTTTTCAATTTCACCGATTATCTTTTTCTCAAATGGCTTAATCGCAATCGTCCGGGCGTCGGGTGTCGTGACCGAAGCCACGTTATTCAGGGGTGAAGGCACACCATAATACTCGACCTGAATACCGTCCAGCATATTGGTAGAAGCCTTACCGGCCCGGATCTTAGCCAGTTCGATGTTCAGGTGCTTCAGCGCCTTCTCCATCGTATCTTTCGCGTCATCGAGATATAGTTCAATCTCTTCCATTCGTCAGATTAAGAATTTAAGCGGACAAGTTATTTTAAAATGTTCTATTCGAATCAGGTGGGAATATCTACCGTGATCAGGGTGCCTACGTCTTCGCCCTGCACCAGCCGCAGCAGATTCCCGGGCCGGTTCATATCGAATACGATGATCGGCAGGTTATTTTCCTGACAAAGCGTAAAGGCGGTCAGGTCCATAACACTCAATTTCTTTTCGTAAACGTCGTTAAAGGTAATAGTCGTGTAGCGGGTAGCGGTTTTGTCCTTCAGCGGATCGGCCGTGTATACGCCATCCACGCGGGTCCCTTTCAGCACCACATCGGCTTCAATTTCAATGGCCCGCAAACTGGCCGTGGTATCGGTTGTAAAGTATGGGTTACCGGTTCCGGCCCCAAAAATGACCACCCGGCCTTTTTCGAGGTGACGCACCGCCCGCCGGCGGACATAGGGCTCGCAGACCTGCTCCATCTTGATGGCCGACATCACACGGGTGTACATCCCATGCTGCTCCAGCGAGCTCTGAATCGCCATGGCGTTGATAACCGTAGCAAGCATGCCCATATAGTCGCCCTGCACGCGGTCCATACCCGACCGCTCGCCCGTGATACCCCGGAAGATATTCCCCCCGCCGATCACGATGGCAACTTCAACACCCAGGTCCCGAATTGCTTTAACTTCTTTGCTATACTGCTCCAGAATGGTCGGATCAATACCAAATCCGCCCTGACCGGCCAGAGCCTCACCGCTTAGCTTGAGCAGTATGCGCTTGTACTTTAGTTGTTGAGCCATGTTTACGATTTTGCCCGCAAAGATAAAGAAAACTTAGTTTGAGCCGTTTACTCAAACTCAATTAACACCTGGTTCTTCTCTACCCGGTCGCCTTTGCCTACGCGAATGGTACGAACGGTAGCGTCGCCGGGTGCTTTGATGGCGTTCTCCATCTTCATGGCCTCCAGAATCACCACAATATCGCCTTTCTGCACGGTGGTCCCCGGCTCCACGCTGACGCCAACGATCAGACCGGGCATGGGGGCCTTGATGTCGTTAACCTTGGAACCGGCGGCACTGCTCATCCCCATCTGTTCGAGCAGCAGGTCGAAGCGGTCCTTCAACTGCACCCGGTACAGCGCCTGGTTGATCTTGAGCGTTACCGCTTTAGCATCAGTTTCCAGAGATATTAATTCTGCCGTGTAGGATTGGTTGTTGCGGATAATATGGAATGTCCGGTCGGAGAGCCGGACCAGATCCCATTCGAAAGGAGAGTCGTTCAGGGTAGGTCCCTGCGGGGTAAATTCAATCTTGAAGGGATCACGGTCGTTGACGCTGGTCTGGAACATAATAGGATGTTGTCTGATGAAGGGTCACTTCTTTCGGTTGACCAAATATACGCCAAACAAGCAAACGGCCATACCCACATAATGCGGCAGCGCAATGCGCTCATGGTCCAGCATGCCCCACATCAGGGCCACAATCGGCATCAGGTACGTCACCGACGACGCAAAAATCCCCGACGACAACTGCACCACCCGGTTGAAAATAATGGAGGTAACGCCCGACGACATCACGCCCAGAAACAACAGCGCAAAGAAGGAAAATGAAGCCCCGGTAGCCGCCACCCGGCTGAAGAAATCGGTGGTGAGCAAGATACCCAACGCCAGCGGCCCCACAAACGCAAAAATCCAGGTGGTGGATACCAGGGCGGGCAAATGACTGAGGTACCGGACAATGTTGTTGATGTTGATCCCGTACATGACCGTTGCCACTACGACCAGCAGCGCGTAGCCGTTGATCGTGAGCGTTCCCGAAGCCGAATAGAAAATCAGAAAAGCCGTTCCGGTAAAGCCGAGCAGGATGCCCACTACCTGCATCCACCAAACCCGCTGCCGGAAAAACAGCGTACCAATGATCAGGGTAAAAAGCGGACTCAGCGAGTTTAAAGCGCCGGCGAGTGAACTATTGATGTGCGCTCCTGCTTCGGCAAACAGGAACGCCGGTCCCAGAAAACCCAGAGTTCCACTCACCAGGAACGCCCACCAGCGGTCGCGGAGCGTTTGCCGCACTTCGGCCCGGCGTATCTGCCCCAGCATCATCGGCAAAAAGAACAGAAAGGCAAAAAAGATACGTCCGGCCGCTACCTGCTCGACCGGAAAAACAGCCAGACTGCGCTTAATGAGAATGAAAGAGCTGCCCCATACCAGGGCCATCAGCACCAGCAATACCCAGGCTAATAACGGACGTGGCCGGTGAACCACAACAGGTTTGGCAGGAGCAGTATTCATGTATTTCGTTCTCCCTGAGTTATACCAAAGCCCCTTCGTACTGCTCCGTAATCCGGCCCAGAATTTCGGTTACTTCGCCGTAAGTATCAGCCATCACCAGTTCGGCCCGGAACGGTTTGAAATTTTCCAGCCCTTTGAAGTAATTGGCGTAATGCCGGCGCATTTCAAAGATGCCCACCTTCTCCCCTTTCCATCGGATGGAGAAATCGAGGTGATTGCGACAAACCTCAACCCGGTCGGCAATGGTTGGGGCCGGCAGGTGTTCACCAGTTTTGAGGTAATGTTTAATCTCGTTGAAAATCCACGGATAACCGATCGACGCCCGGCCTATCATAATGCCATCGACCCCGTAGCGATTCTTGTACGCTAGCGCTTTTTCGGGGCTGTCGATGTCACCATTCCCGAAAATCGGAATCTTAATACGTGGGTTCTCCCGTACTCTGGCAATGAGTGTCCAGTCAGCTTCGCCCTTGTACATCTGCACACGGGTCCGGCCGTGAATGGTCAGCGCCTGGATACCAATGTCCTGGAGCCGCTCGGCTACGTCTTCAATGTTTTTGGTGCTATCGTCCCAGCCAAGCCTGGTTTTTACCGTTACGGGCAGGTGAGTGGCTTTAACAACAGCCTCGGTCATCCGCACCATTTTCGGAATATCCTGCAATAAGGCCGCTCCGGCTCCCCGGCAGGCCACGTTTTTGACCGGACAGCCGTAGTTAATGTCAATCAGGTCCGGACTGACCCGGCTGGCGATTTCGGTGCAGGAGCCCATGGTTTCTATATCGCTCCCGAAGAGCTGAATGCCGATGGGCCGCTCGTACTCGAAAATGTCCAGTTTCTGTACGCTTTTGGCTGCGTCGCGTATAAGCCCTTCCGACGAAATAAACTCGGTGTACATCAGGTCGGCTCCGTTGGCTTTGCACACCGCCCGAAACGGCGGATCGCTGACGTCCTCCATTGGTGCCAGCAGCAGCGGAAACTCGCCCAATTCTATAGGTCCAATCTTTACCATATTATCTTGAATGCCCGGTAATGAGCTAACAACAACCGGAAGCCGTAAGTTTTATCATTATAAAAAGAAACAAACGGATCAGATGCGCAAAAGCTCGCATTTAACCTGTAAATTTACGAGAATTATGCAACCTGTTCCTACTGATTTACGCACTACGCCGGAACCTCATCCCCTGCGCACGCTGTTGCTGCTGACGGGTTTTGTTATTCTGGGTATGTCGCTGGGCAGTCTCATTGCGGCCCTGGTCGTAGTCGCGCTATCGTCCACCGGCGGAGATACGTCGCTGACCAACCTGGCGGCCCTGCTCCAGAATCCGGCGGCATACCCCAACGGCTGGTATATTCTCATGACGGTGCAGGGCATCAGCCATGCCTGTACGTTTCTGCTGCCCTGCCTGGCCTACTGGTACCTGATCGACCGCCGGCGCTGGTCCGATTTTAATACCCGCCCGCTCGTTACCGTATCGGCGCTGGGGCTGGTGGTGCTGCTGGTCATTGCGTTTATGCCCTTCAACGGCCTGATCATTGAATGGAACCAGCAACTGAAACTGCCGGAGACGCTGGCACCGGTAGAACAGTGGATGCGCCGGAAAGAAGATGAACTGGCTAACCTGACCAAATACCTGACGTCGTTCCGAACCACTGGTCAGTTGACAGTAGCCATGCTGGTTATAGCCGTGCTGCCGGCCATCGGCGAAGAGTTGCTTTTCCGGGGTATACTGCAGCGGAAGTTTGTGGCCTGGACCCGCAACGTACACGCCGGCATCTGGCTGGCTGCCTTTATCTTCAGTGCCATTCATGTGCAGTTCTACGGGTTTATCCCCAGGGTACTGCTGGGGGCCATGTTCGGCTATCTATATGCCTGGTCCGGGAACCTGTGGGTACCCATTCTGGCACACTTCATCAACAATGGCTTCACGGTACTGATGGTTTTTATGTATCACCAGAAACTGACCTCCATCGATATTGAGAACACCAAGACGGTACCGCTGCTGGGCGCACTGGTGTCGCTGGTATTTTCTGCCATAATATTGGTATATTTCCGAAGGGTCAACCAACGGCCCTCCAATGCACAACCGTATGTTTGAAAACTGGGAGAAGGTACTCACCACCCCGATGCCATACCGGGCCGAGCTGGCCAAGGCCATTCTGGCCGAGAACGAAATTGATGCCGTGGTGCTTAACAAACAAAGCAGCAGTTATCCTCCGTTTGGCAATTGCGAGGTGTATGTACCCATAAAACAGGCCATTATCGCCAAAGTGATCTTAGACATGGGCCTGCTCGAAGTAGAGGCTGAAGAGTAGGCGTGACCACCTGGAGCAAGTAGTACATGCGGCAGAAAGTCTGTTTCCGGGCTTCACATTGACCATGAATAACAGGTAAATTCAAGGCAGACCAGACGAGCTACCCTATGAAACAATTTCTGAAGCTCCACCGCCCCGACTCCACCGCCGAGCTGCTGATTCAGGCGGCTCATATCGTCACCGTGGAAGATGTCGACGGGCAGGCGGCTATCCACGTAGTCGGCATTCCGGGTCCGATTCTGACGCAGGAGACCTACGAAGCGGTTAAACTGAAGCTGACAGACATATTTGGCAACAACGCATTTGACTAGCATTGTACCCTGTCCCGCTCGCTCAGTTCCGTCAACACTCTTTCCATCCTGGGGGTTATAGTACTGTAGACATCGCTCAGGACGGGAGAGAGTCGAAAGCATTTCAGATTACAAGTTACGGTGGGTATGGAATCCCTCAGCTTACTGGGCTGAGGGATTTTTTGTTATCCTTGGTTTTGTATCTTTGAGCACAGGGGACAAACAAAACACGAACCTGCTGCGAACTTTTTCAGTATTCAGACAGCGATAAACCCTAAACTCAGGCTTAATCACCTGACCGGCAAGAGAATAGACGAACCCTGCTCTGTTAATTGCCAAAATCATATTAGAGCATGAAACAACGTTTGGCTGAAATGTCGAACCTCCAGCAGCGGGTTATTGCGGGCGTGGTGGGGGTTTTAGTAATACTGTTAGCCATCTGGTATAGTGACTGGACCTGTGCGCTGCTGTTTCTAGTGATCAGCGCCCTAACCCAGATTGAATTTTACCGGCTGCTCGGCCTCGACGGCAATCAGCCCCTTACCTACTACGGCACCCTGGTCGGCAGCCTGATCGTTGCCCTGACGTTTCTGGTTGAGAAAGGCTTTATCAACGAACAGGCCTACTACCTCATCTGCCCGGCGGCCAATATGATCTTTCTGATCAAGCTTTACAAAAAGAAAGACGCCAAACCCTTCACTAATATCGGCTTTACCTTTCTGGGTATAATCTACGTGGCCGTTCCTTTTGCCTTAATGAATGTAATCGCGTTACGGGGCGGGCAGTATCATCCCTGGATCGTGTTTGGCTGTCTGTTGCTGCTGTGGGCCAGCGACATCGGGGCTTACTTTGCGGGAACGAAGTTCGGCCGCCGGAAGTTATTTGAGCGGGTGTCCCCGAAAAAATCCTGGGAAGGGAGCGTCGGCGGAGCCATTGCGGCCGGCATTATCGCGCTGTTGCTGGGCATTTTCTCCCCGGAGTTAACAGCCTGGCAGTGGTATAGTATCGGGGCTATTATTGTGGTTACGGGTACCTACGGTGACCTGGTGGAGTCGTTGTTTAAGCGTAGTATCGCCATTAAAGACTCCGGGAGCAGTATTCCGGGGCATGGCGGTTTTCTTGACCGGTTTGATGGTTTGCTGCTGGCGGCACCGTTTATCGTAACATTTCTTAAAATATTTACTTAATTAAAATAGGAGCCAATCGCCCGGCGTTTTGATGAGATGAGACACTTGCTTATAAAAGGGATATTGATCGGATGCCTGTTTTGCCTGACGGGCCTGTTCTCTGCCGCTTTGGCGCAGGGACAGGAGCGCCAGATTACGTTTACAGGCTTTATTACCGACGGCAAAACCAACGAGCCCCTGCCCGGTGCCGCCATTTCTATCCACAAAGCAGGTCGGGGTGTCCTGTCAGCGTCAAACGGTTATTTTGTCCTGCCCGTTTTTCCCGGTGATAGTGTCGTATTTACTTACCTTGGCTTCAAACCGCAGTATCATATAATTCCCCGCCGGTTGACGGATGTGACGTACTCGGCCATTGTTGCGTTGCAGGAAGATGTAAAAACGCTGGCAGAAGTAAAGGTTTACCCCTACGCCACCGAAGAATTGTTCAAACAGGCCTTTGTAAACATGAAGCTGCCGGACGAGAAGCAACGGGAAGCTCTGGCCAAAAATACCGATCCGGAATACCTGATGCGGCTGGCAGCGGTTACCCCGATGGGGGCCGTGGCCAACCACCAGTATTTTATGAATCAGCAGTACTTTGGCCGCGAAGCCATTACAAACCGGGGGCAGGCCACAACTCTACCTTTCCTGAACCCGTTTGCCTGGGCTAACTTCATAAAATCCGTTAAGAACGGCGACCTCAGCAAGAAAGACTGGCGGAAAGAGCTGAACCAGGCCCCGAGGGAGAATATGACGCGGGAAGACATGCTGAAGAATTAACCATTTGCCTCTTACTGTCGTAGCCCGGCACGGTTCTTTCCAATGCCGGGCCGATTGCAACACATCCCCAAACCTCTTACCGCGCTGTCTGCAAATTGGCTTTTCCTGTTTTTTTGCGCGCCGGAGCCGACCGCCGGCTTACACTGCTCTTTTTGCGTCGTCCCCACCAGATCAGAAAACCGGTGATGGGCAGACTAGCCGCAATCAGAGACGCAAAGAAAGCCAGTAGCTTGCCCGGCAGTCCCAGAATCGCCCCCGTATGAATGTCATAATTCATCCGGATCAGTTTATCGGCCCGGCCGGCTTCGGTAAAGCGGCCATAGATGTGGGCCACCGGCAGCTCGCGTAGGGTATGCTGATCAAAGTAGCGGTAGTCGGTCTGCCAGTACGTACCGGCCTCCGGGTTAGCGTTGGCGGCTATGGCCGAGGTATCGGTTTCGGGAGTATGTACTTCGATGGTTGCAGCCTGCGGATATTCCCGGACCATCCGCTGCCACACCCGGTCGATGGCCGGTTCTGATGCAGAAAGCGCGACCGGGCCACGAGCCGACACCGGCTCGTGATACAGCAGGGATTTGTCGCCCCCGGCCACCTGATGGACCATGCCGGCAAACCACTGAAAGCCCCACACCAGCCCCGTCAGCGCCAGCACGATAACGACCCAGGTAGCATAAAACCCCAGCACATTGTGCAAATCGTAGTTGGTCCGTCGCCAGCTTGCGTTCCATTTCAGGGTGAACCGCTGCCGGGCCGTGTGCCGGTTCTTGGGCCACCACAACACCAGACCCGTGATAAGCATCACCAGAAAGATGAGCGTGGCCGATGCCACCACCGGCTGTCCGATGGCGGGCGGCAACCACAGGTAGAAATGGCCCATCAGCACAATCCGGAAGAAATCAGCCTCCACATCCTTTACCCCTTGCACTGCCCCCGTGTAGGGGTTCAGGTATACAATGTAGTAATACGTCGGCTCAAACTGGTAGAAAATCACCTGGGCGGCCTGGTCTTTTTTGCCATACATCACCGCGTGAAGGTGCTTATCGGGCAGTTGCTGCTCCGCAATGGCTTTCAGCGCCGATGGCGGCATAAACGCCCGCTGCTGAGGCTCCACAAACCGGTACGGCTGCGTCAGATTCTGGATTTCTTCCTGAAAGGCGTAGAGGCAGCCGGTAATGCTGATGACGAACACCACCAGCCCGGAAGCAAGGCCGAGCCAGAGGTGTACAGGTCTGATAATTCGTGAGACAATGACGTTTTTCACATGCATAGGTTAAAAGCGGTAGCCCAGGCTTAGCCGGAAATTACGGGGGGCTTCTGTTTGCCAGTAGTAATAGCCGGCGTATGGGTACGGAGCGCCCGAGAATAGGTAAGCATTCAGCATATTATTGACGTTCAGCGCCAGGCTCACCCGGTTGTTCTGCCACGACACGGCTCCGTCGGCCCGGAGGTAATTCGGCAGGTTGGACTGGTTCGATACCGGGTCGACAAACCAGCCGAACCGCTCCAGTTGCCACTGGTAGCCAAGTGACACGCCCAGGCCCTGCAGGGCTCCTTCGGGCAGGCGGTACGACAACCAGGCGTTGGTGACATGGCGGGCAAAGCCCGGCACGTAGTTACCAACATTTTCGGAGCGGGTATCTTTGGTGATTTTAGAGTCGGTGAGCGCGTAGTTGGCAATCAGGTTCAGCCCCCGCAGGAGTTCGCCCCGCAGGTCAACCTCTACCCCACTGGTTTGGGTTTGCCCGAGCTGCACGGAAAAATTAGGATTGGTCGGGTCGGTGGTCAGCACATTGTTCTTGGTAATGCGGTACACCGAAACGGTCGAACTCCAGCGACCGTCGGACCAGTCTTTCTTCACCCCGGCTTCCAGGTTGTTTCCCCGAATCGGCTGGAAGGCATTGCCCTGGGCATCGACGCCGGCCTGCGGCACAAACGACTGATCGTAGAGGGCGTACACGGACGTTTGCTTATTGACCGACCCACTAATGCCCACTCGTGGCGTAAAAACTGTTTCGTTGGTGCCGGCCCCGTACTGGCTATCTCTGGCTGAAGTCATCCGGCCTGCCAGCGTAAGCCGTACCCGATCCTGCCAGAAACGGAGCTCGTCCTGTACGTACAGCCCCGAATACGACTGACTCAGCACATTGATACCAGCGCGGTACCGCAGACTGGCGGAACGGTCAAACCGGGGAAGCAGCCGGGTCGGCAGGTAGTAATTGGGCTGAAGGCTGTTAAACACGAACGTACTGTCGTAGAGCGGGAAAGACTGGTTCCAGTCGGCAATGTACTGCTTGGTGCCGAGGTCGAGACCAGCCAGAATGCGGTGGGTAACGGGTCCGGTGGTGACGTCACCGTTGACAAAAAGCTGACCAAACCGGCCTTCGTTGAAGGCATCCCAGATGCTGACCCGGCGGAAAATATCACCCCTGGCGTTGGTCGAGTCGGCCCAGAGCGAACTGCCCACCTGCTTGTAGTTGAAGTAAGCAAGCTGGCCGGTCAGCTTCCAGTTTGGACTCAATTGATGATTCAGGATCAGAAAGGCACTATGGTCGTTGATCTTTGAGGGGTCCAGATTAGCTGAAGCGGTGGTAGCGTTGACTGGCAAACCGCCAAACCCGTTTTTGCCGAACACATACGCCGACCCAATGGCCGACATTCGCGAGAACTGGTACGTATACTCGGCTGTAATCGATGTCTGTTCGCTGATCTTATAGGTCAGGACCGGAGCAATGGTATAGCGGTTGTTGAACTCAACGTCGCGGTGGGAGCCCCGGGTCTGGCCCATCAGGTTGAACCGGTACAGCAACTTACCATCCTGACGCAGCTTACCGTCCAAGTCAATGGTAGCCCGGTAGGTATCAAAACTGCCCATAGTCATGGTGGCCTCTCCCCGGCTGTTGCCCGTCGGCTTTTTGGTAACGATATTATAAAATCCGCTGGGTTCGCCATTGGCCATCATAAACCCGGCCGGGCCTTTTACAAACTCCACCCGGTCGACCATCGACATATCTTCGGCCAGCGGTCCCCAGGTCGACTGTACGTTCATGCCGTTACGGAACGGCGCAATGCGCGAACCCCGCATGTTCAGCCGGGCATAATTGTCCCAGTGCTCCTGTTTGGTAACGCCACTGACGTTTCGCGAAACCCCTTCGAGCATATCAAAGATCTGCTGATCAGCCAGTATCTGACGGCTCACCACCTGTACGTTCTGGGGCAGTTCGAGCAAAGGTGTTTTCACCCGCAGACTATACGATGGCACATCGGCTTTATACGGATTTCGCCCGTCGACTGTTACTTCCTGCAATTGCTGTGCGGCTTCTGCCAGAACAAGGTCACTCAACTGCGTCGTCTCACCGGCGGTAACAGTGATAACCTGCTGGTACCGGTCAAACCCGATATGGGTCATCACCAATGTGTACTGACCAGCCTGTATCCTATCCAGTAAAAATCGCCCCTGTTCATCGGTTTGCGTCCCGAGCCTGGATGACATAATGCGGACACTTGTCTGTGGAAGCGGCAACCCGTTGCTGGTAACTACCCGGCCGCTGAGGCTACCGGTCGGCTGGGCAGATGCTGGCTGAACAAATCCAACCAACCAGCAGCTAAGCAACATCTGAACAAAGTATATAACTCTTGTTTGCATAGTTTATTTAGACTAATTTTAAACAAAAGTATAAATGCAGGTTATACTGTCAAGATTTTCCAGGAAGAATCAAGAAAGTTCAGGAGATATTACCAAAGGATGGACAGGTACTGACCAGCTTTTGTAAACTTCGTACTGTGCTACTGACAGCCAGCAATGAATCCGGGCCTGTGGTTAAATTCCGGCTCCGCAAAACACAGTACCCGTTTTTTGATAGCTACTCCCACGTTTTCAGTTGCAGGTTATTACCGTCAAAGACCGCATACGTCCGGGCCGATACCCACTCACCCAGGTTGATATACCGGCTGTTTTCCGAAACGGTCATGTCCAGGGGCAGGTGACGGTGACCAAAGATGTAATAATCGTGGTGCTGGCGCTGCTCTACTTCCCGGCAGTACAAAAACAGCCATTCACGATCTTCGCCCATAAACCGATCCTCCTCTTTTTTCTGGTTACTAATACGGCTCCGGCGCGACCAGCTATGGGCCAGGCCGATACCCACGTCGGGGTGCAGCCACCGGAATAGCCGCCGGGCCAGACCATTTTCAAATACCTGCTTCAGCCGTTTGTACACAAAATCGCCCGGACCCAGCCCGTCGCCGTGCCCGATGTACAGGCGTTTACCGGCAATCTCATATACGCGGGGCCGGCGGTATACGGGTATGCCCATTTCCTGCGTGAAGTAATCGTGCATCCACATATCGTGGTTACCCGTAAAGAGGATAATTTGCTTGCCGGCGTCGGTCAGCTCGGCCAGTTTGCCCTGAAACCGGATAAAGCCTTTGGGAATGCTGCGTTTATACTCAAACCAGAAGTCAAACACGTCACCGACCAGGAAAATAACTTCGGCGTCGGTCTCAATGGTATCCAGCCAGTTGACGATTACGCGCTCACGGTCGCGGCTTTGCGGGAGAGAAGGAGTGCCTAGATGGAAGTCGGAAGCGAAATAAACTTTCTGTCCCTCCGGCAGGGAAATCTGTTCAATTACGGACATCTACAATCAATTTCGCCACAAAGGTACAGATTCCCATCAGCTTTTGCGCCAGACGAAACGACACAAGCCCGGCGGTTCAGTAAACGGAGAGATTGTAAACAAGACAGGGGACAAATTGGTATTAGCTTAATAATTAACACCTCAATCTATATTGTATGAAGAATTCCTTGCTTCTCCTTATGCTATCGGGGGCATTGATGTCCTGCGGAGAATATGGCCACTATACCGACGATGCCAATGACGCAGCCGGTACAGCAGGCGATCTTGTCGCTAAGGACGTGTCTGGTATTTATCTGATAAGCCCTGACCACCAGTACGATAAGCCCTGTAATTACCTGTCTGACCAGTTCATGAAGAACATGTTCAAGATACCCCTCACTACTCAGTTTACAACGATTGATGTTCCGAATGGCTGCGAGTTCCACTGGGAGAACAATAAAGTAGGCATAGCCTTTGGCGGCTCAAACCCCTACGAATCGATGTACCATGCTGAGTATATATTCAATAAGCTGTTCCAGCCGGGTGATCCGCAGGTACTGGGCCAATCGGGCCGGGCCAATCAGAAGCCATCTATGTTTGGACCGGTTACAGAAGGACGGGCTGCTGAGCGACCTTCGACCATGCAGGTAGAGGCTGGTATGACGGAGGAGTCAACGCTCCCTAACGATACCACAACGACGGAACAAAGCCCTACCGCATCACCAGCCGCTACGCAATTTGTCCTGCCCCCAAAGACCACCGCAAATTTTGTAGGTATTATGGGTGTAGGGGATAAAGCCGTCTGGGAACCGGGTACCCAAATACTGCGGGTATTGTATCTGAACCACATCATCAGTATTAAGGTGCAGACTCCCGGCAATGAGAAGGTAAGACAACAACAGGCGGTGAATCTGGCTAACTTTATCACTAATGAGCTCACCCACGGTGATGTCTGGAAATAAACCAGTGGGCAATAACAAAAAAGCCCCCCGAGATTTCGGGGGGCTTTTTTGTTATTCGCTGGTCAGATGCGGCAGGGGTTCAATCTCCGAAGGTTTGCTCTCCGTGCCAATACCTTCTTTAACCTCCTCGCCCCGCTTCTTATACGCCTGGTAGGCTGTATCGCGCTCAAACGGACGCTTCCCAATCAGACGCTCCAGATCATTCTGGTACAGGATTTCTTTCTTCAGCAGTTCCTGGGCAATTGTTTCCAGTTGCTCACGCTTACCTGATAGCAAGCCTACCGTGCGTCGATAGGCTTCATCGACAATCTTCCTCACTTCTTCATCAATAAATTTAGCCGTCTCTTCCGAATATGGCTTGTTAAATGAGTACTCCGATTGCTTGGAGTCGTAGAAAGATATATTCCCGATCTTATCATTCATACCGTACATCGTCACCATACTATAGGCCAGCTTGGTAATACGCTCCAGGTCACTTAAGGCACCTGTCGACACTTTACCAAATACGATGTCTTCAGCCGCACGACCACCCAGTGCCATACACATTTCGTCCAGTAGCTGCTCCATACGGTACAGATACTGCTCGCGGGGCAGATACTGCGCATAGCCTAAAGCGGCTACCCCACGCGGTACAATCGTCACCTTCACGAGGGGGTCGGCATGCTCCAGATACCAGCCGGCTACAGCGTGGCCGGCTTCGTGATACGCCACAATTTCTTTTTCCTCCGGAGAGATCAGTTTATTCTTCTTCTCCAGACCACCAATAACACGGTCCATCGCATCCTGGAAATCCTGCATATCGATGGATTCCTTATTCCGACGGGCGGCAATCAGAGCCGCTTCGTTACATACGTTGGCAATCTCGGCTCCGGCAAAACCCGGTGTCTGAGCCGCCAGATCTTTCGGATCAACGTCAATTGATAATTTCAGCGGCTTCAGGTGAACCTTGAAAATAGCCTCACGACCGACGATATCCGGCTTATCAATGCTAATCTGACGGTCAAAACGACCGGGACGAAGCAAAGCTGGGTCCAATACATCCGGCCGGTTGGTAGCCGCCAGAATGATGATACCGGAGTCGGTTGCAAAACCGTCCATTTCCACCAGCAAGGAGTTCAGCGTGTTTTCGCGTTCGTCGTTGGCACCCGGCATCGAGCCACGGCCCCGTGAACGACCTACCGCGTCTATCTCATCAATAAAGATGATACAAGGGGCTTTTTCTTTTGCCTGCTTGAACAGGTCACGTACCCGTGCGGCACCCACCCCGACGAACATCTCAACAAAGTCGGAACCCGACAATGAGAAGAACGGCACACCGGCCTCACCGGCAACGGCTTTGGCCAGCAGGGTCTTACCCGTACCCGGAGGGCCTACCAGCAACGCCCCTTTCGGAATCTTGGCCCCCAGCTTGGTGAACTTGGTGGGACTCTTCAGGTAATCAACAATTTCCTTAATTTCCTCCTTCGCTTCTTCCAGACCGGCTACTTCGCTGAAAGTGATTTTCACGCGGTTTTCGGCATCAAACAGGGCGGCTTTCGATTTACCAATGTTGAAGATCTGCCCACCGGGACCGCCGGCACCCGACATCCGGCCCAGCAGAAAATACATCGCCAGAATCATGACGATAAAGATCCCCCAGGTTCCAATGAAGTTACCCCAGTCGTTTCGCTGTTCAATGCGGTATTCTATTTTTTCGTTGTCCGCCAGTCCTTCCTGCATACGCCCGAGGTCTTTCAGGAAGGTCTCGGCTGAGGCCACCTGAAACATAAAATGCGGGCCGGTATCCTGGTTGAAATAAGGCTTATCGGAAAACAAGCCACGGTATTTGCTGCTTTGCAGTGCCTGCTGGGTCAGCGATACTTCTACAATTTTGTCGTTGACAATTACGACTTCGGCTACCTCTCGGTCTTTCACCATGCGCTCAAAGCGCTTTTGGGAGGTTTCACGGACAGCACTGCTCTTGTTAAAGAAAGTAATGCCCAGAATGGCAGCAATCAGTAAAGCAACAATCCACCCCTGAAAATTAGGTTTTCGTGGACCACCACGGGGTGTTAACGGATTTCTATTATTATTCTCTGACATTTCTGCAGGTTGTACAAAGGGGTTTCACTGGAAAACACCATTTCAAACGCTAATGTTTCACACCGGAAATGGTTTTGACAGGTGGTAAACAACCGGTTTAAGCGGCTGTTTACCACGCAGGCCGGCAACCGCCGGGCCTTAAAGGGCTGATGAGGCTATTGGCTCCTCATCAATATGCTGAATCTCGGCGTCACCCCACAACTGCTCAAGGTCATAGAAAGCCCGGCGGTCTTTCTTGAAAACGTGCGCCACAACGTCTACGTAGTCAAGCAGAATCCATTCGCGGTTGAGTTTGCCCTCTCTATGCCAGGGGTTGAGGTGAATAGCCTTGTATACTTCTTCCTCCACCGAGGAAGCAATGGCGTCTATTTGGGTATCGGAATTACCGGAGCAGATGACGAAAAAGTCAGTAATGGCGTTTTTGACTCCGCGGAGGTCCATCACTACCACATCCTGCGCTTTCTTTTCCAGCATTCCCCTGACAACCAGATTGCGCAGTTCCTCTGCGGTTATTTCTTGGCGAGCCGTTTCCACGGCGTTGTTTATTCTCATGCTAACGTGTTAAAATTGCAAATCGGTAGCGAAAGCGGGAGCGTTGCCAAACCGGAACCGGAATTCCGACGCCCCATAACCTACCTCGTTCTATGTAAATTAACAATTATTTGTACAAAATTTATCCCAAAACGCTATTTGTTGGCCAAAAATTTGAATATCTGCCAACGTGTCAGTCTACCAATGACGTAGCCGCCGATCACATTGCCCAATCTGAACCCGATGAAGGGCTGGTAATCCTGACTGACGACCAAACAGCCGGCCGGGGCCAGCGTGGTAATCAATGGGAAGCTCAGGCAGGCCATAATCTGACATTCTCGCTGATTTTAAGGCCCTCCTTTTTAAATGCCACCGAACAGTTCTGGCTCAATATGGCAGTTTCGCTGGGTATTGCCGACGCCCTGGAACCCTTAACGGGCGAATTATTACGCATCAAGTGGCCCAACGATCTTTATCTGGAAAACCAAAAAC
This sequence comes from Nibrella saemangeumensis, assembly GCF_039541915.1. NCBI lineage: Bacteria > Pseudomonadati > Bacteroidota > Cytophagia > Cytophagales > Spirosomataceae > Nibrella > Nibrella saemangeumensis. The sequence continues at coordinate 254,764 of NZ_BAABHD010000029.1, forward strand.
TTGGGGGTATCCTGATTGAAAATACCTTGCAGGGGTATCTGATTGCCTGGTCGGTGATTGGCATAGGTGTTAACATTAACCAGACCCAATTCAGTTTCCCAACGGCTACCTCTCTGCTTCAGCGCTTTCCGGTGGAGGAAGAATACAACCGGCCGGCGCTATTGACTATCATTTTAGAAAGCCTGGAGCAACGGTACCTGCAACTGCGTACCGGCCAGCGTAACCTGCTCAGAGCTTCCTACCTGCAACGGTTATTCCGGTACCAGGAAGAACATAGCTTCATTGCGGATAACGAACACTTCCGCGGCTGTATTGTTGGCATAGACGCCACCGGCCGGTTAGCCATTCAAACCAACAGCCAGTTACGCTACTTTGGCTTCAAAGAAGTTGAGTTTGTGATTTAAGACTGTTCTAGGTTTCCTGTTTCAAGTCTAGGTATGGCTGTTAACTTGAAACAGGAAACCTGAAACAACAAAACTATTTAACTACTTCTTCAATCGGATTCCCCACCGTCCCACTGGGTTCCAGGATACCGAGCAGGGCAGCCACGGTAGGCGCAATGTCGGAGATATGATTCCGGCGGACGGTCTGACCGGGTTTGATACCCCAGCCGTAGAAGAGCAGCGGCACATGGGTGTCGTAGGCATACGTGGAGCCGTGGGTAGTGCCTTTGCTCCGACCTTCAATCCAGCCAGACTGAAGCAGGACGTAAAAGTCGCCACTCCGGTTCGGGTGATATACATTCCGCAGCATAGTGAGTTGACCTTCGGGAATAGACTGAGTATTCAACTGGTGAAAGTTGATGACGTTGACAACGCCCGGCTGGGTCAGCAGTGTTCGTCTTAGCGTTTCGTACACGTCTGCTACAGCCAGCTTCTTCTCAGCCAGCAAGGCGTGATTCAGGTACACCTGCTGGTTAAAAAATGACAGCATCCACTGTCCCGGTCCGTACGCTTTTTCCAGCATAGCTTTTACTACCTCTCCTAATGCGCCATATGGCTTTACGCCGGCCGGAATCCGGTAGGTATGGGAAAAACCGGGAATATCAGCGACGCCGTGGTCGGCCGACAGAAACGCCAGGTAGTTACCCTTGCCGACGGTCGCATCCAGTTGCGCAAACAGATCGGCCAGTTGCCGGTCGAGCCGCAGATAGTTGTCTTCCGTCTCGACCGCGTGCGTACCAAACGCGTGGCCAACGTAGTCGGGCGACGAAAAGCTGACGGCCAGGAAATCGGTCACATTGTCGGCTCCGAGTTGTTCACCTTTAATGGCAGCCAGCGCAAATTCTTTGGTCAGCTGGTCGCCGAAGGGAGTAGCCCGCAGCACTTCATATTTAAGACCGCCTGCGGTGGAAATAAACTCATGGGGAAATACCGCTTTGGGTTCACCGGGGAGAGACGCTTCGTAGGGCTGATCATCCGTAGTGCTGACAGTATACTGGCTTAATGGACGCGACAGTTCCCACTTCTGGGCCATAAACTGATCCGGTAACTTGCGGCTGTTGAAGTCCTGCACCCACCGGGGCAGTTCTTTCAGGTAAAAGGTACTGGAAATCCAGTTGCCGTCTTTTGAATCGAACCAATAGGCGGCATTAGCGGCATGACCAACCGGCAGGATAGCCCCCCGGTCTTTCAAAGCCACACCGATTACCTTGGCGCGTCCTTCGGTAGCCAGCTTCAACTGATCCGTTACGGTGGTGACCAGCATGTTTCGGGGCGACATCTTACCCGCCGAACCGGTATTACCGACCGTGGCCACGGTGGTATCCTCGGCACAGTATACCAGCCGGCCAATATTCCGGTCGTAAAACTCATTGCCTACGATGCCGCTGAGTGCCGGCACGGAACCCGAGTAAATATGCGTATGGCCCGGACCTGTATACGTTGCCGCGTAGTTATAGTGGTTGTTCCGGCAATTAAAACCGTCGTCCATCATCCGACGGAAACCGCCGGTTATAAATTTGTCGTAATACCGATACAGGTAATCATACCGCATCTGGTCTACCACAATGCCAATAACCAGTTTGGGACGATTCGGAAAGCGGACATTCGGGATTGTATTCTGGGGCTGGGCGGTTACACTACCGGCCATCAGCAAGAGAGAAAGAAGCGAAGAGGAAAACCCTCTGATCATAAAAGACATACTTGTTAAAACAAAGAATCAGGTGAATCAACTGAATCCGCGCCAAAGATAGCGAACATTTTTTCGGCACATGCCGTTTGTCTGATAACGAAATACGTAACCTGATATGTCTTCATCCACCACCATAAAGCCTACCCCCATCGGCCGGAAGGGTCTCTGGATTGCCGCCACCGTACTGGTAAGCTGGTTTGCGATGCTGGCTTTTTTGCTTCACTACCCGGTTAACTTTGCTGACCCGCTGGTTTATCTGTTTGTGCTGGTCCAGATGCACTTGTATACCGGCGTATTTATCACCGCCCACGACGCTATCCATGGTGTAGTGGCACCTAACCATAAGCGACTGAATTACTGGATCGGCTTCCTGTCGGCTACGCTCTTTGCCTTTAACAATTACAATAAGCTGTCGCGCAAGCACCACCTGCACCATAAGCACTCAGCTACCGGCGACGACCCCGATTATCACGACGGCAACCCCAACTTTTTCGCCTGGTACTACAGCTTCCTGAAAGAGTACATTTCAATTGGCCAGATTGTGCTGATGGCCGTTACCTACAACATCCTGAAGCTGTGGTTTCCGATGGAGAACCTGATTGTGTTCTGGATGATCCCGGCGGTACTCAGCACGTTTCAGTTGTTTTACTTCGGCACCTACCTGCCGCACCGGGGCGAGCACCATAACCCACCCCACAACGCTCGCAGTCAGCCGCTGAACCATACGGTTGCGTTCCTGACCTGCTACTTCTTCGGCTATCACCACGAACACCATGCCTATCCGTACCTGCCCTGGTGGCGACTGGCGAAGGCACGGGAGATCAATGAAGGTCTAGAGCAGGGTAGCCCAATGGTGAAAGCCTAATTGATGAAGTGTTGGTGTGTTGACATTTCGTAACAGGTATTTGGTATAGGGTTAAGTTGTGCGTTTGGTCCCAAAATCCGAACTTGCTCCCGTTCACGACCCATATGCTCTTATGCCAGTCCTACCCCACATTTTCTACTGTCCAGCCGGTTTTATTCAATCGAAGACGCGTTGCATCAAACTGTTTGTGGCGCTTCTTTTTTGTTTCGTGCAAGTTTCTTCTGCCTTTTCAGCTGAACCACTCGCCGTAATTGCCTATTACTCGGCCGGACCCGAAAAAGTGGCGGACATTGACGCCCGTAAACTGACGCACATTATTTTCAGCTTCGGCCATCTGAAAGGCAACCGGTTTTCCATCGACAAAGCCAAAGACACTACCACCATCCAAAAGCTGGTTGCGCTGAAACAACAGAACCCCCGGCTCAAGGTCTTGCTGTCGCTGGGCGGCTGGGGCGGTTGTGCGCCCTGCTCCGAAGTCTTTGCGTCGGCCGACAACCGCAAAGCCTTCGCCCGCTCGGTTCGCGAAACGCTGGATTACTTTAAAGCCGACGGCCTTGATCTGGATTGGGAATATCCGGCGATTGAAGGACATCCGGGACATCGGTACGCGCCGGAAGATAAACCCAATTTTACCGAACTGGTGCGGGAACTGCGCCGGCAATTAGGCCGGAACCGAGAAGTAACCTTCGCGGCCGGTGGCTTCCAGAAGTTTCTGGACGAGGCCGTCGACTGGAAAGCCGTGATCCCCCTGGTCGACTACGTGAATCTGATGACCTATGACCTCGTCAATGGATACGCCACGGTAACCGGTCATCATACCCCCTTGTACTCGACCCCGCAGCAGCACGAATCGACTGATAACGCCGTACAGTCGCTGCTGAAGATGGGCGTTCCGGCCAATAAACTGGTAATTGGGGCCGCCTTTTATACCCGTACCTGGGAGGGGGTAGCGGCTGAAAACAATGGCCGGTATCAGAGCGGCAAATTTAAAGGCAGTGTCAATTACCGTAATCTGGAGAAAGAATATAACGCGGAAAATGGCTTTAAGGCTTATTGGGACGATACGGCGCAGGCACCTTACCTCTACAATGCCGAAAAGCAGCTTTACGTCACCTTCGACGACCCACGGTCCATTGAGCTAAAAACGAAGTATGCCATGGAGAAAGGCCTGAAAGGAATTATGTTCTGGGAACTGTCGCTCGACAAGCCGGGCGGGCTGCTGGACACGATAGACCGGGTAAAACGGTCGGCGGTAGCGATTAAAAAGTAATGGAAAGCCTCGTCCCTCTCCCCTTTTTCGATAAGTTTTTTTGATGCTGGCCAGCGTATCGTAGTTGAGTATAGACGAACAGACTGCCGTTTTACTCAACTACCGCAACGCTATGAGGTACCACAGCGCTCTTGTAACTATTGCTGTTCTTATTGGCCTGGTTCTCCCCTACCCGGCTCATCCGGCCGAACCGATAACCGTGATCGGCTATTATGCCGGCTCGCCGGAGAAAGTCGCCACCATTGATGCCGGTAAACTGACCCACGTTATTTACAGTTTTGGCCACCTGAGCGGTAATCGATTTTATATAGGCAAAGGCAAACCGACCCAAACGGTCAGAAACCTGGTTGCCCTAAAGAAGAAATATCCGAAGTTGAAGGTCATGCTTTCACTGGGTGGCTGGGGCGGCTGCGCCACCTGCTCCAAAGTATTTGCCTCTGCCGACAACCGCAAAGCCTTTGCGCGCTCCGTCCGGGAAGTGCTCGACGCTTTCAAAGCTGACGGCATCGACCTGGACTGGGAATATCCGGTAGTTAAAGGATACCCGGGGCATCCGTACGGCCCCGAAGACAAGCCCAATTTTACAGAGTTGATCCGGGAGCTGCGCCGGGAGCTGGGGCCAAACCGGGAATTGAGTTTTGCCGCTGGAGCTTTCCAGAAATACCTCGATGAAGCCGTAGACTGGAAAGCGGTTATGCCCTTGGTAAACCGGGTTAACCTGATGACGTACGACCTGGTGCATGGCAACTCACCCACCACGGGGCACCATACCGGCCTGTATTCAACACCCCTGCAGCATGAATCGACCGACAACGCGGTGCAGACACTGCTACGGCTGGGTATTCCGGCCAATAAACTGGTGATTGGGGCCGCCTTTTACACCCGGATTTGGGAGAATGTACCGGCCGGGTACAATGGCCGCTACCAGCCGGGTAAGTTTAAAAGTAGTACTGCCTACCGAAATGTGCAACGCGATTTTGGTCCTCAAACTGGCTATAAGGCGTTCTGGGACGATACTGCCAAAGCTCCTTACTTCTACCATCCGTCCCGCAAACGATATGTGTCCTACGACAACCCGCGCTCAGTGGAACTAAAAACGCAATATGCCATCCAGAAAGGCTTGAACGGCATTATGTTCTGGGCATTGCTGCACGATAAGCCAAATGGATTGCTGGCGGTAATTGACCGGGTAAAGCGGTCGGGAAGGAAATAACGGTGCTACAAAGACCGGGCTGCCCGGTCTTCGTAGTAGTCTTTTAAACACTAACCTCAGCTGCGACCATAACCGGTTTGCTGGTTTCCGAGCTGATGGCCATCAGGTTCAGCATCTTCTGTGTTGCCTGAATGGCCGAAACCGTCTGGTCAGAATCAAGACCTCGCGTTTTTACTTCTTTGTTATTAATGTTCCAGGTAATGATCGTTTCGCAGAGGGCATCGGTCTTTCCCCCTGGCGGAATCCGGACGGCGTAGTCGGTCAACATAGGCAACATGATCTGTTTGCGGGCGTAGATTCTCTTCAGGGCGTTCATAAAGGCATCGTACTGACCATCGCCCTGCGCGTTTTCCTCGAACACCTCTTCCCCTATTTTCACCTGTAACGTAGCCGACGGCCGCAGCCCTTTGGAATGGGTCAGCACGTAGTTCAGCACCACCACATTTTCTTCAAACGAACTGCTGTCCAGCACATCAGAGATGATATACGGCAAGTCTTCCCGCGTTACCATTTCTTTCCGGTCGCCCAGTTCGATAATGCGCTGCGTTACTTTTTTGAGATCGTCGGGGGAAAGCTTAATACCCAGGTCCTGAAGGTTTTTCTCAATATTAGCCTTACCCGAAGTTTTACCCAGAGCATACCGGCGCTTCCGTCCGAAACGCTCCGGCATCAAGTCATTGAAATATAGGTTGTTTTTGCTATCGCCATCGGCGTGGATACCCGCTGTTTGGGTAAAGACGTTTTCACCCACCACTGGCTTGTTCGCCGGAATCCGGAAGCCCGAGAACGTTTCGACGAGCTTGCTGACAGAATACAGAGACTTCTCCACCACCGATGTCCGCACATCCGGCATAAAGTCGTTCAGCGCGGCAATGGCCGATGCCAGTGGCGCATTGCCGGCCCGCTCACCCATACCATTGACCGTGAGGTGCAATCCCTGCGCCCCCGCCCGAACAGCTTCCATAACATTAGCAATGCTCAGATCGTAATCATTATGGGCGTGGAAATCAAAATGCGTGTTTGGGTAACGCTTAACAATGGAGCTGATGTAGTCGTAAGTCTCGCGGGGTGTCAGTATACCGAGGGTATCCGGAAGCAGGACCCGCTCGATCGGTTGCAGGGTTAGGAAGTCCAGAAACTGGAAGACGTAGTCGCGGGAGTTACGCATGCCGTTGCTCCAGTCTTCCAGGTAAACGTTACATTGAATCCCCTTCGAGCGCGCTAAGGCGATAACCTGTTCGATATCGTCGAAGTGCTCTTCGGGCGTCTTCTTGAGCTGGTGGGTCAGGTGGTTCAGGGAGCCTTTGGTGAGGAGGTTCATCACCCGGGCACCGGCCGCCAGCATCCAGTCGACCGAAGTATGGCCATCCACAAAGGTCAGCACCTCAATTTTATCCAGACACCCGTGCTCTTCGGCCCATTCGGTGATTTTCTTCACCGCCTGAAACTCGCCGTCCGATACTCTCGCCGAGGCAACCTCCAGCCGGTCTACCCGAACCTCCCGGAGCAGCAACTGCGCAATGGTCAGCTTTTCGGCAGAAGAGAAGGACACCCCGGAGGTTTGCTCACCATCCCGGAGTGTGGTGTCCATAATTTCAATGTAGCGTCTCATTTGAAATTGAGTGAATGAGTGATTGAGTGAATGAGTGGGGCACACAGCCTAAAAAGTGGATAAAAGACCTATAATTTTTAAATGGTGAATCCACTCAATCACTCATTCACTCATTTCATTAGTAAGGTCTGGCCGCTTCGAATTCGCTGATTTCGTCTTTCATGGCCTGGAGGAAGTCAATATCATCAAAGCCATTCATCAGGTTATGTTTCTTGTAGCCGTTCAGGACAAAAGACTCCTGTTCGCCGGTAGCCAGGATGGTAATCGTCTGCTCCGGCAGATTTACCTCCAGCTCCGTCTTTGGGTCAGCCTCTATGGCCCGAAAGATTTTGTCCAGAAACTCGGGCGTAACCGTTACCGGCAGAATACCGACGTTGATGGCGTTGTTCTTGAAAATATCGGCAAAAAAACTCGATACTACACAGCGGAAACCATAATCATAGATCGCCCAGGCTGCGTGTTCCCGGCTCGACCCGCTCCCGAAGTTTTTACCACCCACCAGGATTTGACCGCTGTATATGGGATTGTTCAGTATAAAATCCTGTTTCGGCGTACCGTCGGTATTATAACGCCAGTCGCGAAACAGGTTATCGCCAAAGCCTTTTCGCTCGGTGGCTTTCAGGAATCGTGCCGGTATAATCTGATCCGTATCAACATTTTCAATCGGCATCGGCACGGCCGTACTTCTTACTATGGTAAATTTATCGTAAGCCATTTTTTATATATTTCAGGTTCCAGGTTTCAGGTTCCAGGTTAGTGTATCAGTTTGCCAACTTAGAACCTGAAACTTGAAACAGATTATAACAATTCTCTTGGGTCGGTGACAACACCGGTGACGGCTGCGGCTGCGGCTACCAGGGGGCTGGCCAGCAGCGTACGGGCACCGGGACCCTGGCGCCCTTCAAAGTTGCGGTTTGAGGTACTGACAGCGTATTTGCCAGCCGGAATCTTGTCGTCGTTCATGGCCAGACAGGCAGAGCAGCCCGGTTGACGCAGCTCAAAACCGGCTTCATTCAGAATATCCAGAATACCTTCTTCCTTAATCTGGCTTTCGACAATATGCGAACCCGGCACCAGCCAGGCCGTTACGTTATCAGCTTTCTTACGACCTTTTACGATGGAGGCAAAGGCGCGGAAATCTTCAATCCGGCCGTTGGTGCAGCTACCCAGGAATACGTAATCGATGGGTTTGCCCAGGATGGAATCGTTTTCGGAAAAGCCCATGTAGTTGAGGGCTTTGGCATACGAAGCGGCTCCGTCCAGCACCTGATCGGCGGTCGGGATCTGGCGGCTGATGCCAGTCCCCAGACCGGGGTTGGTGCCGTAGGTAATCTGGGGCTCAATGTCGGCCGCGTCGTAGGTGTATTCCAGATCGAAAGTGGCACCTTCGTCCGTTTTAAGCGTCTCCCAGTAAGCCAGAGCTTTGTCCCAGGCCTCTCCTTTGGGGGCCATTTCGCGCCCGTTGAGGTAGTCAAACGTTTTTTCGTCGGGCGCAATCATACCGCCACGGGCCCCCATTTCGATGCTCATGTTGCAGACGGTCATGCGGCCCTCCATGCTCATGTTCTCGAACACCTCACCGGCATACTCCACGAAATACCCCGTCGCACCACTGGCCGATATTTTGGATATAATGTAAAGCACCACATCTTTCGGCACTACCCCACGCTGTAGTTTACCGTTAATGGTAATCCGCATTTTCTTCGGCTTAGACTGCATGATGCACTGCGACGACAGCACCATCTCCACCTCCGACGTACCGATACCGAAGGCAATGGCACCGAACGCACCGTGGGTGGACGTGTGCGAGTCACCACACACTATAGACATGCCCGGCAGGGTGATCCCGTTTTCGGGGCCAATTACGTGCACAATACCATTTTTCTGATGTCCCAATCCCCAGTGCGAAATGCCGTGTTTGGCAGTGTTTCGCTCCAGCGCGGCAAGCTGATTCGCCGACAGTGGGTCTTCCACCGGTAAGTGCTGATTTATGGTCGGGGTGTTATGGTCGGCGGTAGCGAAGGTGCGCTCCGGAAACATCACCTGCAGACCCCGGGTTTCCAGCCCCAGAAATGCAACCGGGCTGGTTACTTCATGAATAAAATGACGGTCGATGAATACGACATCCGGACCGTCATTGATTTTGCGAACCACGTGGGCATCCCAAACTTTGTCAAATAAAGTGGAGGATTGAGACATAAAAACTCTTGTTAATAACGACAACTGGAAAATTTTACAAAAATCATACAAAAAAGCCGTAAAGAATAGAAATATACCCCAATTCTTTCGAGTATAGGGCCATAATTCGTAAAATTTGGCTGATGTATCGGATGAAGTGAAGGAGGGCAGAAAACCCTGGATTACCCTATCGAAAGAGTAGACTGCAAAGTTAACTTAATGAATTGATTTTTCAGCCAGTTCACGCACTGAAAGTTGCAGGTAAGCCAGTAGCGGCTCCAAAAACGGGGTTATTCCTTTATATTCAAGCATAGCCGGCGGGGTTGTACTCACTACCTGCCCTATACGCAGCGCCCGTTCAGGGTCGGCGGCTTCGTTGTCCAGGCGGTTCTGATAGGTGTGAATACCGAACAAAATCGCACCCGATTGCGGCAATCGGGTCAGCGTTTGCCGCTCAATACGGACGAATAGGTGCTGCCCGATGTTGGTTGGCGTAAGGTTCGGGAGCAGTTCGGCCAGTTGTTGGTTCAGGTCAGCCGTATGGCGGCTGGTCAGGTCTAACTGGTCGGTTAGTTTAAGGCTCCAGTTCAATCGCCACACCGGCCGACCGGCGGGCAGACGTTCCATGAATTTCTGGGCGGCCTGCATCATGGGTTTTACAATAGAGCTGACCGGCCCGTGCAAATTCCAGAACGACAGGCTCAGCTTCTCGTCCAGGCTCCAGCCATTGCCGAAGCACAGTTGGCCGGCTACCAGGTGGGGTTCATCACCGGCCAGCAGCAGCAAATCTTCCTGCACCTGTCGCCCAGCCCAGTCAAGCGGCTCAAGGGGTAACGAAGCAGCATCACCGAACGTAAAAACTACTTCTTCGTTCAGCAGGCGGTTCTGCCAGTGCCAGTGGTGGCCGGGCCTGGTCAGGCAAAAATGCTCAGGGTTGTGCTGCACCAGACTTTCGAGTACCATTGCCAGTACTTCCCATTGAGCGGTCTGATAGCCGGGCAGCGACTGATAGTAGTATTGAGGAAACTCCGTAAGAAGCCGGCGTTTTAACTGCACTTCATGGCCGTAATGCTCATCGGCTTCTATCAACGGGTCAGTCGGAAGTAGCAACATCGTGCCCATTTTATCGTTGAATTGCTGCTGAAAGGGAAAATACCGGAGCATGCCGTAAAGGTACCGAAGGATAATGAGGTATACCTATCCTCGTTTAGCTATTTTGTTCAGGCTGATGGCGCTTTGTCGGGAACACTTAAACCGAAGCATATCAGCCTGTGCCTTATAGCCGTGTTTAACGCCTACCCCCGACGATACCCGTTTGCGCCACCGTTTAAAACCGGAGTTGGTCAGCTCTTTACGCATAAGTTTCTCCACCTCACCCTGCGACAGGCCAAACTGGGATTTAATGGCGTCAAACGGTGTTCTGTCTTCCCAGGCCATTTCAATAATTCTATCTTTCTCGATGTCGCTAAAGGCTCTCAAGGCTGTATCGTTTGTCAATATAGGCAGTACAGCGAGTTTAACGGCTTTGTTTGGTAAACAGTAAGGCGTGTTACAAAAAAACAGCGTTATACCGCCAAAAACGATATAACGCTGCCGGAATAATCGTTAAAATCAGGCTTCGCCCTGGAGCATTAACGCCCCAACCGTTACGTTGGAGGTTTCGTCGATCAGAATGGCCCCACCGTTGACGCGGTTGTAGTGATACGGGTCGAAACTAACCGGCTGAGCCGTCTTAAGGACCACGCGGGCAATATCGTTCAGCTTCAGGCTTTCAACACCCTGCGTTTCTTCGTAGGTGTTGACGTTGAGCTGGTAGACAATATCCCGAACCACGCAGCGGGTACGGAACGTGCCGTGCTGCAGCGTGTACTTGCTGCCAATTTTCAGTTCTTTAGTGTCCATCCAGCATAGCAGGGCGTCAACGTTCTGCGACACTACCGGCTGGCTGTCGGAGCGGACAATCAGGTTACCCCGGCTGATATCGACATCATCGGCCAAGTGTAACACGACGGACATCGGCGCAAAGGCTTCTTCCAGCTCATTCTCGTATACCTCAATGGCCTGCACCGTAGAGGTTTCACCAGACGGCAGCACCGTTACGGCATCGCCTTTGCGGAAGATGCCACTGGTAATTTTACCGGCATACCCCCGGTAGTCGTGTAGTTCCGTTGTCTGCGGACGAATCACGTACTGAACCGGGAAACGAGCGTCGGTCAGGTTTATGTCATGGTCCAGCTCCACCGTTTCCAGGTAATCCAGCAGGGCCGGTCCTTCGTACCACGGCATCCTGGCTGACTTGTCAACCACATTATCACCATTCAGCGCACTCATTGGAATAAACGTTACCTGCTGAACGTTCAGGTTACGAGCCAACTCGCTGTATTGGATGCAGATGTTGGAGAAAACGTCCTGCGAGTAATCGACCAGGTCCATTTTGTTGATAGCCACCACCAGGTGCGGGATGCCCAGCATGGAGGCAATCAGCGAGTGCCGGCGGGTTTGTTCCACCACGCCATTACGAGCATCGACCAGCACAATCGCCAGTTGGCAATTGGAGGCTCCGGTCACCATGTTGCGGGTGTACTGAATATGGCCTGGTGCATCAACGATGATAAACTTACGCTTCGGCGTCTGGAAATACCGGTAGGCAACGTCGATGGTAATGCCCTGCTCTCGCTCGGAGCGTAAACCGTCGGTCAGCAGCGCCAGGTCGACTTCACCATCGTTGCGGCTTTTGCTAGCCCGCTCGATAGCTTCCAGCTGGTCGGCCAGAATAGATTTGGAATCGTACAAAAGGCGGCCGATCAACGTGCTTTTGCCGTCGTCCACCGAGCCGCAGGTTATAAATCTGAGTAGGTCCATTTTCATTATAACTTAAAAATACCCGCCCTTTTTCCGATCTTCCATAGCGGCTTCCGACATCTGGTCGTCAATGCGGGTTTCTCCGCGTTCGCTGATGCGGGTTGCCTGAATTTCGGTAATAACGGATTCCAGCGTGTCGGCTTCTGATTCAACCGCAGCGGTGCAGGAAATATCGCCGACGGTCCGGAAGCGAACCTTGCGGGTGACAATCTGGTCGCCTTCTTCGCGCTGGATTACGTTACCAGCCGTTGCCAGGAAGCGGCCGTCGCGCAGGATCAATTCGCGTTCGTGAGCAAAGTAGATGCCGGGCAGGGCAATGTTCTCCCGGCGGATATAGTTCCAGACGTCGAGCTCGGTCCAGTTCGAGATGGGGAATACCCGTACGTTCTCGCCTTTATGAATCTTGCCGTTATAGATGTTCCAGAGTTCCGGCCGCTGGCGCTTGGGGTCCCAGGAGCCAAACTCATCGCGAACCGAGAACACCCGCTCTTTGGCGCGGGCTTTCTCCTCATCCCGGCGAGCACCGCCGATACAGGCATCGAACTCAAACTCTTCGATGGTATCGAGCAGCGTAAAGGTTTGCAGGGCGTTGCGGCTGGCATTGCGGCCAGTCGGTTCCTTCAGCTTTTTCTCGCGAATGGTATCGGCAACGTAGCGCACAATCAGCTTTTCACCAATACTCTCGGCCAGCCAATCCCGGAAGTCAAGGGCTTCCTGGAAATTATGGCCGGTATCAATATGCACCAGCGGGAACGGAAATTTACCCGGCCGGAAAGCTTTCAGGGCCAGGTGAACCAGGGTAATGGAATCTTTTCCGCCCGAGAACAACAAGGCTGGGCGCTCAAACTGACCAGCTACCTCCCGCATAATGTGGATGGCTTCTGATTCAAGCTGGTCGAGGTAATCTAGTTTCATGGTGATTGAGTGAATGAGCAATTGAGTGATTGAGTGAATGGGCCTCTATCGCTCAATCACTCAATCATTCAATCACTCAATTATTTTACATGTAATCCACATTCTTTCTTCGAGTTGTCTTCCCACCACCAGCGGCCGGCACGGAAGTCTTCGCCTTCGCGAATAGCCCGCGTGCAGGAGGCACAGCCGATGCTGACAAAGCCGCGATCGTGCAACGGGTTGTACGGTACGTGATTTACGTTCACGTATTCTTTTACCTGCTCAAAGGACCAGTCCATCAGGGGATGGAATTTGAACAGATTATGGCTACCATCCCATTCCAGTTGAGTCATACCCTGACGGTTGTTGGACTGCTCAGCCCGGATGCCCGTAATCCAGATTTTGTTGCCGGCCAGTGCCCGGTTCAGCGGCTCCACCTTGCGGATGCCGCAGCACTCTTTCCGGTTTTCGACAGACTCATAAAAACTGAACGGTCCCTTTTCAGTGACCATGCTCTCCACCGCTTCCTGCTTCGGAAAGTAGGTCTCAATCCTGATGCCGTAGTGGTTATTTGTTTTCTGCCAAACGGAGTAGGTCTCACCAAACAGTCGGCCGGTATCCAACGTAAAGATGCGGATGGGTATGTTGTTTTTCGCAATCAGGTCGGTAAGGACCTGGTCTTCATAACCCAGGCTGGTCGAGAAAACTACCTGACCCGGAAATAACTCAGCCAGTGTACGAAGGCTCTCTACTTCATTTTTGCCGGCCAGCAACTCCGATAAGGATTCGAGCGTGTATGCGGGTTCTGCTATCATCTTTGTACAACGGTTTTGTAAACCGTTTTTTACAACGGACCTGGTCGCCGGTGCGATTGCAATCCGTTTTTAGATTACTGTGTACGGTTGTATGCTATGTCTGGAACGGTTTACAATCGCACCGGCGACCCGGACCGTTGTACTTTTTTACTTGAGCGCAATGGGCTTCTTTTCTTTAGCCGACTGCCGGGCTGCGTCAAGAATCTCCATCACAATCATGTTCACTTTCAGGGAAGACAACTCGTCTTCTTTTTTAGTTTCGTTACGCACTACACTCGCCAGATACGCAAACGGATCAGCGGCCGGTGCATCCGTCTTGGCGGCTTCCAGCGGCTGTTCGGCCTTGTCATCCTTCAACCGCACCCGCATGCGTGTACCATCGACGGTAAAGACGTAGCCGGTCTGGCCGTAAACCTCCATGTCCTTCCGACTGAACGGCCAGTTCCAGGAACCCTGGATAATTGCCTGTGCTTTCGGATAGGTCAGAATGATAACCGACTCATCGTCGACCTTCGGGTAAATGTCCGGCTTGATTTGCTGCGTGATAGCGGTGACCGTCAGCGGACGCTCGCCCTTCATCAGCCAGGTGGCCAGGTTGGCACCGTAGCAGCCGAAGTCGAACAGGGCACCGGCCCCGTTCTCGACTGGGTCGGTCAGCCACTCCAGAAACTCGGGGTTTACGTTAATTTCTTTAGGTCCCTGGTGACCATCATGCACTACCATTTTGCGAATATCACCAATGGCTTTGTCGCCGTGAATCATGGCGTAGGCCTTGTGGTTGCTGCCGTACCAGGTAGTCTCGTAGTTGGTCAGCAGGTGGATGTTGTGCTTCTTCGCCAGAGCTTCCATCTGCCGGGCATGATTCAGGCTGACGGCCAGCGGCTTTTCGACCATGACGTGGATGCCCCGGGGAGCGCAGACCTGCACCGTTTTCAGGTGGTCAACAATTTTACCAAAGTCGGTGACCGCTTCCGGTTTGGTCTTATCCAGCATCTCTTCGATGGTCGGATACACCAGACTCATCGGCAGATTGTGCCGCTTCAGAAAACGCTCGGCCAAATCCCGGTTCGGCTCGGCAATGCCAACAATTTCAATATCACCCTGCTTCGCCCGACCCAGAATCCAATGTACATGCGAGTGGACCAGTCCGACTACCCCGACGCGAACCGGCTTCTTTACTGGTTGGGCAATAGCGAATTGTCCTTTAGCCAAAGAAAGGAAGAGAGTCAATACACCGACATAAGAGAAGATACTATTCATATCATTCACCTGCTTTCTTTAATACGACTGCTTCTATAGCTGCTGAAAACCTAAAATCTGTTTGCGTTCGTAGTTCAGTTAGTACATCTTTGACCGATTCAATTACACCAGCCTCTTTGGCCTTCAGAATGACGCCTAACGTACCGATTATATCTAACTTTAACTGCTTCGCAACAGCTTTACCCTTATGCTCATCGATAACCAGTAAACTGTCCTGGGTTTCGGCTGCTAGTGCAATCGCTTCTGATTCTCCAGCGTCTAATCGGCCCGTTAAATACAGGAAAGTTTCTGTTTCAACCGGCTGGGCAACCACTATCCAGTTTGGCAATGGCAATTTATATTCGGCTGCAATGGTGCGGGTGATGGTTATGCTACCGAATAAATTTTGTAATAAGTCTAAACGGTTAATCTTTCGCAAAACAATTAAGCAACTTGTATCAGCTATGACTACCTTCTGCATTACAAATTACTAATATCCTCTTCTGACTCACCAAAAATGCTAACTCCATACTTACCCACTGTCTCCAGGAACTCGACTTTACTGACACCAACCATTTCTGCTGCCTGACCTGATGAAAGAATTCCTTTTTCAAACAGCATACCCGCTAGTTGAAACAGCAAGTCTTTCTCATTAACAGAATCCGGTATGTTAATCGTCAGCGTTTTCATGGTATTACCGTTTACCTGCTAAACACGAACAGCACGTACTAACGTTCAGTTGTTTGCAGCACCTCCGCCGATTTGGCAATGGCCTGCGTGAAGTCTTTAATCAGATCGTCGATGTCCTCCAGACCCACCGATACCCGAATCAATCCTTCCGTGATGCCCAGTGATTCTTTTTCCTGCGGCTTCAACTTGGAATGGGTTGTCGTGAAGGGGTTGGTCACGATGGTCCGGGTATCGCCCAGGTTCGACGACAACGATACGATCGTAAGGTTGTTATACAGCTCTTTCACCCGCTCAAAACCACCGTCAACCTCAAAGGTGACGATAGCACCACCCGCCGACATCTGGCGTTTGGCCAGTTCAAACTGCGGATGCGACGGCAGGAACGGATAATGCACCGCTTTTACGTCCGGGTGCTGCTCCAGCGCTTCGGCCAGTTGCAGGGCATTGCGGCAGTGACGCTCCATCCGCAGGTCCAGCGTCTCCAGACTTTTGGAAAGAACCCAGGCGTTGAACGGCGATAGCGACGGTCCGGTATGCCGGGCGAAGAAGCGAATTGGAGCCATCAGATCGGCGCGACCAACAATGATACCACCCAATACACGACCCTGGCCATCCATGTATTTGGTTGCCGAGTGAATCGATAGGTCGGCACCGAAGTCGATGGGCGTTTGCAGGATAGGGGTAGCAAAGCAATTGTCGACCGAAAGGATAAAGCCGTACTTCTGCTTCAACCGGCCCAGCATCTCCAGATCGACTAGTTCCAGACCGGGGTTTGACGGGGTTTCCAGGTACACCATCCTTGCGGCCGGAGCGCCGGTATTGGGCTGAATGGCCGCTTCCCACTCAGCTTCCGACGCGTTAGCATCCAAGTAGGTGTAGGTAATGCCCCATTTGGGCAGGATTTGCGAGATAATCTGGTGGGCCGAGCCAAACAAGGCACGGCAGGCCACGATATGATCGCCCGACTTCAGCAACGCCCCCATGCTAGCAAATACGGCCGCCATACCGGTTGCCGTGGCAATACCTTCCTCGGCATTTTCGAGCATACACACCTTCTCAACGAACTCCGAAACGTTGGGGTTCGAGAAGCGGGAGTAGATATTACCCTCTTCTTCTTCGGCAAACAAGGCACGGCCCTGTTCGGCGCTGTCAAACGTAAAACTCGATGTCAGGTACAATGGCGTCGAGTGTTCCCGGTATTGCGATTTTTTCGTCTGGGTGCGTATCGCTTTGGTTTGTTTTTTCATGCTACTGTCCCGGCCAGCATACCGGCCGGCGCTGAATACTCTAGGCCAGCATACCTGCTGGCGAAACAATTAAAGAATAAACATCAATATCTTCCGCAAACTTACAATGATTACGACAATGCCGACCAGCACCATCATCGTTTTTACCGGCAACCGGCGCGATAAATGGGCGGCTATCGGAGCAGCTATCATTCCACCCAGAATCAGGCCCAGAATAACCAGCCCGTAATTACCCAGACCCACGTAAAAAGCAAAAACCACCGAGCTAGCAAACGAAACAAAAAACTCAGCCAGGTTGACCGAACCGATGGTGTAACGAGGGTGCCGGCCTGCCGCAATCAGGGTTGAATTAACAATGGGCCCCCAACCTCCACCACCGATGGCATCGACAAAGCCGCCAAACCAGGCCAGAGGGGCGATCCGGCGAATAGGCTTTTTCTTTGTCCGTTTGGTTAGTGCCTTCTTCAGAATCAGAATACCCAGAATTGCGGTATAAACTGATATGACAGGCTGTAAATACTTGGCTACCACCTCCACTTCAGCCAGACTGGAAATAAGGAAGGCTCCCAGTGCAGCCCCGATGACGCCGGGAATCAGCACCGCTTTGAAAAGCTTGCTGTTGATGTTCCCGAACTTCAGGTGCATATAGCCCGAAACACCACTGGTAAAAATCTCGGAACTATGTACGCTGGCAGTAGCAAAAACCGGACTGATTCCTACGTTGATGAGAAATGTTGTAGCGGTAACTCCGTAGGCCATGCCCAGTGCTCCATCAATCATCTGGGCGATAAAACCGGCCATCAGGAAGTAAAAAATATCGGGATTTACTTCAACGGATGTGACCAGAAGCGTCATCTGATCCCAAGTCAGGTAGCTGAAAATCAGGTGACCGACGATCATCAGCGACAGCGCGGCAAATGCATAAACGGCTACCTCTGTCCGGGTCCGGCGACGTAAGAGCGCAGCAAATCGGGATGGCGTTTCGGCTTCGGCAATCTGCACCTCCACATACGGCAACGCTTCCTGGATCAGCTTTACCTGTGCGGGCGTTGCCTCTCCTTCTATTCTGATTGTCAAGCCTTTTAACTTGAGATCAGAAGCCGTTGGTTCAACCGGCGTAGGCTCTTCGTCGAGGCCAATATCCGATGATGGCGTCATTAGTGAATAAAGTATATATACTTTGTAGACTTATCTTTTTATGAAAAACGGCACCTCATAGTGCCGCTTATTGATGGAGTGCGTGCAAATATGGCTAATCATTTGCACATCAGCAAATACATTCTATATAGAGTTAGGGTGTGGGCCGAATTTTAATTTCACTTTTCTTATTTAAATATTTTTTTGGGCTTTAACAAGAATCTCGTCTAACAAGTCTCTGTGGAGCCTGAGGGGCCTTTTTCCACATTAAACTTTACTAAAACCCAAAAAACTTTTTTGTAAAATATTTGGTTGACATATCAACAGACCTTTACTTTGCACCATGAGCGTAAACGAAGCACAACAACGGGTACAGCAACTTGTCAGCTTTAATTTGGCTCAGGTTAACCATAAACTGTTCCGGCATACCAACCGGGAGTTAGCCAAGTTGCCAATGCCGGTACTGATGGAGCAGTTGCCTATTTTATTTATGCTGTACCTGTACAGTGACGAATGCAAATCGCAGCAGGAAATAGCCAATGCCCTGCAAAAGGATAAATCAGGTATCCTGCGGTCGATCCGGACGCTGGAAAAGAACAATTACGTGCGGGTGGTCCAGGATGCCGGTGACCGCCGGAAAAATTCGGTTTGCCTGACTGATGCCGGTAAGGCCGTTTGCGATATAGCCATTGAAACGGCGCAATCGCTGGATAAAGAGATAACTGATCACCTCACCCCGGAAGAAACAACGTCGCTCCTGCGTATCCTGAACAAGATTAATATCGCTATTACGAACTAACACCTATTTTTTTGGACTATGGGTTGATATATCAACCGTTGATATGTCCACTTTTAACTTGAGTAAGCACAATAATGAAAAAGCTAATCACACTGAGTATTCTGTTAGCCGGGATCCTGCCCTTTCAGAGTTCAGCGCAGCAGCCGCTGAGTCTGAAGCAGGCCATTGACTATGGGCTTCAGCATTTTGGCACCGTACGCATTGCGCAGAACCAGACCGAAATTGCCCGCCAGCAGGGACGCGAAGCCGTAGCCGGTTATCTGCCGCAGGTAACGGGTTCCGGAACAGTTGACGACAACATTAAACTTCAATCGACCCTGCTGCCCGCCGGTGTATTTGGTCCTGAACCACGGCGCGTTGCTTTTGGCTCAAAATATCAGACCACCGCATCGGCCCAGGCCGACCAGGTGATTTATGACAAATCGCTGCTGATTGGCATTAAGGCGAATAAGCCGAACCAGCAGCGGGCAGAGCTGAACGAACTTCAAACCAAAGAAGAGGTCATTTACAACATCGCCAGCAACTACTACCAGGTATTTGTGGTCCAGCAGCAGATCGGGCTGTTGCGCGATAACCTGGACCGGACACAGCAGGTTCTCAACATCCTGAAGCTGCAGCGCGACAATGGCGTTATTCAGCAGGTCGATTACGACCGCACGGAGGTAAACATTAACAATACCCGCTCGCAGTTGACGCTGGCTGAGAACAATCTGAACCTGGCGCTGAACCGACTGAAATTCCAGATGGGTATGCCACTGGAGCAAGCCGTTACGCTAACAGACTCTACGGTGCTGACCAGATTACCGAATGTAGGTCCGACCCAGTTTGACCCAAAAAATCTGACGGCAGTCCGGCTATCGGATACCGACATTGCCCTGCAGCGGCTGAACCTGGAGAGCATCAAAGCCGGCTACCTGCCGCGACTGAGTGCATATGCCCGCTACGGTACACTGACCCTAGGCAACGAATTTATTCCTTCACTGAGCAAGTTTACCGGTTTCGGTTCGGTGGGTCTGCGCTTATCGGTGCCCATCTTCGACGGCTTCCGGCGCGATGCGCAGATCCGGCGCACGCAGCTGAACGTGCAAACGCTGGAAGAACAGCAGAAACTAAATGTGTCATCGTACCAGCTTCAGTTCAACAACGCCCAGTCGCAGATACAGCGGTCTCAGTTAAGCGTGCAGAACGACGAGCGTACCGTGCAATTGGCGCGTAAGGTATACGACATAACAACGCTCCAGTACCGGCAGGGCACCAAGCCGCTGACCGACCTGATCAATGCCGAAAACTCATACCGCGAGGCACAGACGAATTACGTCAATTCGCTGATCAACTTTTACCAGGCCCGGTTAGACCTCGAACAGTCGCAGGGCACCTTAACAAATTTCTTTAACCAACTATAAGCATACACCCAAAGATTATGAAAAAGACAGCCCTTATCGTGATCGTGTCTGTACTGGCCATCGTCTCGTTAATCGGTTTTCGACTGGCTTCCAACAAGAAGAAGATTGATGAGAAGAACCAGCTACCAACCAGCACGAATGTAACCATTCCCGTAACGGTGGCTCAGGTTGAGACCGGTACCGTTACGCAGCAGTTGGTAAAGACCGGTAACCTGATTCCGTTCAGAGAAGCTGATATTATGGCTACGGCTCCGGGTAAAGTGACCCGCGTCAATTTTGATCTCGGCTCTACGGTGCGTCAGGGCATGACCCTGGTGCAGGTAGATAACCGGCTCAAAGAGTTGTCGCTGGAGGCCACCAACCTGAGCATTGATAAACTGAAGAAAGACGTCGACCGCTACAACAACCTGCTGGCTGGCAATGCCGCTACGGAAGTGCAGGTGAACGATATTAAGTATAACTACGAGAATGCGCAGAACCAGGCCGAGCAGATCAAGAAGCAGATTCAGGATGCAACGGTGAAAGCCCCCATCAATGGACAGGTTGTGAAGCGTACCGTTGAAGTCGGTGAGTTTGTCAACACGGGTACCGTGATCGGCTCCATTGTTGATATTTCCCGCCTGAAAGTAGAAGTGCTCGTCAACGAAAAAGACGTATATGAACTGCGCAAAGGACAGTCGGTAAAGGTTGCGGCCGATGTATTTCCGGGCAAGACCTTCAATGGACAGATCACGTTTATTTCTCCGCAGGGTAATGCCGAACACAATTACCCGGTTGAGATTACGCTGAATAATGGTAACCTGCTGAAAGCCGGTACCTACGTGAATGTTGACTTTTCAAAGACATCCAACGAGAAAGCCCTGCAGATTCCGCGTTCGGCGCTGGTCGAGAGCGTGAAGAACCCCTACGTGTACGTAGTTGACGGTAATGTAGCAAAGCAGCGTCCGATCAAAATCGGTCGCGAGTTCGGCGACTCCATTGAAGTTCTAAGCGGCCTTACCGCCGGTGAGCAGGTAATTACCACCGGCCAGATCAACCTGACCGACGGTGCCCAAGTACAAATCACAAAATAAATAGCGAAAGTCTGAAAGAGCGAATGAGTGAATTGTTCACGATTTCACCCGCTCACTCTTTCCCTCATTCGCTCTTTCACTAATAAAGAAATGTCAATTACCGAACTATCCATAAAACGACCGCTGCTGGTGACGACGATCTTCACCGTGCTGGTCCTGTTTGGGGTGGTCAGCTATAAGCAGTTGTCTTATAACCTACTCCCCAAGTTCGAAGCTAACGTGATCAGCATCGCTACCGTATACCGGGGGGCGTCGGCGGATGAGGTTGAAACCAACGTCACCAAGCGGATTGAAGATGCCGTGTCGGCGCTGGAGGGGCTGGATCGTATCCAGTCTACCTCGCAGGAAAGCGCATCGATCATTATCATTCAATTGAAAAACGGGATAGATGTGACCAAGGCGCAGCAGGATGCCCAGCGTAAAATCGACCAGATTGCCAACCTGCTACCCGATGAGGCCGACCGACCGATTCTGAACAAGTTCTCGACCGATGAACTGCCGGTTTTACGGATGGGCGTAACGGCAAATCTGTCACCTACTCAACTGTATGATCTGCTTGACGATAAGTTGAAGCCTCAACTGGCAAACGTGGCCGGTGTCGGTCAGGTTAACGTTATTGGTGGTACCGTGCGGCAAATTCAGGTAAACGTTGATCAGGAAAAACTCCGGGCCTACGGCTTGTCGATCGGCCAGGTATCACAGGCGATTAACAGCGCTAATACCAGCTACCCGGCCGGCCAGCTTGAAACGCGGGAGTCTCAGTACTCGATTCGTTTTGATGCGTCGGTGGAGACGCTGAACCGGATGCGGCAGCTGATTGTAGCCCGGCGGACCAGTGGGGCTCAGATTCTGCTAAGCGATGTAGCCGAAGTAGTGGATGCCACGGCTAAGCCGACGGCCATTAACCACATCAACGGTAAGCCGTCGGTGGGTGTGCAGATCCAGAAGCAGTCGGACGCCAATGCCGTGGAAGTCAGTAAACTGGTGCGGGAGCGGATTGCTGCGCTGGAGAAGCAGTATGCGTCAACCGGCCTGAATTTCAACATTGCCGCCGACCAGTCAACTTATACCCTGGCGTCCGCCAATGCGGTAGTTGATGACCTGTTCCTGGCTGTTTTGATTGTATCCGTGGTCATGCTGCTGTTCCTGCATAGCTTCCGGTCTTCGCTGTTTGTCCTGGTGGCGCTACCGTCTTCGATGCTGCCGACATTCGTGCTGATGAACCTGGCCGGCTTCTCGCTCAACCTGATGACGCTGATGGCTTTGTCGCTGGTGGTGGGTATCCTGGTCGACGACTCCATTGTGGTGCTGGAAAACATCAACCGGCACCTGGAGATGGGCAAAGACAAGCGAACAGCCGCGCTGGAAGGCCGGAACGAGATTGGCTTTACCGCCCTCGCGATCACGCTGGTGGACGTAGTGGTATTCGTACCGCTGGCCTTGACCGGCGGTCTGATTGGCAATATCCTGCGGGAGTTCTCCCTAGTGGTGGTATTCTCGACGCTGATGAGCTTGCTGGTATCGTTTACCCTGACGCCCCTGCTGGTATCGCGTTTCGGTAAGCTGGAAGTGCTGAATTCGAACTCGCTGTGGGGTAAGCTGAACATTGGCTTTGAAAATATGCTGACCCGGTTGAGTGAAGCCTACGGACGTAGCCTGAGTGTCATCTTACGACGTAAGCGGTGGGTATTCCTGGGTATATTAGCCTTGCTGGTTGGCTCCATTGCCCTGGTACCGGCGGGTTTCATCGGCGCAGCCTTTATGCCGCAGAGTGATCAGGGAGAAATGAACGTGCAGTTGGAACTAGCCCCAACGGCATCGATCAACCAGACGAACTCAGTAGCGCAACGGGCCGAGCAGCTCATTATGAAGCACCCGGAGGTAACCAATGTCTTTACCAACGTTGGCTATACCAGCAGCGGTATCGCTACCTCGTCCAACAGCAACATTGCCGACCTGAACGTAAAGCTGGTCGACAAAAAGCAGCGGAAAATCTCGACCGAAGAGTTTGGCCAGCTGCTTAAGAAAGAAGTGGCGCAGATTCCGGGGGTGAAGGTAAGCGTTGCTCCGGTGGGTATTGTGGGCGCTCAGCAGGCTCCCATCATGATTGCCGTAAAAGGAACCGATCTGGCGAGCATTCGCAAGGCAGCCGCGCAGGTGATGGAGGTTACCAAGGCAACACCAGGTACGCAGGACGTGAAGTATTCGGTTAAAGATCCGAAGCCAGAAGTGACCGTCAACCTCAACCGCGAGCGTATGGCCCAACTCGGTATCAATGCCTCGGAAGTCGGGATGGCGTTGCAGAATGCTTTCCGGGGTGATGATCGGTCCAAGTTCAAGCAGAACGGCAATGAGTACGACATTCTGATCAGCCTTGACCGCTTTGACCGGACCAACCCTGCTGACATTAGCCGCCTGACGTTTGTCAACAACCAGGGCCGCGCGTTCGAACTATCGCAGTTTGCTACCGTCGAGCAAAAAGTTGGCGAGAGTGTACTGGAGCGGATTGACCGGTTGTCGTCCATCACGATTAACTCGCAGGTAGTTGGTCGGCCAGTGGGTACGGTTGGTGCCGATATTCAGGCCAAGATGGCCAACGTGCAACTGCCGGAAGGCGTGACCATTCAGTACCTGGGTCAGTTGCAGCAGCAGTCCGATGCCTTTGGCAGCCTTGGCCTGGCGTTGATTACCGCTATCCTGCTGGTATACTTCATCATGGTGGCCCTGTACGAGAGTGTAGTGTATCCGTTTGTGGTCTTGTTCTCTATTCCGGTCGCGCTGATTGGTGCTTTGCTGGCGCTGGCGCTGTCGATGGAAAGCCTTACCGTATTTGCCATTGTCGGTATGATTATGCTGCTGGGTCTGGTGGCCAAGAACGCCATCCTGATTGTTGACTTCACCAACCACCTGAAAGCCGAAGGCAAGGAGGTAGTCGAAGCATTGATCGAAGCCGGTCGCGAGCGTCTCCGCCCAATCCTGATGACGACCCTGGCGATGGTGTTCGGTATGCTGCCGATTGCCCTGGCGAGTGGTGCCGGTGCCGAAACCAAGAACGGTATGGCGTGGGTAATCATCGGTGGGCTGACCAGTTCCCTGCTGCTGACCCTGCTGATTGTCCCGTCGATGTACCTGGTTGTCGATACCATTAAGGCAAAGTTCAGCCGGAAGGAGAAATCGACCAAAGCCGAGCTGGTAGAAGCGTAACGTGTGTATCGCGGATTTACAATCCGCAACAGCGGAATAGCTAAAAAAGCCGTTGCACCTTTTAGCGTGCAACGGCTTTTTTTATCGGTTGCTATTTGCTGCGTTCAATGGTGTACTGCACCAGTTGTTCCAGCGAGGTGCGGTAAGGGGATTCGGGAAAGCTGTAGAGAATAGTCTGGGCTTCGGTGACGTACTGCTCCATGGCTGTGGTAGCGTATTCAATACCGCCCGACTGCTTCACAAAAGCAATCACCTCGTTTACTTTCTTTGGGTTCTCGCTCTCGTTTTTGACTATATTAATCATCCGGCGTTTTTCCCAATAGCCGGCCTGCCGGAGGGCATAGATGAGCGGCAGTGTCATCTTTTTCTCTTTTATATCAATACCCAGCGGCTTGCCCACTTCGGCCGTTCCATAATCAAACAAATCGTCTTTGATCTGAAAGGCAATACCTACTTTCTCGCCAAACAACCGGGCTTTTTCAACAACGTCCGGCGTTGCATCGGCGGAGCGGGCTCCTGCCGCGCAGCAGGCGGAGATGAGCGAGGCCGTTTTCTGGCGGATAATCTCGTAATAAACATCTTCGGTGATATCCAGCCGGCGCGCTTTTTCAATCTGGAGCAACTCCCCCTCGCTAATTTCCCGCACCGCCCGCGATACGATCTGCAACAATTCATAGTCGCCGTTATCGACCGATAGCAACAAACCCCGCGACAGGAGGTAGTCACCCACCAGCACCGCAATTTTGTTCTTCCAGAGGGCGTTTATAGAGAAAAATCCCCGGCGGTAATTGGAGTCATCCACCACATCGTCGTGGACGAGCGTAGCTGTATGTAACAACTCTATGAGGGCGGCCCCGCGGTAGGTTGACTCGGTAATGGGACCGCAGACACCCGCCGTCAGAAAGACAAACATCGGTCGGAGCTGTTTGCCTTTCCGTTTCACGATGTAGTTCATGATCTGATCCAGCAGCATCACCTCACTTTTCATCAAATCCCGAAATTTCTGCTCAAAAAGCGTCATTTCGGTGGCAATGGGAGCTTGTATAGCAGCGACGGTCAGAGCCATTCAACGGGGGTTATTGCAAAACTACGGCAAGTATAGTAAGGAAATGTGGGAGGGCCAAAGCGGTACCGTTCGTTAAATCTCCTGCAGCCTAATTTGTTAAATAGGATTATTTGAACAATATTCCTGACATAGAAGTATTTCTAAGTAAAAATACCAACCTGAAAATAGTAAAGATATGAAAGCCCTGGTACTCGGTGGAGGTTCGTTGAAAGGTGCGTTTCAGGCAGGTGCTGTCATGGCGGTACTCGAAGCAGGGTACGAACCCGATGCGGTGTACGGAATTTCCGTCGGCAGCCTCAATGCTACGTTTTTAGCGTACGAAGCAGCCAAGCAATACAAAGAAACCCGCTATGTTAACTGGCCTAAGGCAGGTCGGCATCTTCTCGAATTCTGGATTCGCAACATCACCCGTCCGCAGGACATCGCTACCATCCGGTCGCGGTTCCGCACGGGGTTCAATACGCTCATGAGCCGGTTCGACGGCTTTCTGGATAACGCGCCTATTCGGAACCTGATCACCAACCATGTTGATATGGAGGTGCTTCGGAATGGCCCGGTTAAGATAAAAGTTGGTGCCGTTGACGTGGTTGGTGGCGATATTATCTACGCCGATGCAAACGACCCGAACTTTATGGAGTTCGTATACGCCAGCAGCTCGCTGCCGTTTCTGATGCCGGGCGTACACATTGGCGGTGATACCAAAAAACTGTTTATGGACGGGGGCCTTCGGGAGGTAGCCCCACTGCGCGTGGCAATTGAAGACAGTGCCAGTGAGATCGTTTGCGTGACCTGTCAGTCGCGCCGGATCTATAACGAAAAGTTTAACTGCAGGAATCTGCTGAACCTGATGGACCGGGTAAAAGATATCACCGTTAACCAGATCGTCAACAACGACATCTCCTGGGCCGAGCGTTTTGCGGAGCGGGAACGGATGCACGGCCGCGACATGCGCCTGACGGTGGTCCGACCTACCGAACCGCTTTCGCTGAACCTGCTGCGCTTTACCTCCCAGGACATCGGCGACCTGATTGTAAAAGGGTACCAGGCCGCCACAGACGTGCTGCGGGCCGAGGAGCTGAAAATGCGGGCCTGATCCCTCCTTTGTCGGGATGACAAACAGAAAGCCCCCGCCGGATTGCTCCGGCGGGGGCTTTTGCTGTTAAATCAACCGATTAGTTGAAAATATAGCGTATACCAAGCTGCGCCTGCCAGACGTTGTCGATAGTGACGCTTTTTACGAAAGAGTCACGCAGCAGAATGGTTCGGTTCGCATTGTTTTCGCGAATTACCTGCGTAGCCAGGCGGTAGGTTGGTACACCGGCCGCGTTGACACTCGCTACTGTGAGCGGGTTAACCGTTGTGGATACGTTACCTACACCCCAGGCGTTGTTCAGCATGTTGCCGAAGTTCAGGATGTCGGCGCGTAACTGAATGGTGTTACGAACACCTTTCGGGCCAACTTTCACAAAAAATTCCTGCGTAACGGTCAGGTCAACGCGGGTCAGCCACGGGAAGTAACCACCGTTCCGCTCCGCGTACATACCCCGGCGGGTTTTCAGATACGGGTTGTTCTCAATATAGTCATTGAAAGCAGCCTGCTGAGCCTCCGGCGTAAACACCTGGGCCGAAGTACCTGAACCTACCGTTAGGGAAGTAAATGCAGTCTCAGACGCATTTCTTGGCACAAAGATCAGGTCGTTAATCTGACCATCGCCGTTCAGGTCGTTTCCGTACGTGTATGAAAGCTTACCACCGCTGTTGGATACCAGACCCAGCGTAAACATAGTTGAACCACCAAACTTGCCGCCGTAATTCAGACGGTAGTTTCCGTAACCGATAATCCGGTGACGCAGGTCGTTGTCGCCGTACGCTTCAACCATGTAGTTCTGACCACCCACAGTCGGGATGTTAGCCTGTACCGTACTACCCACCGACTGCAGATCTCTCGCATACCCGTACGTGTAGGCCAGCATACCACCGAGACCGCGCACAGCCGGTTTTTCCAGCTTGGCCGTCGCGGTATAGGCATAACCCACGTTCGTATTCTTCAGCACAAACACGTTGGTAACGGCCGTGTTGTAGAAGCGTGCAGCATTTACACCCGAACCAGAAACGCCGGATGCCGGAAACCGGTCGCGGGTATCGGCACCGCTCAGCGTACGATCCGGAGCCTTTAGGTTGGCGTCGATGTAGCGTACTCCGTTAATCACCTTGTTGTAGATAAATTCTACCGTACCGATCAGGCCGTAAGGCAGTCGCTGGTCAACGGCAATGTTCGTTTTCCAAACCGACGGATATTTCAGGTTCGGATCGGTAGCGTTCACCACATACGGAGACAGTCTGGTAATATCAACCTGGTCCGGATTGGGCCGAAGGGCCGCCGGCAACTGGCTTGGATTCGTTACAAACGGTACTGTTGTGACATTCTGGAGGTTGATAACCGCCGTATTTACCCCATTATTACCTAACTGATTCGATACCAGTACCTGCGGAACCCGGGACACGAAAATACCCGTACCACCGCGTACCTGTGTCGACTTATCGCCGGTTACATCCCAGTTGAAACCCAGACGTGGTGACAGCAACAGCCGGTTTTTCGGGAATGCACCGGTGTTTACCTTGTAGTTGGCGTTGTTTTCATCCCGGAATGTCAGACCTGCTACCACCGGGTTGTTAAAGTCTTCGGCCAGTGATTGGTCGTAGGCAAAGATATCCCCGCGCAAACCCAGTGTAACCTTCAGGTTAGGCGTTGCCTGGTATTCGTCCTGCAGATAGGCACTGTAGGTCCGCGACTGCAATTGCTGCCAGGGTTCAGCACCACCCGGTAACAGCGAATAACGCAGGTTGTACCGGTTTACAGACACCGGTGAGGTGGTTGACGTTGGATTGCTGATAGATGCCAGAGCGGCCGTTTTGAAATCAGCCAATGAGTTGTAGACGTACACCCCATTGGAAGCCGGGAAGAACAGGTTATTCGAGGTAAAGTGCTCGTAGGCCAGACCCAGCGTCAACGTGTGCTTACCGGCAAAGTAGCTCAGGTTATTGGTAATATTCAGCGTCGAATAGTTCAGCTTGTTGTTCGGGGTGAACGGATCGAAGCCAATAGACATATAGGTCGTCCCGTCTTTCAGAATATCGATAGAGGGGAACAGATCTGACTTATACGTCCGGTCCTCAATCTGCTTGTTGTAGGTAGCCACCAGCTGGTTGGCAAACCGGCCCTGGAAGTTCGAGTTCAACTCGGCCGCAATGGAGCGCGTATTGTCGGCAATCAGATAGCCAGAGCTTTCGGGCGACAGCGCCAGAGCCGAGTTGGTCCGGTTACCGTTACCGGCCGTGTTACTACTGTTACTGTTGCTGATGGGTACGCCCGACTCCGAATTGTGGTGCGAGTAACGCAGCGTCAGCTTGTGACTGTCGTTGATGTTGTAATCCAGACGCAGCAAGCCCTTGATACTTTTTACTTCATTATTGAAGTTGTCGAACGGCCCAAGCGTGCGACCAAAGTTGGTCTGCATAAAGCTGGTGATATCGTCAACGTCGGCCTGCGACACGCGGGAAATGTTACCCGAAGTCTGTCCACGGTTCACGTTCCAGTCCAGCGCCGGGGTGCTACTGGTAAATTGCTCTACGTTGGCAAAGAAGAACAGTTTGTTCCGGATAATGGGACCACCCACGCGGAAGCCATACGTTTTTTCATTGATGTTGACCGGGGCAATTTCCCGGCCGTCTGCCTTTCTGCCGACCAGTCGCAGGGGATCTTTGCTACTGCGGAACAGGTGATAAGCCGAACCCGAGAAATCGTTTGTACCTGAGCGCGTTACGGCGTTGATACCGGCACCGGCAAAGCCCGACTGACGAACATCAAAAGGTGCCACGTTCAGCTGAACTTCATCCAATGCATCGATGGAAACGGCCGTGGTACCCGTACGACCACCAGCCTGTGCTGATGAACCCAGACCGAAACCGTTGTTGAACACCGAACCGTCGATGGTAAAGTTGTTAAAACGGCTGTCCTGACCGGCAAACGAGCGGCCATTGCCGTAGGCGTTGTACTTGGTAATATCGTTTACCGTACGACCAATGGTGGGAATACTGTTAATGGCATCCCGGCCGAAGGTAGTAGCGGCACCGGTACGATCCGAACTGAAGATGTCGCTCCGGCTGCCGGAAACCACAACTTCAGCCAGTTGTGTGCTTTCATCGGCCAGCGAGAAGTCTACGTTCACCGCCGTACCGAGGTTGGCGGTAAACCCTTCCTTTACCTGCTCCTTATACCCGACAAACGTGGTAGTAATCCGGTAAGGACCACCCACCCGAACGTTCGGCAGGTTAAAACGACCTTCTGTGTTCGTAACCGTACCGTAGCGTGTACCAGAAGGTACGTGTACGGCAACCACCGTAGCGCCGGGGAGGGCCTCCCCTTTCTGATCCCGGACCTGACCGGAAATTGCTGATGAAGTCACCTGGGCTAAGGCTGTGCTCCCGCCGAGTACAGCCAATAGCATACTGCCAAGCAGCATAAAAGCTGCCCTGAAACGCAGTAGTTTTTTAGACATAAAAGTGATTGGTTTGTTTGTGTTTTTTAAGCAGTGGTCCATGTTCAGGACTCAAGTACGGATTTCGCTGCAAAGGAAAGACAATTTCGGACGGTATGCAAGCAGCGTATTCTTAGGAAAGTTCTATAAATGAATACCTTTTTGGGAAAAATTCATTTCTTTATGATATTAAGCCTATTTTTATGTATTAAGAAATTATTAAGACTCCGGGACATATCTGAAAATTAGCTCAATTGCATATAATCTATATAACAAACAGAGATAAAACAGGAAAGCGTCACCCCTAGGAGCGACGCTATAGCCTGACAATCAAATGAATGTCTGTACGTTTCAGTTATGAATAATTTGGCCCAGGCCTAATGTATTACCTCCAGTACCCCGCACCAGACCACGAGCGTAGAGTGTATACAATTTGCCGGCTTCCAGGGTCACAGACTGGCTCAGGGCCGGATTGGCCGTTGCCGGGATGGTCGCACCGGTAAAAACCTGCACCGTATAAGTACCGGCCGGTACCTGGGTAAAGCTGGCAAAGTTAACGGCCGTCGTTCCGCTACCCGTTGATATGGCCCGGTATGCCCGGTTCAGAAACGTCGGAGTGGTTTGGCCGGTTGCCTGCGGTTGCAGCCGGACCGAAACGGCCGGTGCATCGGGTGCCAGGTGGAAGAATCGTACCCCGACATTTCCGGCCGACGGGGCCGTCAGGTTGTCGGTCACCACCAGAAACTGAGGCCCGCCCAGATTGGTACCACCGGAAGTGGCAGGCCGGGGACGATTCAGTGTATCCGTCACAAACACCGTATAATTGGTGTTGGCCGCAGCCGCAAAATTGTTTTGGTTGGTAGCTCCCGCCCGGAACAGGATGTCATTGCTCCCCAATACGCCACCAATGTTGCCCGAGGCTGCCCGCGCCCGCAGTTGAATGGTTCCTGCCTGGGCGGCCGTGTAGCCGGTTGAGTTTTGGCCATACGCGACCGACTGACCAGCCTGATTGTTTTCAACCAGAAAGTTGAGGGCCGGAGCCCCCGGAGCGGCATTTACGAACAGAAAACGGGCCTGGTTGGTCGATGCACCGGTAGCCGGCTGCGGATCGGGATATTCCGTAGACTGGCACCCGATAAACAACGCCGTTGTCAGAATACCGGTTGTGGCAAAGGTTCCTATATGATTCAGATATGTCTTCATACGGTCAATCTTGATCGATTTAACGTTGGCTCGATTAGTTGAAAATATACCGAAGGCCCAACTGCAACTGCCAGCGCGAAGCCAGTGTCAGGTTGTTAATAAAAGGATTGGACAGTGCCACATTCTGCGACTGCTCAGCGAACGAATAAATAGGCCGTCCCGTGGTGGCTGCCGTGTTTGTGTTGGGCGTTTCATAGCCGACAAAGTTCAGCAGGTTGGTCCGGGCGGCACTCTGCGCCAGCCCCCAGTTGGAGTTCAGCAGGTTCAGCAGATTCTGCACATCGACCGACAACTGAATGGTATTGCGCTTACCACCGACATTGGTAAATACATCCTGCAACAGACGGAGGTTTACCAGATGCTGCCAGGGCAGGTAAGCACCATTCCGTTCGGCATACTGGCCACGACGCTTGCTTAGATAGGGGTCCTGCTCAATAAAAGCATTCAACTGATCCCAGATTTGCTGGGTGGTCCGGGTATCGGCAGCATTGGTCGTTACCAGGATCACCTCATTCTGATTGCGAGGTACATAAATCATGTCATTGTTGCTGATGCCCTCGTTGTTTGGATTGCCCCCATACACATAAGAGTAGTTACCCCGAGTCTGCCCCTGGTACGTCAATGACACCGTGGTAGCCAGAAAATTCAGATACTCCATCCGGTATTGAATAAACCCGACAACCCGGTGGGGGATCAGGTTGTTTGAATACGACAGGTTGGGCTGGTTCGGGCTGGTTACAATGGCCTGACCTGTGTACAGACTACCTGCCGTAGACGCCGACTGTGCATTTACATCTTTGGAGTCCGTAAACGTATACGCCAGTGACCCTTCCAGGCCGCGGGCAAACCGCTTCTGGATCTGCGCCGTCATGCTTAAGGAGTATCCCCGGTTAACGTTGTCCAGCACCAGCGCCTGCACGATCCGGTCGTTGATCCGGCGATCAAACGGGGGGTTAACACCAGCGGTCCCGGAGGCATTGCCCCAGATAGGCCGGCCGTCGCCGGCCAGGGTACCTACAGGCTCAGCCAGGTTGGCATCCCGAATGAAAACAGCGTTGATGTCTTTGGAATACACGGCATCAAAGGTCGCTATCCAGCCGCCGGGTAATGTTTTGTCGACCCCAAAGCTCGTCCGCCATACCTGCGGAAACTTGAAGTTTGGCGTCGTGGCATTTATGGTAAAAGTAGGTGCCAGCGGTACGCCCGGCTCGCCGGTTAGCTGGGGAACATACGCAGCCGGGTCTGGATTGAACGGAAAATTAGCATTGTTAGCCTGCCCCTGGCGGAGGACTGTTCCGAAAAATACCCCATTGTTGCTAACCTGATTCGACAGCCAGACGAAGGGTACGCGACCGGTGAAGATACCTGTTCCCCCACGAATCTGTAAAGACCGGTTACCCAGCACATCCCAGTTGAACCCAATCCGGGGTGACCACAGGTAATTGGTTCTGGGTAACTGGTTGACCCGAATCTGCTCGCCACCGGCAAACCGCATGGTATCGGTTACCACGTTACGGAGCAGTTTGCTGTCATCATACGTAGGGACGTCTAACCGGATACCGGCCGTTAACCGGAAAGTCCGGGTAAGGTTGATGTTATCCTGTGCATAAAAGCCGAGCTGAGCCGCGCTGAATTCGGCCGTCGGCACCGGCGTCCCCGGAACGGCCGAATACTGTAACGCATATTGCGTAGGGGCATTGGCCGCCGACGGGCTCGTAACGTTATTAATAAAATCATCGACGCTGTTGTACTGATACACACCCCGGATTTGCGGTGTAAACGCGTTGTAGAATTTATAAAACTCGTTTGCCGTCCCTAAAGAGACTGTATGCTTACCCAGGAAAATATCAAACCGGTCGTTTACCTGGATTACGTCCTGATCCAGCCGGTTGTTCGGCGTAAAGGCTTCAGCACCGAAGGAGGTGAGGGTATTGCCATTTGGTCCAACAATATCCACCAACGGGAAGTTTGGCGTTTCCGCACCCCCACCGGCCTGGCGAAAATCCCGGAAAGCGGTATAGCCAACCTGTAGGTTGTTGGCAAACTTATTACCGAATGTTGAGTTCAACTCAGCAATTATAGACTGGAGATTGTTGTTCTGTCGGTACCAGGAATACTGGAAAGGAATGGCGTTGTTGTTATTCTGACGGCCACCCGGAGGAGCCGATGTAAAACCACCGGAGTTACTGGGAGGGGTATCGCGGAACGCGTTCAACTGGTTATAGCGTACAACCAGCTTATGCTGGTCGTTGATGTTCCAGTTGATCTTGGCCAGAAATTTGAAGTTTTGCGTTAGCTGGTCAAACGTACCCAGCGAACCGGGATCGAAGGTCCAGGGTTTATTCGTACCAGTATTCTGCAGAAAGGTAGACAGGCGCTCCAGATCGGCCCGAGCCGCTGTTTGCTGAAACGGCTGCCCCTGCGAGTTGGTGCCACCAACGGGGAACAAGACCGCCGGGTCGGCCTGACGCTCCTGTTCCACATTGACGAAGAAGAACAGTTTATTCTTTATAATGGGACCGCCCAGGCGCCCGCCGACATTGTAAAAGTTGAAGTTTAACTGTTCCTGCCGCTGGCCCTCTACATTGCGACCCACAAAGTTCTGGTTGCGATAAAAGCCATAGACCGACCCCTGAAACTCATTGGTGCCGGACCGGGTCACCGCGTTTACGCCAGCCCCAGTAAACGAACCCTGGCTGACATCAAAAGGGGAAATGGACACGTTTAACTGGTCAATGGCATCGACGCTGATGGGCGTTCCGGCAGCACCACCCGGCAAAGCCGACAGACCGAATACGTTGTTGGAAGTTGATCCGTCAATCGAAAAGTTGTTGTACAGGTTACTGCGGCCACCGAACGAAAATCCCGGTCCGGCCTGGGGCGTCAGCGTACTAAAATCGGTAAAGCTCCGGGAGATGGTTGGTAACCGCTCAAAATTCTCGCGCTTGAAGTTGGTAGCCACCCCCGTTCGTTCGGAGTCGATCACTCCCCCCCGCTGCGACGTTACTACCACCTCCGTCAACTGCCTCCCTTCTTCAGCTAACCGGAAGTCGGCGGCAACGGGCGTGTTCAGTTCTGCCGATACGATTTCCCGGACCTGCTCCTGATAGCCAACGTAAGAGACCGTAATCCGGTAAGGTCCGCCAATCCGTACCGCCGGTAAATTGAACCGGCCGCTGGTATTGGTGGTGGTTCCGTAGCGTGTTCCCGAAGGGGTATGTACCGCAACGACCGTAGCGCCGGGTAAGCCCTCACCATTGGCATCGGTGACAAGGCCACTGATAGACGATGTAGTAACACCCTGCGCCCATGCCCCGCTGCTACCCAGCATGACCACTAGCATACTGCCAAGCAGCAGGAAGGCTGCCCGAAATCGCGGTAATTTTTTAGACATAACGGCATTGATTTAGTTGTTTGATAAAGGGGATGCATGAAATACCCCACATATTCTATGGGCTTTTATTATAACCCTTATATTAACTTTTGCCCGTTTGGTTTGTTTGGGAAGCTTAACAATTATCAGGCATCAGTGCTTGCCATGCCAGGCAGTTTTCCAATGCTCTTCCTTTGTTATTGAACCCAGACTATTGCTAATATTGTAGCAACATGCAACAGACAGAAACCTATAAACTCACGCAATACAGCCACGGGGCCGGCTGCGGCTGCAAGATTTCTCCGAAGATCCTGGACAAAATACTCCATACCAACGCTACAGCAGACCAACCGAACTTTTCGAACCTGCTGGTGGGGAATGACAGCCGCGACGATGCCGCTGTGATGGATATGGGCAATGGCGAAGCGATCATCAGCACAACCGACTTTTTTATGCCTATCG
This sequence comes from Nibrella saemangeumensis, assembly GCF_039541915.1. Taxonomy (NCBI): domain Bacteria; kingdom Pseudomonadati; phylum Bacteroidota; class Cytophagia; order Cytophagales; family Spirosomataceae; genus Nibrella; species Nibrella saemangeumensis. Next base: position 290,040 of record NZ_BAABHD010000029.1, read on the forward strand.
TGGATGATCCCTACGATTTCGGCCGGATTGCCTCGGCCAATGCCATCAGTGACGTATATGCTATGGGTGGAGAACCCATCATGGCTATTGCCATCCTGGGCTGGCCCATCGACAAACTGCCGCCCGAAGTAGCCGGTCAGGTGCTGGAAGGCAGCCGCTCCATTTGTCAGGAAGCCGGTATTCCGCTGGCGGGTGGCCACAGTATCGACAGCCCGGAGCCGATTTTCGGACTGGCCGTCACCGGCAAGGTCCGGCTCCAGCACCTGAAGCAAAATAACACCGCCACGGCTGGTTGCCGGCTGTACCTGACCAAACCGCTGGGGGTCGGCATCCTGACCACGGCGCAAAAGAAAGGCATTCTTCTGCCCGAACACGCTGATCTCGCTCCCGCGCAAATGGCGCAACTCAATAAGTTCGGGGCTGTGCTGGGTCACCTGCCCTATGTCAAAGCGCTGACCGACGTAACGGGTTTTGGCCTGCTGGGCCACCTCACCGAAATGGCCGAAGGCAGCGGATTAAGCGCGGAAATCGACTTTAACCGGGTGCCGAAATTACCGGTGCTGGATGAATACCTCGCCCAGAAGAGTGTACCCGGTGGTACGCACCGAAACTGGGACAGCTACGGCCATAAAATTGTTAACCTCTCCGACCACCACCGTTTCGTTCTGGCCGATCCGCAGACCTCGGGGGGCCTGTTGATTGCCGTTGATCCCGATAGCACCGCCGAATTTGAGCGGGTAGCCGCCGAAAATGGCCTTTCCCTCCAAACGTTCGGGCGTCTGGTCGAGCAACGGGAAAAAACAGTTTACCTGATCTGATCCATGAAGCTCTACTATCGTACCGTCGGCGAGACCGGCATTCCTATCCTTATTTTACACGGCTTGTTCGGCTCGTCGGATAACTGGCTCACCATCAGTAAAACCATTGCCGACCAGGGCTACCGCGTTATCCTGCCCGACCAGCGCAACCACGGCCGCTCTCCCCGCAGCAGTGACTTTGACTACCAGAACATGGCCGCCGACCTGAAAGAACTGGTGGATGATCTGGAGCTCGGTCAACCCATACTGATGGGCCACTCCATGGGCGGCAAAACGGTGATGCAGTATGCCATTAACTATCCGGATACCTTTAGCCACCTGGTAGTGGTCGATATTGCGCCCAAGTTCTACCCGGTTCATCACAGTGATATTCTGCGGGGCCTAAACGCCGTTGACCTGACTACCCTGAAAAGTCGCAACGAGGCTGATGCGATTCTGAGCCGCCATGAACCCTCGGTCGGTGTGCGGCAGTTCCTGTTGAAAAACCTGTACCGAAATGAGCAGGGACAGTTCGACTGGCGTATCAACCTGCCCATCATTGAGCGGGAGATTCACGGCATCGGCGAGGAGCTAACCAATCCGCGCATTGTCACCGAACCTGCCTTGTTTATACGGGGTAGCGAATCGTCATACGTGCTGGACGAAGATATTCCTACCATACGGCGCATCTTTCCCAACGCCCAGGTTGCTACCATCGCCGGGGCCGGGCACTGGGTGCAGGCGGAGAAGCCCGACGATTTTGTGCAGGCGCTGATTAAATTTTTAGATTAAATCTTGGGCCTTTTTGTCATCCCGACGGTCGTTTTGTCATCCCGAAGAATGAGGGATCTTTGGTAACCGGAGGTTTTTGGGCCTCACCCGAAGATCCCTCCTTTGTCGGGATGACAAAAAACTCAATCCCTCAAGCCAACTATAATGCCAACCCTATACCTCATCCCAACTGTACTGGCCGAAGAAACGGCAGAGCAGGTGCTGCCTACGCAGGTGCGGGAAGTGATCGGCCACACCGATGTGTTTTTTGCGGAGGATATCCGGACCGCCCGGCGGTTTATCAGCAGCCTGAAACTGGGGAAAGTCATTGATGACCTGACGTTCTACGAGCTGAGCAAAGACACGCCCGAAGCTGAAACCCGCCAGCAACTCCAGACCGTGCTCGAACAGAACCGTAACGCCGGGGTTATGTCGGAAGCAGGCTGTCCGGGTGTAGCCGACCCCGGTGCGGTGGTGGTGGGTTTCGCGCACCGGCTTGGCATTAAGGTGGTGCCGCTGGTGGGGCCATCGTCTATCCTGCTGGCGCTGATGGCGTCGGGGATGAGCGGTCAGTCCTTTGTTTTTCACGGGTACCTGCCCATCGACCGGCAGGACCGGGGCCGAACGCTGCGGCACCTGGAGAAAGAAGCACGGCAGCGGCAGCAGACGCAGATTTTTATGGAAACACCCTACCGCAATAACCAACTGCTAAGCGACATTCTGACGAATTGCCAGCCCGACAGCCGCCTGTGCATCGCCTGCAATCTGACGGCACCGGATGCGCTGGTACGCACGCTGACGATTCGGGAATGGAAAGCAGCTCAGCCGGACTTACATAAAAAACCAACGGTATTTTTACTTTTGTGACATGGTCAAATCGTTTGTCTTCTCTCCATTTCAGGAAAACACCTACGTCCTCTCCGACGATACGGGCGAAGCGGTCATAATTGATCCCGGTTGTTACGAGCAAACCGAAAAAGAAACGCTGGCGCGGTACATCGAAGACAATAAGCTGACCGTAAAACACCTGCTGCTGACCCATGCCCACCTCGACCACGTCTTTGGCTGTGCGTTTGTGAAGCGAAAATACGGCGTAAAACTCTACCTGCACGAACGCGACCTGGTCATTTTCAACGACGTGCCGGTGCGATGCCAGCTGTACGGCCTGCGTGGTTTCGAGCCCTCGGAAGTGGATGAATACCTGCATGAGCACGATATTATCCGCTTTGGCAACACTACCTTGTCGGTGATCTACGTACCGGGCCACGCGCCGGGTCATGTGGCTTTCGTCAACCATGCCGGGCGGTATGTTGTCAGCGGAGATGTACTCTTCCGGGATAGTATCGGCCGGACCGATTTTCCCTTTTGCAGCCATGCCGACCTGATCAGCAGCATTAAAAATAAAATGTACGCCCTACCGGACGATTATACCGTTTACGCCGGCCACATGGAATCGACCACCATCGGCCGCGAGAAGCGGTCTAACCCTTTTGTCAGAGAATGATTAATCATTCATTATTATGCTAAAGCACCTCCCCAATGCAATGACCTGCGCCAACCTGTTGTGTGGTTGTCTGGGTATCGTTCAGGTCTTTGAGGGTGAACTGACCATAGCTTCGTGGCTGATTCTGCTGGCGGCTGTGCTGGACTTCCTGGATGGTTTTGTGGCCCGTGCCCTGCGGGCGCAGTCACCCATCGGCAAAGAACTCGACTCACTGGCTGACTGCGTTACATTCGGTGTGCTACCTGCTTTTATTATGTTCAGCCTGCTCCGGAGTCCAGACACGGAGATAATGAAGGGAGACACTGCCTCCCTCCTGCCTTATCTGTCGTTCTCGCTGGCTGTATTTTCCGCGCTGCGGCTGGCCAAGTTCAACATTGATACCCGGCAGAGTGATTCATTTATCGGGGTGCCAACGCCGGCCAACGCCATGGTCATTGCCGCCCTCCCTCTCATTCTGGCCTACCAGCCTGAATATGCCAACTGGGTACTTAACCCCTATGTGCTGTACGCCTATACACTGCTGATGTCCTATCTGCTGGTAGCGGAGTTACCTCTGTTTGCGCTGAAGTTTAAAACATTCAGCTGGCGGAAAAACCGGATAAAATTCATTTTTCTGATTGTATCGGCGCTGTTGTTGTTAATTTTGCGATTCGCAGCCGTACCGCTCATTATCTTTTTATACATCCTGTTATCGGTATTTGCGCCAAAACAAAACGCATGAGGGTTGACCTGTCATTCAATCACTCAGTCATTCAACCATTCAGTCATTCAATGAAATACATTGCAGAAATTGACATTATGCCCCAAAAAGAGATTCTGGACCCGCAGGGCAAGGCCGTTCGTCTGGGCTTACATAATCTCCACATCGACTCCGTGGGCGACGTTCGCATCGGGAAGCACATCCGCCTGGAGGTAGAAGCCGAATCGGAAGAAAAGGCCCGCGAGACCGTTGACTCAGCCTGCCGTCAACTGCTGGCCAATCTTATTATGGAAGAGTATACCTTCTCACTCCATACCGCATAATCAGCGGAATACTGACATACCCACCGAAAAAAGTGCTATTTTTGCCGACTTTTTCGGCAAGATCATGACCTATTCTAAAATAACGGGACTCGGCTATTATGTCCCCGAAACCATCGTTACCAACGACGACCTGACCCAGTATATGGAGACCTCCGACACCTGGATTCAGGAACGGACCGGAATCAGGGAGCGTCGCTACTTTACCTACGGCAAAGATACCAATGCCAGCATGGCCACGGCCGCATCGCGCATGGCACTGGAACGGGCCGGTGTCGATGCCAAAGCCGTTGATCTCATCGTCTACGCCACCATTACCCCCGATTATTTTTTCCCCGGTTCCGGCTTTCTGATGCAGCGCGAATTGGGGGTTGATGGTATCGGCGTCATTGATATCCGTGACCAATGCTCCGGCTTTGTGTATGCATTGTCTATTGCTGACCAGTTTATCCGGACCGGTATGTACAAAACTATTCTGGTAGTGGGTTCCGAAATTCAGTCGACATGGATTGACAAAAGCACTAAAGGGCGCGGTGTAGCGGTTATTTTTGGCGATGGTGCCGGTGCCGCCGTGGTTCAGGCTACCGATAACCCGGAGCACCGCATCTTATCGACCCACCTTCATGCCGACGGGCGCTACGCCGAAGATCTGTACGTGAAGGAGCCAGGCAGCAGCCGCCCCGATCGATCGGCCACCAAAGAGATGATCGACGAGGGAGGCTTTGATGTGGTTATGAACGGCAATGCGGTATTTAAACATGCGGTAGTGAGGTTTACGGAAGTGATTCAGGAGTCACTCACCGCTAATGGACTGACCAAAGAAGATATCTCCCTATTGGTACCCCACCAGGCCAACATTCGCATTTCGGAGTACGTACGGCAACAACTGAATTTGCCGGAGGAAAAGATTGTTAACAACATTCAGCGCTATGGCAATACCACCGCAGCCTCTATTCCGATAGCCCTCAGCGAAGCATGGGAACACGGCCGCGTCAAGCCCGGCGATCTGATCTGCCTGGCGGCCTTCGGCAGTGGCTTCACCTGGGCCTCCGCACTAATTAAATGGTAATTTAGAATTAAGAGTTAAGAATTTAATTCTTAACTCTTAATTCTAATAGTTTCCCACCGCCAGCATAACGAGTGTGCAGGCTTCGATGGGCTGAATGCCTTCTTTTTGCAACTGCCGCTCCAGATCAGGATTTTCAGCACCGGGATTGAAGATGACGCGTCGTGGCTTTAATTTTTTCAGGTAATCATAATATGGGCCCTGGTTGCGGGCCCCTACGTACATAGTTACCGTATCTATATCTTCCAGATCCGGCAACCCAGTTTGAATCGGGTGACCCTGGATCTGACCGGATCGCAGGCCAATCAACTCAATATCATGCCCATGGCGCAGCAGGCTGTTAGCCGCCCGGAAGGCAAACCGGTCTGGCTTTTCACTGGCCCCTATCACTAAGGTTTTATTGCGTTTCTCTGACATTGTGCTATTTTTGGTTGTAAGAAAATTACTACTCAGGAGCAAAAATGTTTTCATATCTCCTCAGTTACCACCGCTTTGTGTAACCTTTTGTCAACAAATTTAACTTTCTCCATACCGCTTCCGCTTAAATTTTAGTTAATTTTGGCTATTCCCACGGTTGTACGGGTGGGAACCTATTGACTGTCAAGGCAATTTTATGTTACCTTCGATAAAATTTAATGCAACAATTCTGTTTAATGTTAGTTTAACAAATGGCCACCATACGAGCCGCCGTACTACTTACTATTTGAACCATTCAAACCCATGATTGAGAAAAAAAACCAAAGCTTCTGGAATGAAAAATGGGTGCTTATTGTATTCGAAGGCGTCGAAAACCCGCCCCGATATGAAGTTTCCAACTATGGCCGTTTACGAAGTTTTCAGTCAGGAGGTGACGGAACTATCATTAAAGGCTCAACTATTCAAGGGTACCGGTCGCTGAACATCCGCTCCGGTGGAAAGACCTTAAACCGCTACGTTCATAAACTGGTTGCCGAACATTTCCTTTCCCGTCAAACAGACGGGCAGACGTTTGTCATTCACCTGGACCACGACAAGCAAAACAATTATTACCAGAATCTGCAGTGGGTTAGTAAAGAAGAAATGATTGAGCACAACCGCAATAATCCGAACCTGAAAAACCGGACTATTCCCCGGCGTACGCGCAATTACAAGCTAACTGAGAGCAAGGTAAAGATTATCAAGAAACTGCTGCGAAACGATAAAAACCGTCTTAAAATGATTGCCAAGCAGTTCGGCATCACTCATACACAACTGAACCGCATCCGATCAGGCGAGAACTGGAAACACGTGACGATTGAAGAGGAAGTCTGATTCCCGCATAACTACAACACCGCCCCTGATTCCTTTCTAAGTTGATTCAGGGACGGTGTTCTTTTTATGCCTTGGCTTTGGAATGGCTGTTTGGCGTGGGAGCCACTACCACCTGCGGGAGACTGATGTAGAACGTTGTCCCGATGGCCTCCTCCGAATCAAACCAGATACTACCTCCGGCGTGTTCAATACCCCGTTTGGCAATGGCCAGCCCCAAACCCGACCCATTGTGTTTGGTACTGAAGTTGGGCAGGAAAACTTTCGTATGAATGCTCTTCGGAATGCCGGCTCCGTTGTCGTGAACCTCCAGATGCACATTTACCGAATCCGTATATAACCGTACGGTAATCTGCGGAGTGCGGTCAGGCGGTACCGACTGAATACCGTTCAGGATCAGATTGGTCAGTATCCGGCTCATCAGCTGGCGGTCGCCCCGGATCATCACCGGTAACGGGGTCATCTGCCGGTGGATATGAATCTGGGTATCCTCCATGTACAGATCAACCACTTTATGGACCACCGGCGTCAGATCAAAAATCTCGTTACGGGGCAGCGGCATTTTGGCGAAATCGGAGAACGACGTGGCAATGTCGCTGATGTTTTCTATCTGATCGAGCAGCGAGTCAAACGTTTGGCGGAACAGCTGGTGATTGCCGGTATTGGGATCGGCAATTTTCCGCTGCAGGTGCTGGAGCGTGAGTTTCATCGGCGTCAGCGGGTTTTTAATTTCGTGGGCAACCTGTTTGGCCATTTCCTGCCAGGCCGATACCTTTTCACTCTGCGACAGAGCCTGTTTATTTTCCTCCAGCTTGATCAGCATCCGGTTATACTCACTGATCAGCAGCCCGATCTCGTCGTCTGATTTCCACGGCAACGGCTCATTCAACTTGTTGAGGCTCGTCCGGCGGATTTTCTGCGTCAGGATCTGGAGTGGCTGGGTAAGCAGATTGGCGGCAAAATAAGAAAGTATCAGGAACAGCAGAAATAACAGGGTAAAGACGTTCAGCGCCGAGGTGGTAATGGTAATGATCCGCCGGTCAAGCTCAGGACGGGCCAGAAAATAGGGAATACTAAGCGTACCCAGCATTCGGCCATCGGCGGCTCTGAGGGGAACATACGTGGTGTAATATTCTTTGTTGCCCAGGGACTCGTTCAGCAACACCCCTTTCTCTTTGTGTTCAACCAGGCGGGTATACGCCAATGGATTTATATACCGGGACAGGTGCCTGCTCTCGTATATAATTGGGCGGGTGGTCGTATAGAGGTGACCCTGGTCATCAAACAAGTTAATGTCCAGATCAGCCTCACTGGCTATGCCCTTTATCTGTTCTTCCAGCGACGCCAGACTTCGTTTTCCCTGCCGGTGTTCGTCCAGAAAGCTCTTGACGATGAAGGCGATATGACTGGTGTTTTTAACGTAAGCCTGCTCCTGATCCTGCGTATTATTGGCTTTGATCGTACTCAGGCTGATGGTAATGACCAGGAGTAAGGGAATAAAGAAAGCCATATTCAGCATGAGCTGAATACGCGTGGTATAATTGATGCTGAACTGCGACATGCCATAGGTCATGGCATAGTAAATAATAACGGCACTTACCGTCAGCACCAGCAGCAAAAACAGAAACGAGAAATTGGCAAACAGCGTATACAAGGGATGGTTGGGCGAAGAAACGATAATCGTACGACCGTCTTTTCCCATCAGGCCCAGGTGCCGGTAATCCTCTGAGGTGATCCCTTTACTGAATAATTCAGGGTTGCCGAACCACCGGGCCGACTGCTCAGCCTCATAATTAAACTGGCCGCTGCTGTACAAGACCTGCTGGTCGGGCCCCAGCAAGGCGTAGCTGAAGTCGTGGGATTCATCGGTCTGGATAAACTTACTATCCACCAGCAGTTCCTTGTAAACACTTCTGGGAATATCGTTGATGTTCTTCAGGGTGAGCACAACATACCCTAAAAGCTCTCCACCGGCGCCCACGACCGGCGCAAAACCTACATAGTGTCTGGCGAAGCTCCCGGCCGACTCGTTGATCAGGAACAGACTACGGTACTGCGTTTTGTAACGCTGAAGCTGGTATCGGGCAGCCAGTGTCGCATACTGCTCGTCAGTATCGGATTGATCGAGTGGCAATCCATTGGCACCAAACGACAGTACCTGAACATCATATGTATCAAAATACCGGTCCAGGATCACGCTCTTAACCTGTTGCTGGATACGTTCCCGTGCAAAAAGCGGGTCATTCAGGAAGGAACGCCGTATCTGGGGATCGATAGCTGCGGCTTTTAGGGCTTTATCCAACAGGAGTTCACCCAGTTCATCATTTGTTTTAAGCAACCGCCGGCCAAATTCCTGCTTGAGAAACACTTCCTTGCGTAAACCCTGATCGAAAACCACATAAGCCGGCAGTAGCGCACAGAGCAAGGCACTAAAAATCAGGTACAATGACGTTTGATACCGGAACCGATACAGAGCGCGGGGGAAACGGGCCAAAAACAACATGACAAAATAAAGGCTGTTGAGCAGCCAGACCGGCTCCCATAGGAGACCGAAACCCAGCAACAGCGGCATGGACACTACCGTTCCGACCATAAACCAGATCAATCCTTTGGACGCAGGTTTGTTAAACCGGATAAAAAGGCTGCTGAGCAAATGCATTACCAGAAAGTAGCTAGTGGCAATGCCGATGATAATCAGTAACCCCACGATTTTCAGATCGGTAAACCGGATGCTCAGCGTAATGTCAACGCCAAATCGCGGATTGGCACAGATGGTGACCAACCGGCTGTAAGCCAGAGCAAACACCAGGTAACTCAGAACCACACCCAGGACCGACAGGCTGATTTGCACGGCCTGAGACTGTTGAAGCAGGTATTGATAGCTCCGGAAGCGGAAGTAAAAACGGGTCAGGTAGAATAAGCCGGCAGCCAGAAAAGCGGCATTAATCAGCATATCGCCCAGCGAGGGTGCTACTAGTGAAGAAAAGTATTTTGGGTTAAAAGCCTCCGGGTTTCCGAATACAAACGGTATCTCAAAGTAGAGAAGGAAAACCCGCAGCATAACCAGGTAGCCCAGCAGCCAGAGAAAACCGGTATCTGCCCGCCGGTTTCGTCTCAAATGCCTGATTTGCCAGAGTACAAACAAGCCAAGCAGCAGGATACTACCCAGCGCCAGCACGATGGTTTCCGTAGAAGCAAAATAGTTGCGGAAGGACGAGGCCTGGGGTGGTCCGACCGAAAACAAAAACGAAGGAGTGCCGTCGAATATGTTCAGGTTAAGCGCCTGTTTTCGGGCAGAAATGGCTACAGGATCACTGACAAAAATAGCGGGGTTATAACCCGAGCGCAGGTAGTTATTGGCTTTTTGGTAGCGTCGGAACAGATTGATCAGGGAAACGAGGTCATAGGTCTCCCCGGCATGCCGAACCTGCCGCCGGCTCGTCAGGAACTGCCCCTGATTAAAATCCAGCAGTTTGGGCTGTGAGCCTACGCTGGAGATAGTTACGTAATCAGGTACAAAGCGGTGGTCGGACCAGAACACCAGTTGACCGTTCCGGAACACATAGTACGGAAACTGAGTCTGAAACAGCAGGGCATCAAACGAAGCCACCCCACTCTTTTGTAACCGTCTCTCCAGGTTTTCCAGATCCTGTTTGCTCTGCCGAAGGCCCGTCAGGACCCGATTCTGCACACTAAACTGATACTGAACGCCCGCATCTCCGCCTACCCCCCGGTCTAGCCAAACATAGTGTATGGCCGCCAACAGCAGAAAAATAGCCGACAACCACAGGAACACATAGCGATAACTCTGCTTAAGCATATTAAATCAGTAAGTAAGGGTGCCGAACCGGACGCTAGGTCCGTTCAACGGTAAATCCGCTTCCATCGACGTGCTGCTCATAGCCAATCGTGAGGCCAAGTACATAAAGCAGGTGTTTTTTGTCGATGATTACCCGTACGTCGTCCAGCAGGTAGGTTTCGTCGGATTCGCCCGGCATGTCAAATCCCAACAGCCACGATGCCCCGCACCCACCTCCGCGTATGCCTACGCGCAGCCCGTACTCCGACGGGATCTTATTGGCGCTCAGTGTATCCAGGATCTGCGCCCTAGCTTCGGGCCGGATCTGCACCGGTTGCTCAATATCAATTGCTGTTTTCAAAATAATTATGTTGATGACGTCGCCATCAGGCCCGTAGTCCAAGGGGAGGCAACAGACTTAACGCCAGTAAAATAAAGCAATACATCAAAATTAGCTAATTTTGGGCATATTAATATACCAAATGTATGGAGTTATTGAGTGAGTTATTAAAGTTGGTAATTCCTGCCGGCCTGGTTTTATACGGCATGTACCTGACCGTAAAACTGCTGCTCGAACGCGACGCCGACCGCTACCGCTACGAGGTGCAGAACCGCTACACCGAGGCCGTGATTCCGATACGCCTGCAGGCCTATGAGCGGATGGTTCTCTTTCTGGAACGTATCAGCCCTAATAACCTGCTGCCCCGGCTCGGTAACAGCGCGACCACAGCGCTGGAGTTTCAGCAGTTGCTGCTTCAGGAAATACGGGAAGAGTTTAACCATAACCTGTCGCAGCAGGTGTATATGAGCCAGCATGCCTGGGATCACATTCAGTTGGCACTCAACGAAGTCATGTCACTGGTGAATCAGGCAGCCGCCAATGTGGCAGCCGATGCCGCTCCGATCGAACTATCAAAGAAAATATTCGGACAGATCATCGATCAGGGTCAGCAGCCAACGGCCGAGGCCCTGCGGGTGGTCAAAAGCGAGATTCAGGTGATGTTTATGGAGCAACCAAAAACCACCTGAGGGTTACCGTTCGCCGAATACTTCCTGCGAAAGCTGCATGGCCTGCTGCAGCACATTCATCTGAAGCGCCGAGGGATACCCTTCTTCCGCCAGCACCTGAATAATCTCTTCGGTCGGCAGATTGCCGGTGAGTTGGTCGGCAGCCATCGGGCACCCGCCAAAACCCCGTAAGGCTCCGTCGATGCGCCGGACGCCGGCTCGCATGGCGGCTTTTACCTTACCGGCGGCTTCGCCCGGCCGGGCATGCAGGTGGGCACCAAACTCGATATCCGGAAACGTGCGTAAGAGGTGACTGAAGAGGCTTTCGATAGCCTGTGGCGTAGACGTGCCAACGGTATCGGAAGGCGCAATGATGCGCACGCCCAGCTGTGCCAGGCGCCCGGTGAACTCACCTACCAGCGCGGGACTGTAAGGATCGCCATAGGGGTTGCCAAAGCCCATGGAGAGGTAGACGACCAGCTTCTTACGGTGTTGTTCGCACAGCGTCTGCATTTGTGCCACCTCCTCAAATGCCTGGGCAACGCTTTTGTTGGTGTTCCGTTGCTGAAACGTTTCGGATACCGACAAGGGGAAACCCAGAAAGCGAATGGTGTCGTAACCCGCTGCCTGCTCAGCCCCCCGCAGATTGGCCACAATCGCCAGCAGTTTGGTCGTGGTGTTGCGGAGATCGAGCCCGGCTAGCACCTCCGCCGTATCCTGCATCTGCGGTACCGCTTTCGGCGATACGAAGCTGCCAAAGTCCAGGGTATCAAAGCCGACCTGCAACAGCGTATTCAGGTACCGGATTTTTAGGTCGGTCGGCACAAAGTGGGCGAGCCCCTGCATAGCATCGCGGGGACATTCGATTAGTTTCATGATGGAGGGATAGAACCCGGTTCAATTTAATAATGTTATCAAATTAGCAAAAAACACCATTAATGCTTTACCCCAATACCGTAGAATCCAAATTAGGTTTCGATAAAATACGCGAATTATTGAAGCAGGCCTGCATCAGTCCGCTGGGGCAGGATTATGTCGATAAAATTCGGTATACCGATAATTTTCAACTCATTGACAAACTGCTGCGGCAAACAGCCGAGTTTAAGCAGATTGTGCAGTATGAACCCGACTTTCCGTCGTCGAACTACATTGATGTACGACCGCACCTGAGCAAAGCCCGCATCGAAGGTATGGCGCTCTCGGAAGCGGAGTTTTTCGACATTAAGTTATCGCTCAGGACCATTCAACAATGCCTGAAGTTTCTGGAGCAGCGCGAGACCAACAGCTACCCGTTCCTGACCGAACTGGCGGGTCCGGTAGCCATTGACAAAAAGCTGACCGAAGCGCTGGAGCGGGTAATCGACGACCGCGGGCATGTGCGCGATACGGCCTCGCCCGAACTGGCCAACATTCGCCGGCGGATCATTGCCGAGAATAGTAACCTGCGCAAGCGGCTGGACAGCATCCTGAAACAGGCCCGCGCCCAGGGCTGGATTCCCGACGATCTGAGCCTGACCGTGCGTAGCGGCCGATTGGTTATTCCGCTGGCGGCCGAGCACAAGCGCAAGATCAAGGGGTTTATCCACGACGAATCCGCCACCGGACAGACGGTATTTATTGAACCCGCCGAGGTATTCGACGCCAATAATGAGGTTCGGGAACTGGAGTACGAAGAACGGCGCGAGATCTACCGCATCCTGCTGGCACTGACGGATCAGTTGCGCCCTCACCTGCCGGATGTTCAGAAAGCCGTCAACTTTCTGGCGATGATTGATTTCATTCGGGCCAAAGCCCGGCTGGCATCTCAGCTGGATGCGGGTATGCCGAAGCTGGTAAACCGACCGCTGGTCAACTGGACCGATGCCCGGCACCCGCTGCTGTACCTGTCCTTTCAGAAGCAGGGAAAGAAAGTAATTCCCCTTACGGTGCGACTGGACGAAACACAACGGATTCTGATCATCTCCGGACCCAACGCCGGCGGCAAATCGGTGGCGCTGAAAACCATTGGCCTGACCCAGTATATGCTGCAATGCGGGCTGCTGGTACCCGTTACCGACTACTCCGAAATGGGCGTTTTCCAGAATCTGTTTATCGACATCGGTGATGAGCAGTCCATTGAAAACGACCTGAGTACGTACAGTTCGCACCTGACAGCCATGCGGCAGTTTCTAGTCGGTGCCAACAAACGAACGCTGTTTCTGATCGACGAATTTGGTACCGGCACTGAACCCGGCCAGGGCGGAGCCATCGCCGAAGCCATTCTGGAGGAACTAAATAAATCAGGAGCGTACGGGGTCATTAACACCCACTACACCAACCTGAAAGTGTTTGCCGATAAAACAGATGGTCTTATCAACGGGGCCATGCGATTTGATGGCGAACACCTGGAGCCGCTGTACGCGCTTGAGATGGGCCGGCCCGGCAGTTCATTTGCGTTTGAAATTGCTTCCAAGATCAACCTGCCTAATGCGGTAATCAACCGGGCTAAAGAGAAACTGGGCAGCCAGCAGGTCAACTTCGAAAAGCTGCTGAAGGAGCTGGATATTGAGAAGCGCGTTTTTGCGGAGAAAAACCTGGAGGTGGGTATTAACCAGCGGAAACTGGCCCAGCAGTTGGCGGAATATACCGCGCTTAAGACGAAGCTGGAGAACGAGCAGAAGCAACTTCTTAATGATGCCAAGCAAAAAGCCAAAGCCCTGGTGCAGGAGGCCAATCAGCGCATTGAGAACACCATCCGGGAAATTAAAGAAAACAAAGCTGAGCGGGAAGCTACCCGGCAGGTGCGGCAAAACCTGGAGCAGTTTGAGAAGCAGACGCTGAAAACCGAAATCCTGGTTGACGAACCCAAACCCCAGCAACAGGAAGAGTTCGAAGCTTCAGACGGTGCCATTACCGTTGGTAGCTACGTGCGGCTGATAGGCCAGAACACCGTGGGAGAAGTGCTTTCGCTGCGGGGCAAAGACGCCGAGATCCGGATTGGCGACCTGAAATCGACCGTTAAACTGAACCGGCTGGAGAAGGTAAGCCGCAAAGTCTTCCGCGAAGCGACCGGCAAGGAAGAAAGACCACGGGTGCAGGGGGTAGACATCAATGAGAAGATGATGAACTTCAGCTTCAACCTGGACATTCGTGGCAAGCGGGGTGAAGAAGCCCTGGGCGAACTTGACCAGTTCATCGACAACGCGCTGATGCTGGGCTACCCTGAACTCCGCATCGTTCACGGCAAAGGCGACGGTATTCTGCGTACCCTGGTGCGTAATCACCTGCGCGGTTACCCACAGGTAGCCCGGATGGAAGACGAACACGCCGACCGGGGCGGCCCCGGCGTCACAATCGTGAAGATGAAATAAAAAAAGGGCTTCTGTAAAAACGGAACCTGCGGTATGGAGTTAATACTTTCAGTACCAACTTCATCAACTCTACGCATGAAAACGAACGCAAAAACTACCGGCATGCTGCTGGTATTCAGTCTCGTGGTCAGTACGGTCCAGTATAGTTGCCAGTCGAAAGTAAAGCAGGCAACCAAAGACGTCCAGAATGAGTACAAAGACGTTGTACAGGCAAAAGAAAAAGGGGCCGAACCCGATAAGATACAGGAAGAACGGCAGGAACTAAACCAGGCCCGTCAGGATTATGTCGAAACCTGGGAGGAGGAACGCAACAAAATCAAAGATGAGATCAACGAAGGTGTTCAGCGTATAGACCAGTCGATTGCCCGGCTGGAGCAGGATATGCAAAAAGCTGACGCCAATGCCCGTGACAAATACCTCAAATCTATTTCGGACCTGCGGCAGGAACGAAACCAGTTGGAGAGCCGGTCAAAAGATGTGATTGCCGCCACGCAGGCTACCTGGTCTAACACCAAACGGCAAATACGCCGTGATATTGATGCGTCCAAAGATCGGATCAACCGGTTGGTTGGCGATGCCAGGTGAGGCAGATTCTTTTCTGCTATTGTCTAACCCGGCTCCGTCCGGGTTTTCTTATACGTCTGGGGCGCATAACACGTTTTAAAAAGAAGAACAGGTTCAAATTACCGCTATATCTTGCATTTTTGTAACAGTTAAGTTTTTTCATCATGCGCCTATCAAATTCGATAATGCTTTTTACAATGCTGGCGGGCAGTCTGCTTTCCTGGGCTGTCTTTGCCCAGCAGCCGGTCCTGGTAAGCCCGCAAACGGCCGATTCGCTGCTGCGGAACGTACCGGCCATTCAATTGCTGGATGTCAGAACCGCCGGCGAATTTGCCAGTGGTCACCTCCGCAACGCCCGCAATCTGGACGTTCGCGACCCGGAGTTCGAAAAAAAGCTGGCTCAGCTTGATCCGAAACGGCCGTTGGTGGTCTATTGCCTGGTGGGGGGGCGTAGCGCCAAAGCCGCCGAAACCCTGGCCAAAGCCGGCTTTACGCTGGTGTACGATATGCAGGGGGGCTTTGCCAAATGGTCGGGCAGCGGCATGCCTATCGAAGAGGGCGCTACTCCGCCCAAAGGAGGTATGACGCTGGACGAATTCACTCGCCTGACAGCGGCTGGTAAACCGGTGCTGGTCGATTTTTACGCTAAATGGTGCGCCCCCTGCCAGAAAATGCTGCCTACCGTTAAGAAGCTGGAAAAAGAAATGGCCAGTCAGGTCCGGATCATCACGCTGGACTACGACCAGAACCGACAATTGGCCCAGCAACTGGGCATCGACAGCATTCCGGCCTTCTTAATGTATAAAGACGGGAAGGTACACTGGAAGACGATGGGGATGGTCGAAGAAAAAGAGTTTCGCACGCAGATAAAGGCGGTGCAGTAGCCAAAACACAACCGATTGCCTGACAGTTACGTTTACGTCAAAACGTAAAGGCGATCAGATGAAAAAGGGTTGGTGGATCATACTGGGATTACTTGTAGCCGGAGCGGCTATTGCTTATTTCGGCTTTTTACGACCCGACAGGCAACCGGCTTCTGAATCCGATGATTCGTCGGCGGGGACAATTCAGCTCAAACCCAAAATGCGCATCCAGCGCATCCAGTTTTCCGACATCGACGATGAAACGCTGAATCTGAACCTGACCTTCCAGATCGTAAACCCGCTGCCGGTGGGCCTGAAGGCCAGCGCTGCCGACTTTGCCTTGTATATGGATAATACACTGGTCCTCGAAGACCGGTATGCTCAATCTATTGATATACAGCCCAACGATAGCAGTTCTGTTACCCTCCCCTGTGTGTTACGGGCCAAACGGCTGAAGGAAGTAAACGACCGGCTGGCAGCCCGGAACCAGGACAGCGCCCTGTATCGGCTCCGCTTTACGGCCAACCTGGATGTGCCTGTGCTGGGTGAGCGTACCATGACCATTAACACCCGCAAGACGTACCCGGTATATCACCTGCTGAAAATGAAAGTAGGGGGCGTTGATGTCGAGAAATTTGGACTGAAGGAATCTGACGTAAGCCTGACGCTGGAACTAAACAACCAGAACATCTTTCCAACCCACCTCAAACTGGCTAAGTATGCCCTGAAGGTAGACGACAAACTTATTGCCGAAGGCAGCCACCCTGATCCGGTCTATATGAAGCCCGAGAGCATTACCCCCGTTGATCTGCCACTGGAGGTGAAGACTGGTAAATTTACCGGTGCGGCTTTTAAAACGCTCTTTGCCAAGAAAACAACTCCGTTTGAGATCCGGATTGAGTACCAGACCATTAGCCGGAAAAGCGACGATCCGTTTAAAAACAGCAATCAATCGACGGTGATCCGGGGGACATTGAACGAACTGTTGACGAAAAAGAAGCGGTAGCCCATTAATACAGATACCCCGCAACCATTGGGCTGCGGGGTATCTGTATTAATAGTTAATAGTAATAGACTACAGGTTTGGCTGCTGCAGTACTTTCTCTTCGGTAACGTACGTAACCCGGCGATTACGCATGAAGATATACAACAGGGTAAACGCCACAATCAGGATGATGGGGAATGTAGTCATTTTGAGCAGGGTAGCCTGACCAGCCGCCAGTTCCAGTTCATCACCCGATAAGGTACCAGACATCGATGCCTTTGCGCTGTCAATCCAGCCACCGATAATGGGTTGGAAAATAGCCGTAGAGAACATCCCCATACCACCAACAATAGACATACCCAGGGCACCACTCAGCGGAATGCGCTCAGCCACAAACCCAATCATGGTCGGCCAGAAATAACATACGCCAATAGCGAAGAATATAGCAGCCACGTAAGCCATAGCCCCGGTTTGGGTGCTGAACAGGTAGATACCGATGGTAGCAAAGATAGCCCCGCCCAGCAAGACACCAGTCTGATCCAGTTTATGAATAATGGGACCACCGAAATACCGGCCCACCGCCATCAGGCCGGTTACCAGCGCCAGAATCAGCATCGGGCTGGCTCCGCTCTTGCTCATAATCAGACCTACCCACTGCTGCGGACCAAATTCAGAAATAGCTGTCAGCGCCATGCAGGCCAGAATAAACAGGAACAGGGGCGTCAGCATCGCCTGGAAGTTTTTAGACAGCGATGTTACGCCCTCGACACGCGGCTGCGGGAACGCCTGACCGAAGAACAGGAATGCATATACTATTGTAGGAATCATAATGACCCAGATCTGAGCCTGCCAGGGCAGACCGGCATCCGTCATAAACTTGGAAACCAGACTACCGATCACAATACCACCGGGGAACCACATATGGAACCGGTTCAGCATTTTGTTCATCTGGGCACCGGTATACATATCGGCGATCAATGGGTTACAGGCCGCTTCGGTACAACCGTTACCAATACCGATAAATAGGGTTGAAATAAGCAGCGTAGAATAACCCGTTGCGTAAATCGTCAGCAGGATACCCAGGGTGTGGCATACAAAGGCTACCCACATAATGATTTTAGGCCCTACGGTATGATAAACCAACCCGCCAATGATCATGGAAATCGGAAAACCGACAAACCACATGGAGTTGATAAAGCCAAGTTCCTCGGCCGTCAGATTAAATGCGGTGCCCAACTGAGGCAAAATACCAGCCCGTATACTGAATGAAAAGGCGGTGGTAATCAAGGCGAAACAACTGGCGTTGAATAGCCGGGTTCGGTTAACGTCTAAGGTCATAGTTAAGTGTACAGTTTGATGAAACGGAGAAAAGGTTTAGTTTAAACGGTAAAAGATTGGGACTACCACAATTCTACGCATTTTTTTGAAAATACTTATAGAGGCCCAAAAGAAGTTTTAAGGAAGCATCCTATCATCATTTATGCAGTTATAACCCTGTTTTTGGCCAAAAACAGGGTTTGTGCCTGGAAGAAATTTACGCCCCTTCCCTAACGGTCAGACGCTGAGCATAGCGGCACCGAATACCCCGGCGCTATCGCCCAGCTTCGGCTTTAGAAAAGCGGTTTCCAGTTTCCCCCAATTAAACACGTACTTCTTTGCCCGCTCAACGCCCTCGGTATACAGCAGGTCGATGTTCCCGACCCCCCCGCCGACCACAATGGCATCCGGATCAAGAATATTAACGAGGATAGACACGGCCCGGCCGAAATACTCCAGCAGGCGCTCAATCGTCTGCGTCGCGTAGGGATCGGTGCCGGCTTTATGCCGCTCCACAATCTCCTGCAGCTTCCGCTTTTCGCCACTAATATCTTCGTAATACTTCTGCAGGGCTGGTCCCGACAAGACCTGTTCATTGCAGCCGCGCTTACCACAGTAGCAGGGGTATCCGTTCTCTTCAAGGATAAAGTGCCCCCATTCCCCACCAATACCCTGCCGCCCGCCCAGCACAAACGGCTGCCCATCGCGGCCCCGGATGACGACGCCACCTCCTACGCCGGTGCCCATAATGATTCCAAACACTACCCGGAAATCGGGGGCTACTTCCGGCACACTGCCCATAGTCGCTTCGGCCAGCGCAAAGCAGTTAGCGTCGTTCATGATCTCAATAGGAACCCCCAGGGTTTGCTCCAGATCCCGCTTGAGGGGCATTCCGTTCAGGCAGGTGGTATTGCAGCCTTTCATAGTCTGCGTGGCCGGATCGAGCGTGCCCGGCGTACCAAAACCAATTTTCACCGGTTGATAGCCAGTTTCTGATTTGAGCAAGTCAACCAGGCGGGCAATCTGGCTGACGATGTGCTGATACCCTTTGCCGGCCTCCGTGTCGATTCGCTTGCGGATAATAACAGACTCAGGTGATGGAGAAGACAGAATAACGCCCTCAATTTTGGTACCTCCCAAATCAATACCCCAGTAGGTTTGCATGAACAAATAGGAACAGGTTATGTTTTTTGAACGGGAAAATATCTAAATCCCACCAAAGTCCGGATATTTGAACTGCATTTTATACCGGACTCCTAAAAACATAAGGTTCCAAAAACGCAAAACGATCTCATTATGCCACTGCAACCCGGCCAGAAAGCCCCCGAATTTACCCTGCTGAATACTGAAGAAAAAGAGATTTCCTTAGCCGATTTTCAGAACAAAAATGTGGTTCTGCTCTTTTTTCCGAAAGCTTACACCCGCGTCTGCACGACTGAACTTTGCCTGATGCGCGACGAGATCAATATCTACGCCGGCCTAAACGCAGAAATAATTGGTATATCGGTAGACCCACCGTCTACGTTGGCCGCCTACAAAGCAGACCAGCAATTACCGTTTAACCTGCTGTCTGATGCCGACAAAACCGTGTCACAGGCTTACGAGAGTTTGTACGATACCGGCGTCAGTAAACGATCTGCTTTTGTCATCGACCACAACGGTATCATCCAGCACGCAGAGGTTCTCGAAAACGCCGGCGAAATACCCAACTTTGACGCGGTGAAGGAAACGCTGGAGAAAATAAAGTAGGCGTACCATGCCCTGGTACCATCACTTCTTCCACGGCTTGCCCCAGGTGGCCTGGAAAACGGCGCAGACAGAGGAGCAAACCCGGCAGGAACTGGAACTGCTGGTCGAGTCGCTGGAGATCGGGCCGGACGATCACCTGCTGGATGTCTTCTGCGGCTATGGCCGCCACGCGTTACCCCTGGCCCGGCTGGGCTGCCGTGTAACCGGCGTCGACATTTCTACCGAGTATGTGCACGAACTTCAGTCTGCCGCCCATGCCGAGTCACTGGCCATTGACGCCATTCAGGCTGATATTCTGCAAACCGTGTTGACCAGGCCTTTTGATGCCGCCTACTGCATCGGCAACAGTTTCAGCTTTTTTCCGTATGCTACTATGCTCCGTTTTCTGAAGCAGATCGCCGGCCAGCTCCGACCCGGCGGCCGGTTTCTGGCTCATTCGGGTATGGTAGCCGAAACCGTATTGCCCGATTACCAGGAGCGCAACTGGATGCCCGTAGGCGAAGACATTTTCTACCTGGCCGAGCACGACTACAATCCAGAGCGGAGCTGCATTGATTCACACCTGACCTACATTCGCAACGGCGTAACTGAAACCCGACACGCCCGTCATTATATTTATACCATAGCCGAACTCCGGCGCCTGCTCCGAAAAGCCGGCCTTCGGGTTATAGACCTGTACGGCACCACCGATGGACAACCGTTTGCCCTAGGCGACGAAAGCGTATGGATTCTCGCAGAGGTAAGTAGTTAACACCAGAATCGCTCAGGTAAATGCGATACGGGCAAGGCGAAAATTAGTTGTTATATGGTATTCATAGACTATGTTCATAATACCTTGTCAATCAATACACTTATGTATATTTAGACATAGCTATTGAACGATTTCAAGAAAAATTGCACAGAATTTGGGGCGAATTAGGTTAAATTACTATCTTTCACAGACTTTAACACCGTTAACTAATTAACCTAATCTATGCAGGCTATCGAACGCAAACCGCGTACTCGTGAGCAGACCCGCATGGGTATTGTTCTTACCGCAAAAGACATTGCCCGCCGTGAAGGCTGGCAGGCCGTATCGATACGTAAAATCGCCGATGCTATCGAGTATAGCGCACCCATCGTTTATGAATACTTTGACAGCAAAGATATTTTGCTGGATGAGATTCGTTCCGAAGGCTTCCGGCATTTACGTCAGGAGTACGAGCGCATTAACAAGTTGTTTCGAGACCCGGAGAAGCGGCTTTTCGAGATTTCTCTTATTCAATGGCAATTTGCTGTGCAACAGCCGGAGATGTATCAGGTCATGTATAACCTGAACGGTGCCTACTGTACCATGCCGGTATACCAATCGGAAGAGATGCAGGCGGTCAGCAGTATCGTGTGCGATATTATCTTCTCATTTATCCCTAAATCAAAAGAGAGCATACAGAAATTATACTTTGAGTGGTGGTCTCTCTCTCATGGCATGATTATGCTGGGAACCATGCTGAAAGACCAGCAGCCTCTTGATAAATCTGAACAGGTATACCGGGAATCAATGCGCCGGTTCGTCCGCAGTCTCCGATAAAGTATTTTGAGAAGGTTGAATCGGTTAAGTTGGCTGAATTTGATGTACCAGCCAACTTAACCGATTCAACCTTCTTGACCTTACTCCTTTATGTCCTCTATCCGCACAATTGCCATAATTGGGGCCACAGGTATGCTGGGCCGCCCCGTAACGCATGAATTGATCAACGCTGGCTTTTCTGTTCGAATCATTGCCCGTAACCCGGTCGAAGCCAGACGTCTCTTTCCGCAGGCCGACATAGTCACCGGCGATTTAGCCGATGTCAACAGCCTGGTACCGGCACTGCAGGGCCAGGACGCGGTCTACCTCAATCTATCGGTGCGGCAAACCGAGCGCCCCACTGATTTTCACACAGAAACCGACGGCATCCGGAACCTGCTGGATGCGGCCCGGCAAACCGGCGTAAAACGGATCGGGTACCTCTCTTCGCTGGTGATGAATTACCAGGGGATAAACGACTTCTATTGGTGGGTATTCGGCATTAAACACGAGGCTGTACAGCTACTGAAGTCGTCGGGCATCCCCTACAGCATCTTTTACCCCTCTACCTTTATGGAAAGCCTGCTTCATACCCAGCGCCAGGGCAGGCTGATCATGCTGGCCGGCACATCGCCGGTACAACTTTATTACATTGCCGGGCAGGATTATGGCCGTCAGGTAGCACGGGCGTTTCAGTTGGCGGAAGACGGACAAAATCAGGAGTATGTCATTCAGGGGCCGGAGCCGGTCACCCAAACCGAAGCCGCCCGGCAACTTTCTCAGCATTATACCAAAGCAAAGCTTTTTGTAATGACGACACCCCATTGGGTTATGAAAATGGCCGGACAGCTTTCGCCCCTGATGAGTTACGGAGCCCACATCACCGAAGCCCTGAATAACTATCGGGAGCAGTTTACCGCCGAAAAAACCTGGCAGGATCTGGGAAAGCCTACCCTAACCATTAAAGACTTTGCCAGACAGGCCTGAGTCCTAAGCGACCATCATCGGGTTAGCGTAAACAGACCATCTACCGACAGGTACCGCTCACCAGAATCGTAACAGAAGGTCAGCACCCGCGACTCTTTCGGCAGTTCCGGTAGCTTACGGGCAACCGCGGCCAGTGACGCGCCGGAGGATATACCCACAAAAATACCTTCCTCGCGGGCAGCCCGCTGGGCCATACGGAAGGCTTCTTCCCGGCTGACCAGAATGGTGCCATCCAGCACATCGGTATGCAGGTTATCGGGGATAAACCCCGCGCCGATACCCTGGATCGGATGGGGACCCGGTTCTCCGCCACTGATAACCGGCGACAGTTCCGGCTCCACGGCAAAAACCCGGAGGTTCGGAAATTGCCTTTTCAGGATTTCGGCCACCCCGGTAATGTGCCCACCGGTACCGACACCCGTAATGAGCGCATCAAATCCTTCGGGAAAATCAGTTACTATTTCCCGGACGGTAGTACGTCGGTGAATCTCAATATTAGCCGGGTTCTCAAATTGCTGCGGCATCCAGGCGTCGGGTAACTCTACCAGCAGTTCGTGGGCCCGCTCTATGGCTCCTTTCATTCCCCGCTCCCGAGGGGTCAGTTCAAATTCAGCTCCGTAGGCGGCCATGATCCGCCTACGTTCGATGGACATAGATTCGGGCATGACCAGAATCAGCCGGTATTTTTTAACGGCCGCCACCATGGCCAAGCCAATACCGGTGTTACCCGATGTGGGCTCAACAATTACGCTGCCGGGCTTCAGGATACCCCGCTGTTCGGCATCATCAATCATGGCCAGCGCAATGCGGTCTTTGATGCTTCCGCCCGGATTGGCCCGCTCCAGCTTCATCCAGACCTCATAGCCGGGAAACAGATGGTTGATGCGGACGTGCGGAGTTCCGCCAATCGTATCTAAGATGGAATAGGCTTTCATAAGTGGGTAGATAGTCGATAGTGAAAACAGGCGTCAGCCACTATCAACTATCCTCCTAAATAACAAAATTGATCGGTTCAGAAGATTCGGTTGGCTTCTGGCGAACATCGATTTCGCTCTGGTGGTAGACGAGGGAAAACGGCTCTACACTCTGGGTAAGCCACACGTTACCGCCGATCACCGAATCATGCCCCACCACCGTTTTTCCCCCCAGAATGGTGGCATTTGCGTAAATGACTACATTATCCTCAATAGTTGGGTGGCGCTTTTTCGAGGCCAGGGACTTAGCCACATGGGTAGCGCCGAGGGTTACACCCTGGTATAGTTTTACATTATTGCCGATCACGGTAGTCTCCCCGACAACAACACCCGTACCGTGGTCGATAAAAAACGACTTTCCGATTGCAGCACCGGGATGGATATCAATACCCGTCTGACTATGTGCATATTCGGTCAGCATCCGGGGTAAGAGCGGGACGTTGAACGACAGCAACACATGGGCAATCCGGTACACAGCAATGGCGTAAAAACCCGGATACACGGCAATAACTTCCTCGATACCCACCGCAGCCGGGTCATTATCGGTAATAGCCTGCGCATCGAACAGCAGGTGATCGAAAATAGCCGGTAACTCCGCGAAAAACAGGTCTGCTACCTCCTCGGGCGAGCGCGACTCCTCCGGCCTGCCCAGGTTTGTCTGCAAGGGCTTCAGCAAACACACCAACTGATTGTGTAACCGCTGGTATGACTGCTCCGGATCAAACGCCATGGAGTGACAATCCTGTGTAACCGGAAACAAAAAACGCATCAGCTGGTCGATAAAACGCCCGGCTTCGGGCTTGGATGGCAGCCGGTAACGAAACTGAGCTTGCTGGGCCATCAGGCGCTCTAAAAAGGCAGACTCGGTGGAAGTCATACTATACGTCATTATATCGAAAAGCCCTCATGGCAAGACAGGAGCGCTAACCTAATGGATAATCAGAACAGTTGCCGGTCCTCCCCGAATTGAGGAAGTCACACAACAACGCCGTTCTGGCGTTACTACCTTTACCCATGTTTTTTAGCCATGAATTTATGTTTCTGAGAACAAAAAGACACCCGAAAAGTTCGTTTACCCATTTTGGCCTCAATATTGCCTATCCATAAGCAGAAGAAAGGTCTCAAATTAGTAGAAATCATGTTAGGTAAAGCAATATCCACCCTATGTTTCTCCATGGCAGCCACCGCCGGATTTTCGTTCCTGGTGTCGATGGCCTGCCAGCCTGCCGAGAAAGAAGCGACGGTGGTACAAAGTGGATCGGCGGCTGTTCAGGTAGTAAACGCCTACCCGAATCTGAGTTTTTCGCAACCGGTTGAATATACCCACGCCAATGACGGCAGCAACCGGGTGTTTGTGGTCGAGCAAGCCGGCCGCATCCGGGTATTTGACAATACTGAATCGGCACAGTCAGCCGGTACTTACCTCGACATTCGCAGTAAAGTAGCATCGGGCGGTGAAATGGGCCTGCTGGGACTGGCATTCCACCCCAATTTCCGGCAGAACGGCTACTTCTACGTAAACTATACAAAAAGTAATCCCCGCGAAACGGTAATCAGCCGGTTTAAGGCTTCATCGGCAAACGCCAGTCAGGTCGACGCCGGGTCGGAAGTTGTCCTGCTGACTTTCCCGCAGCCCTACTCCAACCATAACGGGGGTAAAATTCTGTTTGGTCCAGATGGTCACCTGTATATTGCTACCGGTGACGGGGGTAGTGGTGGTGATCCGCAAAACAACGGACAAACCCGCAATACACTGCTCGGCAAGATTCTGCGCATCGACGTAAACAGCACCGAAAAAGGAAATTACGGCATCCCGGCGGACAATCCGTTTAAAGGCAATCGTGATGGGGTCCGGGAAGAGATCTACGCCTATGGGTTGCGAAACCCCTGGCGTATCAGTTTCGACAACCAGGGCCGGCTCTGGGCGGGTGATGTCGGGCAGAACGAACTGGAGGAAATTGACATCATTGAAAAAGGCGGCAACTACGGCTGGCGGCTAACAGAAGGACGCGATTGCTACAACCCGAAAAACAACTGCGACCAGGGTAATCTGGTAGGGCCGGTCTGGCAGTACCCGCATGAAAATGGTAACGTTTCGGTTACAGGTGGTGTAGTGTACCGGGGTAAAGCGCAGCCGGACCTGCAAAATAAGTATATTTACGCCGATTACGCCAGTGGCCGGGTATGGGCGCTGACCTACAACGGCACTAAAGCTACCGACAATCAGGTACTCGTAAATCGGGCCGGTACTATCTCGGCCTTCGGCGAAGATGCCAACGGTGAAATGTACCTCCTGGACCACGGAAGCGGCCGGGTGTTGAAACTAGCCTCGACTAGATAACAGCCACACCAGCAGCCTCAGGTACTTTAAATATACGCCAGAGCCGGTTTGTCAAAGAGGCAGCCGGCTCTTTTGTGTGGGATTGCTTTGTTAAGAAAATTCGTTAATTTGCAATGTTTTCTTAACCTACACTTTTTATCTGGGAAGGCTGGTCTGAATCAGGTCGGTCAGTGGTTCAACAAACTACGTAATATTACCAGCACGAATGGCCAGTCCAAGCGACCGGCCATTCGTGTTTTTAAGCGTTCTTTAATTTGGCAGCGGCTCAAATTTCGGTAGTTTCCTGTACCTTTATCTGTTTTACACGCATAGGATACGCGTGTTCACCACTAAACTTAACCCTACCGTTACGAAGGGGATATAATGGAGCAGGTTTTTGATTTTTTCCGGCGGCTGGGAGACACCAGTGACTGGCCTCCGCGCTGGCAGTGCGGCACTTGGACCGATTTTCATGGCTGGCTGTACATCATCTCTGACCTGACGATCTGGATGGCTTATATGGCTATTCCCGTAATTTTACTTCGCTTTCTTTTTGTCAAAAGGGGAGTTCCGCTTCACCGGGTTTTCTGGTTATTCGGCGCTTTCATTCTGCTGTGTGGCCTGACGCACCTAATCGATGCCGCCATGTTTTATATTCCGGCATACCGGATCAATGCCCTCATTCGCTTTCTTACGGGGATTGTCTCGATTGGTACGGTCCTGGCGCTGATCAAGTATTTCAACGAGGCCGTGGGCCTTCGGACATCGCAGGAGTTTGAACACGAACTATTGTTCCGTCAGCAGGCGCTGCAGGAACTGAGCCGGTCGAACCGGGAACTCCAGCAGTTTGCCTATGTAGCTTCGCATGACCTGCAGTCACCGCTCAAAACCATTGAAAATTACCTGAGCCTGCTGGATGTTAAATACGGCGACGGGATGGACGATAACGCCCGCAAGCTGGTTGGGGTATCGGCGGCCGCAGCCGGCCGGATGCGGGTTCTGATTAAGGATCTGCTGGATTTCTCCCGCGTCGGTAGTGTCACTGAATTTGTTCCGGTAGACCTCAATAAAGTAATTGAGGAAATCAGGGAAGACCTGCACGATGAGCTTCAATCGTCCGGCGCGCAACTCCACATAGGCCCGTTGCCGATTCTCAACGGACACCAGACTGACCTGAAGCAACTGTTTCAGAACCTGATTTCGAACGGTATCAAATACCGGCGCAAAAACGTACCTCCCCAGATTTCGCTACAGGTAAAAGAGCAGGCTGACTACTACTTATTTTCTATTAAAGACAACGGCATCGGCATTGACAAGCAGTACTACGATCGTATTTTTGAGATCTTTCAGCGTTTGCATAATCGCAACGACTATTCCGGAACCGGTATCGGGCTGGCTACCTGTAAAAAGGTAATCGATATTTACGGCGGGAAGATCTGGATTGACAGTGTCGTTGGCGAAGGCTCTACCTTCTATTTCATCATTCCTAAGGTAATCAAAACCGTACACCACTATGCCCAAACCTATTCGTTGCATTCTGTTAATTGATGACGATCCGGATGACAATTTTCTGCATCGAATGGTTATTGAAGAGTCAGATTTGTGCGAGGAGGTCCGGGTAGCCGAAAACGGCCCGGAAGCGTTGCGGTATTTGACGCAGCCTGATGATGCATACTATCTTCGACCGGATCTGATTTTCCTCGACATCAATATGCCCGGCATGAATGGCTTTGAGTTTCTGGAAGAATACGAAAAACTTCCTCCGGAGCTAAAAAGCAGCCTGGTTGTCCTAATGTTAACCACATCGCTGAACCCGGTCGACAAAGACAAAGCAACGCGCTTCCAGGCGGTGGGGGGGTACCATGGCAAGCCACTTACGCAGGCTATGCTTGACGAAGTTGTAACCAGGTATTTTCAATGATTACGGCGCAGCGGGCATACCTGACCTGCCCTCTGGGCACTATCTGCGTATCGGGCGACGAGCACGGAATCGCTGCCATCGCCTGCACCGATGAACTGATACCTGATACCATCCAGACAGATCTTCCGGCACCGCTGCTGGCGGGTGTTGAGCAGCTACGGGAGTATTTTGCCGGCACACGCCAGCAGTTTGACTTGAAACTGAACCCCAGGGGTACTCCTTTCCAGCAAGAGGTCTGGCAGGCCCTCCTGGCGGTACCCTACGGGCAAACCCTCTCCTACCTGACCCTGAGCCGCCGGCTGGGCGACGAAAAAGCCATTCGGGCGGTAGCGTCCGCCAACGGCAAAAACCCACTGTGGATCGTGATTCCCTGCCACCGTATTATCGGGTCCAACGGCGAACTGACGGGTTATGCCGGAGGTTTGTGGCGAAAAAAGTGGCTGCTGGAACACGAACGCGGTTCGGCCCAGTTGAGTATTTCGTTCTGATTACCTGCTTTTTACTCTGTAACTTGTCAGCCGTTCCGTTTGTGAAACGTTTTCACTTCCTGCTGCTTACCCTGCTGATGGCTAGTCTTACCGGCTGTTTTCGCCGGTGGACAATGACCGAGAAAGACCTTCGGCAACACTACGCTAACCGGATTACAAAACCGGTTTATCATACCGTTGAAAACGATACGATGAAGCTCTTCTGTGCTTCATTCGGGCCCGATACGCTGCCTCCGCTCCTGTTTATTCACGGGGCGCCCGGCTCCTGGTACGGCTACCTGCCTCTGCTCGATGACAGCCTGCTGCAACAGCGATTTCACCTGATCTCCGTAGACCGACCTGGCTACGGTAAGTCCCAAAAGCGCCGGCATCCGATCACTTCCATCAACCAGCAAGCCTCCTGGATCGCCGAAGCCCTAAAGCTGAATAAGTCGGGCAAGCCAGCCATTGTGCTGGGCCGCTCCTATGGTGCCCCCATTGCCGCCCGCCTGGCAATGCTGTACCCCAGCCTGGTCAAGCACCTGCTGATGGTTGCTCCGCCTATCGACCCAGACCGGGAAAAGTTCTTCTGGTTTTCCTGGTGGGGTAAATTACCGTTGGTTAAGCTGTTTCTGCCCCGGTCTCTCAATACCGCCACGGCCGAGAAATACGCCCATGTGGCCGAACTCAAACAACTCCAGTCCTGCTGGTCGGGTATATGTCTGCCGGTAACCGTGATGCAGGGCGGCAACGACTGGCTGGTCGACCCGGCCAATCTGGATTATGCCAGGCAGGTACTGGCCGATACCCAGACCAAATTCATCTTTCTGCCCGAAGCTGGTCACCTTATCACCGAATCTCACCCCAATCTTGTGCGGAAGATGATTTTGGAGGCCGTTGACCGTACCAGCGGGCTTTAGCCCGTTTGTCAAGTTGTCATAAATCCAACCTGGCTTTAACGCATCGGTACGTACTCCCCTCACTTTTTGTACCTTTGCCCCATCGTTTCATTAGTGCAGATTTCGGATGGATATTTTAAAAAGCGAGCGGCTCAATAACCTTAAATACGACATACGCGGACCCGTTTACGAAAAAGCCCTGGAACTGGAAAGCCAGGGGTACAAGATCATAAACCTCAACATCGGTAATCCCGCGCCGTTTGGTTTTGATGCCCCCGATGAAATCGTTCACGACATTATCCTGAATATCCGTAACGCCCAGGGATACTCCGACTCCCGTGGTTTGTTTGCCGCCCGTAAAGCCGTGATGCACCACACCCAGAACTTAGGCATTCCCGGTGTGGCCATCAACGATATTTACATCGGCAATGGGGTTAGTGAACTCATTCTGCTTTCCATGCAGGCACTGCTTAATGAAGGCGACGAGGTGCTGATTCCCTCACCGGACTATCCGCTCTGGACGGCTTCGGTGGCCCTGTCGGGCGGAAAGCCGGTTCACTACATCTGCGACGAAGCCGCCGACTGGAACCCGGACCTGGCCGATTTGGAAAGCAAGATTACCAGCCGGACCCGCGCCATAGTGGTTATAAACCCCAACAACCCAACCGGCGCGGTGTACGACCGCTCGGTGCTGGAAGGCATTGCCCGCATTGCCGAGCGGCATAAGCTGATTGTGTTCTCCGACGAGATCTACGACAAAATACTGTACGACGGAGCCGTCCATTACCCTATCGCTACAATGGTACACGATACCCTATGCATTACGATGGGCGGCTTATCGAAAAACTACCGGGCCGCCGGTTTTCGGGGCGGATGGTTGATTATGAGCGGAGCCAAACACAAAGCCAAATCGTATATCGAGGGGCTCACGCTGCTGGCCAGTATGCGGCTCTGCGCCAACGTACCGACGCAGTTTGCCATTCAGACGGCCCTGGGTGGCTACCAGAGTATTCACGACCTGGTCGCACCGGCGGGCCGGCTCTACAAACAGATTCATCTGGCCTACGAACGCATCACGGCCATTCCGGGGATTAGCTGTACCAGGCCCAAAGGAGCGCTCTACCTCTTTCCTAAAATACACCTGGAGCAGTTTACCATCGCCGACGACAACGCCTTTGTGTATGATCTGCTGGCCGAGCAGAAAGTGCTGGTCGTAGCCGGAACCGGTTTCAACTACGTCTACAACGATCACTTCCGCATCGTTTGCCTTCCGTCTTTGGATGAAATGAACATTGCCATGGATCGGATAAGCGCCTTTCTGGAAAGTAAGAGAAAATGAAGGCAAAAGGTTGTTTTGTTAACTTTAAACCTCACACGGTTAAACCTCTAACGAATTAAATGGCGGCTGCTACTTTTACCAACAAACGTACTACCCTCTACATCTTTCTGAGCGCCGTCTTCCTCACCAATGCGCTGGTGGCGGAGATCATTGGCGTAAAAATCTTCTCGGTCGAGTCGCTGATGGGAACCAAACCCGCACAAATTCACCTGTTTGGCGATTTTGTGCTGGATTTTAACCTGACAGCCGGAGCGGTTATCTGGCCGTTTGTGTTTATTACCTCCGACGTAATCAATGAATATTTTGGCAAGGCCGGCGTCCGGCGCATTTCGTTCCTGACGGCTGGGTTCATTGCCTACAGCTTTTTTATCATCTATGCTGTAACATCGCTGCCCCCGGCGCAGTTCTGGCTGGAGGTCAACGCAACGGATTCAGCCGGGCAGCCCATCAATATCAACAACGCCTTTGGCATGATATTCCGGCAGGGAATGGGCATCATCATCGGCTCGCTCACGGCTTTCCTGATTGGGCAGCTGCTGGATGCTTCCATTTTTCAGGCGCTGCGCAAGATCACCGGCAGCCGTAAAATCTGGCTTCGGGCAACGGGCTCTACCCTGGTTTCACAACTCGTCGATAGCTTTGTGGTGCTTTACATCGCCTTCTTTGTGTTTGGCAACTGGTCCATGCAGCAGGTTTTGGCGGTTGGGATCATCAACTACATTTATAAGTTCATCACGGCCATTCTGCTCACGCCCCTGCTGTATATGGCGCATTATTTTATTGACCGGTATCTAGGCAAAGAACACGCCGAGGAACTGGCGAATGAAGCAGCTATGAGTAGTTTTATGTAAGACTCCTCCGCCAGTTATCCAGAATGATGGCCGTAGCAATGCCGACGTTCAGCGACTCAGCCTCGCCATAGCGGGGAATGGTAATTCGCTGCGACACCAGGGCGGCTACCTCCGGGCCAATGCCGTTTGATTCGTTGCCCATCACCAGATAACCCGTTCGCCCAAAGGTGATCCGGTGAACATCACTGCCGTCCAGAAACGCGCCATACACGGGTACATCCGGGTGCTGTTTCAGCTGGCCGGCAATATCGCCGTACCACCATGCAACGCGGGTGAAAGAGCCCTTGCTGGCGGAGATGACCTTGGGATTATACACATCGGCTGTGGTATCGGAACAGATGATCTTGCGAATGCCGTACCAGTCGGCAATGCGGAGAATAGTACCCAGGTTTCCGGGATCGCGAATATCGTCCAGAACCAATACCCATTCGTTGGGCTCTGCGATCAGCGGCCGGTTTTCCTTTATTTTTACGACGGCCAGCGCCGTGTTGTTGCTCTCCAGCGTACCGGCCCGCTCCAGGTCGGCGGGTGTAACAATTTCGATTCGGGGACGTTGGTTGTCTGAGAGCCGGTCATTTTCTTTGTAAAACGCTTCAGTCGCCAGGAGGATATCGACCTGAAATCCGGATGCCAGCACCTCCCGGACACTTTTGGCTCCTTCGACCAGAAAAGCCCCGTGCTCCTGTCGGTACTTTTTCTGGTGCAGTGACTGGATAAACTTGGACAGATTTTTAGACAGCATGAATAGCGATAAAGTACGGGTAGCGCACGACCAAAGAGGCTTAGGCCACTCGTTCGGTCGTGCGCCTTACCTCGTGATTCAGACCTGGGCACTCCTGGGCGTTCTGCTGCTAAGCATATCCGGCTGCATCAGCAGCAAACAGTTGACGCAGAAAGAATACCTGTTATACAACCAGACCGTACGGGGAAACCGGGTCATTTCCAGCGACGAGCTGGAGAGCCTGATCCCCCAAAAGCCCAACCGGCGGATACTGCGCCTGCCGTTTACGCCGGCCCTCTGGTTTTACGAACTCGGTGCCCGTGGCTATAACCGCGAGGCCGCGCTGCAGGAGCTACAGGCCAAAACTACCGAATTTGAGCAGAAAAAACAGCAATATCCCGAAGACTCCCGCGAACGGCAACGGCTCGAAAAACGATACGCCCAGGAGATTAAACGCCTGCGCCGAAAGGCCGAAGAAGGAAACTGGGTCATGCGGGCCCTGGGCGAACCACCGGTTTATTTTTATGAACGCGATGCGCAGGCCAATGCCGCTAAACTGAAAACCTACCTGTTCAGCAAGGGCTTCTTCAACGCCCAGACCAGCTACCGGCTGGATACGCTGCTGGAACGGCGCATCCGCGTGATCTACCTGGTCTCCGAAAGCACACCCTACCGGCTCCGGCGAATCGCGTACGAAATTGATGATCCTCGCGTAGATTCCCTGGTAAAAAAATCGGCTCCCAACTCCCTGCTGAAAGTTGGTGAACGTTACGACGAAGCTAAACTGGGCAACGAACGGGTTCGGGTTGAAGAACTGCTCCGCAACAACGGCTATTATACCTTCAGCCGGCAATACATCCAGTTTGAACCGGATTCGTCGGTCAACAACAGCCTGGACACCTCCGGCCGGTTTGTGGATATGTGGGTGAAAATCCTGAACCCACCCGGCCAGTCGCAGCATTATACCTACCACATCGGCGATATGCGGTTTGTGATTACCCGTGATGAAACCCAAACGCCTTCTACCCAGACGCTGGATACAGTCAGCCGCAACGGTATCCGCTACCTGCTGGACGGAAAGCTGTACGCTACCCGTCTGCTGGATACCAAGATCCGGCTGCGACCAGGACAGCTCTACCGGCAGGATGATCTGCGCGAAACGCAACGACAGTTGTTTCTGCTTAACCAGTTCAAATTTGCCAACATCAATATTACAGATACCACCAACCGAATGCTGCGAACCGAAATTGTGGCGACCCCGCTCGATAAATACGAAATGACGGTGGAAGGTGGTGTATCCGTACTATACCAGGGGCAGGGAATTCCGGGACCTTTTGGCAACCTATCGCTACGGGTCCGCAATTTTCTGGGCGGGCTGGAAACCCTGGAAACCTCGTTCCGGTACGGGTTTGAAGCTCAGGCCGGTTTTAGCACGGATCAGGCGTATTTTGCGCAGGAGCTGGGGCTGAACACCTCCCTTATTTTTCCGCAGATTCTGTTTCCGGGCAAATACCGGTTCCTGTTCAGTAACTCCAACCCACGTACGCAGGTTAGTCTAGGCTACAATTACACCAACCGTCCGGAATTTATCCGAACCAACCTCCGCTCCACGCTGGCGTATAACTGGCAACCGGCGCCCAACCGGCAGTTCACGTTTCTGGCGGCCGATATAAACCTGCTCCGGGCCAGCTTTAAGAACGATGAGTTTGGCCGGACGTTTGAAACTTTCCTACGAGAACAGGCCGAGCAGGGCAGCACTATTCTAAACAGCTTTATCAACGCCTTTGCCTCAAACATCAGCTTAACCTACACCTACAATACCAATGTGGTCGGGCAGAACCGGAAAGCCAATTTCCTCCGCCTGTCTGTGGAATCGGGCGGCACAACGCTGAACCTGCTGGGTAATCAGCGGATTGAGGCTCTGTCCAGGACCTTCAACAATTTACAGTTTTTCAAGTACTTACGGGTCAATGCCGATTTCCGACACTACATCCCCCTTCGCACACACAACACGCTTGCGTTTCGGGTAAACTCCGGTCTTGTTTACGGCTATGGCCCCAACGGCACCGCCCCCTACGAAAAGCTGTTCTTTGCGGGCGGCAGCAACAGCGTACGCGCCTGGCGCCCGCGCCGGCTGGGGCCCGGTTCAGCCTACCCGCGCACCGACGCTTCCGGGCAGCCGTTGCCGATCCCAACCAATGATGATTACCGGTTCGACTATAGTTTTGAACAGCC
The DNA here is from genome assembly GCF_039541915.1 of Nibrella saemangeumensis. Classification (NCBI taxonomy): domain Bacteria; kingdom Pseudomonadati; phylum Bacteroidota; class Cytophagia; order Cytophagales; family Spirosomataceae; genus Nibrella; species Nibrella saemangeumensis. The sequence goes on from NZ_BAABHD010000029.1 coordinate 324,380, forward strand.
GGGCGATATCCTGCTGGAAGGTTCGGCGGAACTTCGCGGCCGGTTGTTTCACCTGGGAGCCGATATCAACGGTGCCTTTTTTGTGGATGCCGGAAATGTGTGGCGGTTTCGGCAGAACTCCCGTCGCCCCGAAGACCGATTTTACCTGAACAACTTCCTTACCGAAATGGCGGTAGGCACCGGGGTGGGTATAAGGCTGGACTTCTCCTTCTTCATCATCCGGTTTGACGGAGCCGTTAAAGTGTACGACCCGGCCCGGCGTTTTATTACCACCGATGGAACCTACATAGATGAGCGCTTTATATTACCAAAATTTGCGCTGGATCGACCATTTAGCGGCCCCAATCCCATCGTGGTCAACTTCGGAATTGGTTATCCTTTCTGACAATTTGTCAGCAATTCTCTGATTTTTCTCGTAATTTTGCGGGAGTTTGTACCCCGGATCGGATCGCCGAAGCGATTCCCTCCCGGGATTACTTGTTAAAAACCGGAGTTGTACTCCGGGGTACTGTACTGAGTATGGAACGCGTAGCTGAAACATTAACCATATTACAACCAGAAGATAAAGAGGCCTGCGACCTGCCGCGGGTGTCGGAAGAGGAGCTGGCAATTGGCAAAAAGCGCCTGTATATCGAAAGTTACGGCTGTCAGATGAATTTCTCCGACAGCGAGATCGTAGCGGCAGTGATGCGGAACGCCGGTTTTGCCACTACCGGCACTGCCGAGGAGGCTGACCTGATCTTTCTCAATACTTGTGCGATCCGCGACAATGCCGAGCAAAAAGTCCGCAACCGGCTTAAGCAGCTGAACGTGCTGAAAAAGCAGAAACCGGCCCTGCTGGTCGGGATGCTCGGCTGCATGGCTGAGCGTCTGAAGGCAAAGCTGCTGGAAGAGGAAAAGATTGTGGACATTGTGGCCGGTCCAGACGCCTACCGCGACATTCCGAAGTTGGTTGAGGAAGCTGAATCGGGGCAAAAGGCCGTAAACGTGTTCCTCTCACGTGAGGAAACGTACGCCGATATTTCACCCATTCGGCTGAATTCCAACGGCGTAACGGCCTATATCTCCATTATGCGGGGTTGCGACAACATGTGTTCGTTCTGCGTAGTGCCGTTTACGCGGGGCCGCGAGCGCAGCCGTGATGCCTACTCCATCGTCAGCGAAGCACGGGATCTCTACGAAAACGGCTACCGGGAAGTAACGCTGCTCGGCCAGAATGTAGACAGCTATAAGTGGAGCCATGCCGACGACACCGAGCACGTCAATTTCGCCGGATTGCTGGAGCGCGTGGCGCTGGTGCATCCAGACCTGCGGGTCAGATTCTCCACCTCGCATCCCAAAGACATTACCGACGAGGTATTGTACACCATGGCAAAGTACGATAACATCTGCAAGTACATCCACCTGCCTGCCCAAAGCGGCAACAGCCGGATTCTGAAGCTGATGAACCGTACCTACGACCGGGCGTGGTATATCCAGAAGATTGACCGCATCCGCGCTATTCTGGGTGAAGACTGTGGTATCTCGCACGACATGATTGCCGGCTTCTGCACCGAAACGGAGGAGGAACACCAGGATACACTTTCCCTGATGGCATATGCCCGTTACGACTACGGCTATATGTTTGCCTACTCAGAGCGTCCCGGCACACTGGCGGCCAAGAAGTACGCCGACGATATTCCGCACGAGGTAAAAAACCGCCGGCTGAACGAAATCATTGCTCTTCAGCGTAATATGTCGCTGGAGCGTAATCAGCGGCATATCGGTAAGGTGCAGAAGGTGCTGGTTGAGGGCACATCGAAACGGTCGGATGAACAACTCTGCGGCCGTAACGACCAGAACAAAATGGTTGTGTTCCCCAAAGGCAATCTCCGGAAAGGCCAGTACGTCAGCGTGCTTGTCACCGAGTGCACAGCGGCCACGTTGATTGGTGAAGTGGTGGATTAAGTTTGCAGTAGGCAGTGGGCAGTAGGCAGAGATCGGCAGACTGCAAACTGCCCACCGCCCACTGAAGACTTTTATTATGAATTTACAAGAGGTCCAGAGCGTAAAGCAGCGCTTCGGTATTATTGGTAACGCGCCGGCGCTGAACTACGCCATCAATGTAGCCATTCAGGTGTCAGGTACAGACCTGACGGTGCTGATTACGGGGGAGAGCGGCAGCGGGAAAGAGTCTTTTTCCAAGATTATCCACTCGCTTAGTCACCGCAAGCACGGTCAGTTCATTGCTATCAACTGCGGGGCCATCCCGGAGGGCACCATCGACTCCGAACTGTTTGGTCACGAGAAAGGCTCCTTTACCGGTGCAGTCGACCAGCGGAAGGGTTATTTTGAAACCACCAATGGCGGTACCATCTTCCTGGATGAGATCGGCGAGATGCCCCTCGGCACCCAGGCCAGGTTGCTGCGCGTGCTGGAGAATGGTGAGTTTATCCGGGTGGGTTCGTCGAAGGTGCAAAAGACGGATGTGCGGGTGGTAGCCGCTACCAACGTAAATCTGCTGGATGCCGTCAGCAAAGGCAAGTTCCGCGAGGACCTCTACTACCGGCTCAACACCGTGCCCATTTACGTGCCACCGTTGCGGGAGCGCGGAGATGATATTGAACTGCTGTTCCGCAAGTTCACGACGGATTTTGCCGAGCGGTACCGCATCAGTCCCATCCAGCTGACTGAACCGGCCAAACAGTTGATCCTGCAATATCCCTTTCCGGGTAATATCCGGCAGTTAAAGAACATTGCCGAGCAGATCTCGATTCTGGAGACGGACCATGCCAAACCCGTCGACGCCGAAACGCTGACCCGCTACCTGCCGCAACCGCAGCAAACCAGCCGGATGCCGATGGTGTTTCCGCAGGCTCAGGGCAGCGGCAACGATGGGTTCAGCGAGCGGGAACTCCTCTACAAAGTCCTGTTCGATATGCGCCGGGACATGAACGACCTGAAAAAACTGGTCCTGGATGTACTCAACCAGGAGCAATACGGTCGGCAAATCCTGAACAACCACAAAGACCTGTTCGACACGCTGCAAACCGACCGGCCCGCCGATAAGTCCTACGCTACCGCTCAGGAAGCCGACGATGCGGCCCATATTGCCAAACTGCTACCCCCACCAACGGCCAATGCAGCTCCAGAGCCCTACGGCAACTATGAAGACGTTGAGGATAAAAACGAGGTAACGGTCGAAGACATCACCCACGAAACTGAAGAGGACGATTCGCTCTCGCTGGAACGCAAAGAAAAAGAAATGATTATCAAAGCCCTCCGGCGCAACAACAACAAGCGAAAGTATGCCGCTCAGGCACTTGGCATCTCCGAGCGAACGTTATACCGGAAAATTAAACAGTATGAGATTGATGAAGAATAAACTTAAGTTGGCAGATTTTGCTCTTGATAGACTGACCTACTCCTACTGCCTACTGAGAACTGCCAACTGCCTACTTATTGTAGCCCTCTGTCTGTTCCTCTCCTCCTGCGGCATATACTCCTTTACCGGTACCACGCTGTCGCCGGATCTGAAAAGCATTACCATTACAAACTTTTCCATGCAGACGGCGGGTGGCCCGGCCAACCTAGCGATCAACCTTAACGAACGGCTGAAAGAATACTACCAGCGTTATACCAACCTGAAGGTTGTACCCAGCGGGGGCGATCTGTTGCTGGAAGGCTCCATTACCGGCTATGACCTGCTGGCCATTGCTCCCACCGCCCAGGACCAGGCCGGTCTGAACCGGCTCCAGATTACGGTTCAGGCCCGCTTCGTCAACAACAAAGAAGAAAGTAAAAGCTTTGATCAGTCATTCTCGTTCTATCAGGACTTTCCGCAGAATCAGACACTTGACCAGAATGAAGGTCGCCTGGTACCGAAAATTCTGGATCAGATCGTCCTGGATATTTTTAATAAAACAGCCGCCGACTGGTAATTTTCCGCTAATTATCCGTATTTTCGGGTAGCGCATTCGCCCAACCCGACACCGATCTTTGTACATGCAACCCCTCGATAAGGAAACATTCTCTTATTGGGTAACTCACCCCGATGACCTGACCGTTACCGATTTCCGGCTGCTACAGGAAAGTCTGGAGGCCTACCCATATTGTCAGTCCCTACACACCCTCACCGCCAAGGCGGCATCGCTTCACCAGAAAGGCCACACGATTACGTTTGTCCGCCAGGCGGCCGCCCATGCCCTGAGCCGGAATGCGCTCCGCAAATTGATCGATAACGAGTTTCAGTGGTCGGATAACCTGCTGTCGAAGCTGAACGAGCTTTCGCAGCGGCACGTACCCATTCCGGAGGATTACCAGCAGGAAAGTTATGCCCTCTTTAAATCCAAATCCGGTGCCGGTCTGAAGGACAGCTTTCCCAGACTCCCGCTGCTTCAGTTTGCCGAACCGGTGTTTACCAAAGAGGCCGAACCGGCCGAGCCTGTACCCATTGTTGATGAGTCGACGCTGACGGAAACAGCCCTTCAAAACGATCTGGAGCAATCGGCCCCCGAACCGGCTCCCGTTGAGGAGGTACCGGCCGCTGATCCGGTGCTGGCGGTTCAGAAAGAGATCATCGAGATGTTTATTAAGAATGAGCCCCGTATCACGCCCATCCGGTCCAAACTCGAGGAACAGCCCGAACAGGAGGATCTGACCCGCCGTAATCAGGGAACCCTCGACGGATTAGCCACCGAAAGTCTGGCCAAGATTATGCTCAAGCAGGGCAAGACCGGGAAGGCAATTGAAATATATGAGAAACTAATGTTGAAAAATCCGGAGAAAAGCGCGTACTTTGCGGCAAAAATCAGTGAATTAAAAGAAAGCCAGGCGCTCTCCAAGAAGTAGGTAAGAAGGCTTGATTTACTGATAAAAAGAAAAGCATTAACAATTTTATGGTAACGGCAACTATCGTCATTATTTGTATTCTTACTGTACTGCTGATTCTCATCGTGCTGATTCAGAACTCCAAGGGTGGAGGTTTGTCCGGCGAATTCGGCGGTCTGGGCTCTAACCAGTTGATGGGTGTGAAGAAAACCACAGACCTGCTGGAGCAAATCACCTGGGGTCTGGGCGTGGGCGTTATGGTCCTGACCCTGGCTTCGTACATCATGATTGATAAAGACTCGGCAGAGGCTCAAATCAACAGTGTGAACGTAGAGCGGGCACAAACCAAGAGTGCGCCGGGTGGTGGCCTGACTCCGGCCCAACCGGCTCCCGGAGCCGCAGCACCGGGAGCAGCCAATCAGGGAACTCCTGCTCCGGGCTCTGCCACGCCGAATGCGCAGCCGGCTCCGGCCCCGACGCAGCAACCGAATCAGTAAAAACCGCATTAGCTTATGGAAGGCTGCCCCCAACAAGGCAGCCTTTTTGTTTAAGTCATTCCTGACCTACCTGTTGTACGCGTATGTTTCTTGCCTTACTCCGGCTGACCCGCCCGGCTAACCTGATCACCGCCGTTGCCGATGTGCTGGCGGGAATGGCCATCGCCGGTTTCCTGACCGCCCCCGATGCCACGTTCGGACCTATGTTATGGCTGTGTCTGGCAACGATTGGCCTGTACGGGGGTGGGGTCGTCATGAACGATGTTTTTGATGCAGACCTGGATGCGGTGGAGCGCCCGGAGCGACCCATTCCCAGCGGAGTAGTCAGTAAAAGTACGGCTGCCGGGTGGGGCGTCCTGCTGCTACTAATCGGCATTGCAGCGGCTTTTCTGGTAAACGCCATAGCCGGGGTTCTGGCCATTGCCATTGCCATTGCCGCTGTGGTATACGACCGGTACGGCAAACACCATCCGGTTCTGGGGCCACTGAACATGGGGCTTTGCCGGGGTCTTAACTTGTTGCTTGGGGTTAGCGTGATACCTGCACAGGTACAGCCCTACGCCTGGGTTGGCATAATACCTATTGTGTATATTGCCGCCATTACCATGATCAGCCGGGGTGAGGTGCATGGCGGCAATTCCGGTATTCTGCGCCTGGCGGGACTATTGTACGGGCTGGTCATTGCCAGCATTGCGGCCATTGCCCAGCAGCAGCAACAACTCGGCACAGCGTTTCCCTTCCTGCTGATCTTCGGGTATTTTATTTTCCCTCCGCTCTGGCGGGCCGTGCGGGAGCCGGTGGGACGAAACATTGGTATGGCCGTAAAAGCCGGTGTACTGTCGCTGATTGTAATGAACGCAGCCTGGGTAGCGGCTTTTGCTTCGTTTCCGCTGGCGTTGCTGGTGGCCTGCCTGCTGCCCCTGTCCCGACTCCTGGCGAAGGCGTTTGCGGTAACGTAACAAAAAATCCCACCCGGAAGCCGGGCGGGATTTTCACCTTCTCACTATGGCAACAATCACCCCTTAGTCGTTACGGTGGGTGTGCTTTGCCCGACGCTCCTCTCTTCTGGCTTTAGCTTGCTCACGTTGTTCGGGCGTCATCAAACTCCACTGCTCTTCGCGCTGCTTCCGGTGGCCCTGCTTATAGGCCTCACGCTGCTCAGGCGTCATGGCTTCCCACTGCGCCTTTAGCTGCTGCCGGAACGCTTCTTTTTCCCCGGGAGTCATGTTCTTGAATTTCTCACGCATTTCCTGTCGGCGTTTAGCCATGTCACGCTGCTCGGGCGTAAGGGAAGCTATGCGTTCTTCACGCTGCTTTTTGCGAGTCTCCAGAAACGCTTTCCGCTCTGCGGGAGACATAGCCTTCAGCTTTTCTTTACGTTCTTTTTGCGCTTCAGTCCGGTCTTCGCGACCGACCCGGTTATTATCATTAGTTGGTTGTGTTTGTGCATAGGCCCCTACGGTGAAGAAGGTGGCGGTTACGGCGGCAATCAAAAATTGGGTTCTCATGCTCTGTTCATTAGGTTGTCTACTGAAAGCGAACCTGTCGCTTTTCGTATTCTTGGATGGCGATTGAGTAAAAAGGTTTAATCCCTGTCTTAGCTATTTTAAAGATTTATGGTCATTCATCTGAACTGTTGAGGAGTGGAAAACCGTTTATTTTTTGGGTATTTTTGAGGATTAATAGATAGACACCAGCATATGGATTCCATACAGCAGTCGTTCAGCGTTCGGTTTACCTACCCGGTACACTTTACCGAGTACCTGTTCGACCAGGCCAACCCGCTGCTTCTTAGTTTCTTTGAACAACAGCGTACAGAAGGGTTTCAGAAAAAAGCGTTATTCATCCTCGATGAGGGCGTTACTCAGCATCATCCGAATCTGCCGGCACAGATCGCTGCTTATTTTAAGACGCAGTCCTTCGTCCAGTTGATTCCGGACCTGATTACGGTACCGGGTGGGGAGCAGGCCAAAAACGACCCGGCACTGATCGGACGGCTGATCGACGCCATCGACAATTATGGTATCGACCGGCATTCGTACGTGGTGGCCGTCGGCGGGGGCTCTGTACTGGATCTGGTGGGTTACGTAGCCGCCATTTCGCATCGGGGCATCCGGCATGTTCGTATACCAACTACCGTGCTGTCGCAGAATGATTCCGGCGTCGGTGTAAAGAATGGCGTTAACTACCAGGGCAAAAAAAATTTCCTGGGCACCTTTGCGCCACCAGTCGCGGTATTCAATGATTTTCAGTTTCTGACGACCCTCGACGACCGCGACTGGCGGGCAGGGATCTCGGAAGCTATCAAGGTAGCGCTTGTCAAAGATCCGGCATTCTTCGAACGTATGGAAGCAGACGCCAATGCGCTGGCCCACCGCGATCTGGAAGCCATGAAATACCTGGTACACCGCTGCGCCGAGCTGCACATGCAGCACATTGCCGGGGGCGACCCGTTCGAGATGGGCTCGTCGCGGCCTCTGGACTTCGGCCACTGGAGTGCTCACAAACTGGAATACCTGACTGATTTTGAAGTGCGTCATGGCGAAGCGGTAGCCATCGGCATGGCCCTCGACTGCCTGTACGCCAACCGCATCGGCTGGTTGTCCGACAATGAAACGGACCGTATTCTCAATCTGATGCGGACACTGGGCTTCTCACTCTACCATCCCGCACTCGATACCGACAACAGCGAGGGCGTATTACGGGGGCTCACTGAGTTCCGGGAGCATTTGGGGGGCCGCCTGACCATTCTCTTATTGAAAACCATCGGCCGCGGTGTCGAGGTTCACGACATTGATGCCGAACTGGTCCGGCAGTCGATTGCTTTCTTACGCGAAACCGAAACGCAACCGGTATGAAGACGTCCCTGGGACACCTGAGTTACTGTACCAACATACACGCCGGCGAACACTGGTCCGATCATTTCATGGCCCTGCAGCAGGCGTTACCCGGCATTAAGCAGCAACTGTCGCCCAATGCACCTTTTGGCCTGGGGCTGCGGTTATCTGATGTAGCCAGCCGGGAATTAGAATACAGCGAACGGTTGCATGAATTCAAGCAGTGGCTCACGGATAATAACCTCTACGTCTTTACCATGAATGGCTTCCCGTATGGCGGTTTTCACCGGGTACGGGTAAAAGATGAAGTGCATACCCCCGACTGGACGACCGAAGACCGAGTGCAGTACACCATCCGCCTGTTCCGGCTGCTGGTCGAACTGCTACCGGCAGGTATGTCGGGTGGAGTGTCTACGTCGCCCCTCTCCTACCGATACTGGTTCAAGTGGACGGATCGCTGGGAGCGCGACCGGATTTATGAAGCTACCACGCAAAGCCTGATGGATGTGGTGGAAGAGCTGGTGCGGCTGAAGCAGGGCAAAGGCATTAGTATGCACATTGATATTGAGCCGGAGCCGGACGGTGCACTGGAAACGGCCGATGAGTTTATCGACTGGTTTAACCAATACCTGCGCCCCATCGGCATCGAACGGCTGAATGCCATCTTCGGCATGACGGTGGACCAAGCGGAAGAAGCCCTGCGCGAACACGTGCAGTTATGCTATGATGTATGCCACTTTGCCGTTGGTTTTGAACGGCCGGCCGATGTGCTGAGTAAATTAAAGAAACATAAGCTGCGCGTAGGGAAAATACAGATCAGTGCGGCCCTTAAGGCATCTTTTCCGCCGGATCAGGAAGGCCGTGAAGCGCTCCGGCAGGAGTTTTCCCGGTTCAACGAGCCAACGTACCTTCACCAGGTAGTAGCCAGTGATGCCGCCGGCAAATTGTCCCGCTACCCCGATCTGCCCGAAGCACTGGCTGCCTTTAGGCCGAACCATACCGAATGGCGGTCACATTTTCACGTACCAATTTTTGTGTCAGATTTTGGCCGCTTACAATCGACCCAGTCAGACATTACGGAGGTGCTCCGGCTACAGAAGGAGCAGCCGTTTACACAGCAACTGGAAGCCGAAACTTATACCTGGGAGGTCTTACCCCAAGAGCTGAAAATGCCTATTAACGATTCCATTGTGCGGGAGTTGAAGTGGGTATTGGACGAAATGCAAAAGGCTTAAAGCGTAATGAAAAAAACGGTCGTCATCGATGTAGTAGGGTTGTCGTCATCGCTGATTGGCGAGCATACCCCTTTTTTAAAAAATTGGGTAGCCGGTAAGAAACTGTCTACCATCACCCCGATGCTGCCGGCGGTTACCACGTCGGTGCAGTCTACCTACGTGACGGGAAAATGGCCCAGCGACCACGGCATTGTGGGTAACGGCTGGTACGACCGCACCGACAGCGAGGTAAAGTTCTGGAAACAATCGAACAAGCTGGTGCAGGGCGAGAAAATCTGGGACAAAGCCCGTCAGGTTGATCCATCGTTTACCGTGTCGAAGATGTTCTGGTGGTACAACATGTACTCCACCGCCGACTTTTCGGTAACGCCCCGCCCGCAGTACCTGGCCGACGGCCGTAAAATGCCCGACTGCTACGCCTACCCCGCCGACCTGCGCGACCGGCTTCAGCAGACATTAGGCACGTTCCCGCTGTTTCAGTTCTGGGGACCGGGCGCTAATATCAAATCAACGCGCTGGATTGCCGATGCCTCCATGCTGGTGGACCAGTGGCACAACCCCACACTGACGCTTATTTACCTGCCCCACCTGGACTACTGCCTGCAAAAGTTCGGGCAGAACCTCTCGAAAAACAGCCAGGAACTGCGGGAGATTGACGATGTCTGCCGCGACCTGATTCAATATTACGAAAAGCAGAGTGCCGAAGTTATTGTCCTCTCGGAATACGGCATTACCAACGTCAGCCAGCCTATTCACCTGAACCGCGCCTTCCGCGAAGCTGGCTTAATCCAGATACGCGAAGAGCGCGGACTGGAGTTGCTGGATGCTGGAGCCTCGCGCGCCTTTGCCGTAGCCGACCACCAGGTAGCGCATATCTACATCAACGATCAGGCCTGCACGGCGCAGGTCCGCTCCATTCTGGAAAAAACACCCGGCATTGAACTCATCCTGGACGAAGCCGGCAAACGCCAGCACCACATTGACCACGAACGCGCCGGCGACCTGGTGCTGATGGCCGATGCCAATAGCTGGTTCACCTACTACTACTGGCTCGACGATAGCAAAGCACCGGATTATGCCCGTACTGTGGAGATCCACAAAAAGCCCGGCTATGACCCGGTGGAGATGTTTATGGACGAAGCCAATCCGCTAATTAAGATGAAAGCCGGCTACAAGCTGATGCGCAAAAAGCTCGGCTTCCGCTACCTGATGAACGTCATTTCACTGGATGCTACCCTCATCAAAGGCTCACACGGCCGCATCGGCACCGCCTCCGAACACCGCCCCGTTTTCGTCAGCAACCACTCCGACGGTAAACCCTTGTCGGCTATTGATGTATACGGCAGGATTTGGGAAACGATGGGCGCTGGGGTGCTGGCGAGCAGCAAACAAATCGTTAAATAAAATGTATATTTGAAGATAGCGGTAGCCTAGTTTTCTCATGACAGACCTGCAACTATATACCGAACTCTCCTCCCTGATGACCTCAAAAAAGAGGTGCAGGACTTTATTGAGTTTTTAAAAACCAAGTCCAAAAAGCAGAAACCACTTAAGCAACGGGAGTTTGGTGCCGCCAAAGGATTCTTTGTCATGCACGACGATTTTGACGAGCCTTTGGAGGACTTCAAAGAATATATGTAATGGACTTGCTTTTAGACACGCACACCTTTATCTGGTTTCTAAACGGCGATAACCAACTGAGTCCACATCTTAGAAGTATCATTTCGGACCCTGCAAACAGGTGCCTTCTCAGCATAGCCAGCATTTGGAAAATAGCTATCAAGAGCAGCTTGAACAAACTTGAGCTAAAAGGAAGCTTTGACCAAATAGCAGGCTTCTTAAACGACAATGATATTGAAATCCTGCCTATCACATTTGAACATCTGCAACACTTAGTTCACCTCGATTTTCATCACCGCGACCCTTTTGATAGAATTATGATTGCGCAGGCAGTGGCAGAACGAATAGTACTCGCAACAAAAGATGAGGTATTTAGCAAGTAAAATATTAGAACAATTTGGGAGCAAAGTAGCTAACTTTTGTTCTACATCTATTTGCTGACGATGTGCACTCATACCGATGGAATATGACATCTCCAAACAACCTTGACGATAAAGCAAGGAAAATTCAAGAAATTGCAAACAAGCTTGGTTGGAATTCCGACATTAACTCACTTGTTAACAGAGTTATAGAGGGAAGTATAAACCTGTAATATTTGTATCTTGCTCTTGATGGGAGCAAAATATAAACCAAAAGACTACGAAGTGCTTCGCCGTCGCTGTGTGGCCCTTTGGCAAGACGGCTTAAAACAGAAAGCCATCGCTGCGGCCTTAGGTATTACCCAAGGTGGCGTAAGCCGCACACTGACTAAGTTCAAACAACAAGGCGAAGCGGCCCTGCAATACCGCAAACCAACTGGCGCTCCTCCTCGGCTGACTCAGGAGCAGGTAGCCCAACTGGTTGAGGAACTAAGTAAAGGGCCTCAGCACCATGGGTTTGCTGGAGAAGTCTGGACCCGTAAACGGGTTAAAGCCGTTATCGAGCAGCTATTTGAGGTGAGTTATGATGTGTCTCAGGTCGGGCGAATTCTGAAGAAAGTGGGTTGGACCGGGACGCCGGGGCGTTCGGCAGAAGCCTCAAAAGAAGGCCCGCCAACAAAAGCCAGAAGCCGTGCAAGAGTGGCAAGACGAGCGCCTACCGGAACTAAAAAAAAGCGCAGCAGGAGAACCGGGTAATTGTGTACATAGATGAGGCCGCTTGTTACCTGCTGCCGCTCCTAGCCCACACTTGGGCACCACGGGGTGAAACACCAGTGGTCAAAGAGAAAGCTGGTCGAGACCACTGGAACCTGATAGCGGCCATAGCGCCCAACGGTCGTATCTATGTAGGCTATCAGAATCAGGCCTTCACGGGGGAAGACCTGGTTTGGTTTCTGGAAAAGCTCTGTAGCCGCTATCGCAAGCGGAATTTGCTGGTGATCTGGGATGGGCTGAAAGCCCATAGTGGTGAAGCGGTCAAAGCCTTCTTAGCGGCCCGACCGGGTCGAGTTCATCTGGAGCGTTTACCGGCCTATAGTCCGGAACTGAATCCAGTGGAGTTGGTCTGGAGTCATCTGAAGCGTAGTTTGAAAAATCAGGTATTTTGCAAATTAGCTGACCTACAGGAAGCTGTTGAGGAGCAGATCAAGCTTATGAGAGAAGATCCTAAACTGATCAGGAGTTTCTTCCGAAAGAAGGAGGTAGTGTTTATTACAGACTAATGCACTCCTCTATAAGCAGTTAGACAGTGGTTTAGTGCAGGAAGATGAATTTACTTATCTATTATACTGGAGCGAAAAGTGCTCTTTAGCTCATAAACTTGATCAATTCCATATTCCGCCAACTGCAAAGAGAAAATACACTATACCAGATCTTTTTGTTTTAATCAATGATAATGGTAAGGAAAAGCCCTTCTTCATTGAAGTTAAAACAACTAAGAAAAACAAACTGAGTTGGACTGAGACATATTATCAAGGACTTATTAACTACTCAGAGCTGACTGGAGTTCCGATTTTAGTCGCTTGGAAATGGAGAAGTTTTGATATTTGGACATTGTTTGAACTGAAGCATTTTAAAAAAGCAGTATCTAACTATAAAATAGAAATAGAGAAAGCCCATTTTGAAAACCTGATGTCTAAACTCTTAGGAGATTACGTAATAATTCCTTATGATGAAATCGGTTTACACTTTTCTTTTAAGAAAGTTGATGTAGCTGAGAGAAACGAGTATGAAACCACTTGGAACAGTATTTCGGAGGAAATCTATATTACAGGAAAAGACGGCAAAGAAATAAAAGAGATTGACTCTGAACTATTTTTATTTCTATTCTCATTCTCAATGAATGACATAACAGTAGAGACCGATACTCATATAGTAAAAAGCTATGTTCCTTCTCCAGATAAATCTGCGTTTGCACAATCTGTCCCATTGCGTCTTGTTAGAGCGTTTTCAAATGAAGAAGTAAACTGGTTAGAAAAAATAAAAAAACAAGAATATCCAATTAAGTACTCCAGTCTTTTAAAATCCATTACTCAGGGAATAGACAAAGAAGTAATAAGATACCTATTGCATTTAAAACCCAAATCTGAATAGTAGATAGTACAAACTTGTACACTTCACAGCTTTGTTGAAGAAAAGTAACGGAACGTAAAACGTATAAGCACCAAATGCTAATTAAACAATGACAATGCTGATCCTAAGAACATTTTAAACAATGCCCTTCGTCCCATCCCAAACGTACGTCGGTAGCCGCCAATTAAAGGTAACTGATGAAGCAAATAACCTCTCCTTTCCGGTCTTAGTCCACTATCCTACCCATACGCCATCAGCACCAACCGCGTTTGGGCCGTATATGATGGATGTTAGTCCGCAGGCAGCGGTGAGTGAGGGGCCGTTTCCGTTCGTGATTATTTCGCATGGCAATAGCGGTTCGCATTTGCTGTACCGGACCATCAGCCTGCATCTGGCGCGGCATGGGTATATTGTAGCCATGCCTCAGCATTACGGTAATAATCGTAACGACAACTCGCTGGGCGACAAGGTTGAGAATCTGCAATACAGACCCAGACACGTCAGCATGACTATTGACGCGCTACTAGCGAACGAGACGTTCGGCAAGCAGATCGATTCCGACAAGATTGCGGTTGTAGGTCACTCCTTCGGTGGGTACACAGCGTTGGCATTAGCCGGTGGTGAGCCGTGGAAGCAGGTTGGTCAGCCGGTTGCCGTTCAGCATGATTCACGCATAAAAGCGCTGGTGTTGATGGCTCCTGCTGCGGGTTATTTTATTCCAGTGGATTCATTAGCCAAGGTAACAGTACCAATTCTGCTGCTGATGGCCGAACACGATCCGTATACTCCAGCCTGGAATGCCGATGTTGTTGTCAAGGGTGTTCCTGATCAATCGCAGGTGACCCTGCGGGTAATTGAGAATGCCGGGCACTTTTCGTTTATCAGCCCGTTTCCTCCCGCGATGCAGAATCCCGGTTTCTTACCCTCAACCGATCCTGCCGGCTTTGATCGGGAGCAATTCCATAACCAGCTTCCGGCAGAAATTCTTCGTTTTCTCAATAACAAGCTCTGGCGGCTCGCTTTAAAATAAAGTTTCCAGCCTCCCCAGCAGCAATTTGTACTTGTTTTAGTTTATTAGTTAATTGGTTGACTGGTTGGTCCTGGTTAACTAATCAACCAATGAACCACTCTGCTAATTAACCAAATAACGAGGCATATGAAGCGTATTAGCATCCTTCTCCTGGCGCTGCTGTCGGCCTGTAGCACTACGCAGCAGTTGCCCCAGAACACGCCCGTCGATGAGGGCGAATACTATATGCCTTCCGGTTCGCGGGAGGTCGCCCGGAAACGCCTGCTGCCCGACCCCATGAACGGCTTGGGTCAGACCAACGACCCCAGCATCCGGGTCAACGATATTCGGCTTACCAGCAACTATACGGTGCTGTACATGACCTACACCAACGGTAGTCCTTACTCATCCGGCGCCAGCAGCATATCTTTCCGTCCCGACGCTAAACTGGTAGCAGCCGATGGCGTACGAACCTATTCCTTCGTAAAGGCCGAAGGCATCCCGCTCTCCCCCCAGGACCGCCAGGTTCATGCCGCCGAAAAAGTGGACTTTGTGCTGTACTTTAAGCGCCTGGACACTGATGTACAGGAATTTGCCATGTTTGAATGCAAGAGCGACGAAACAACATCCTGCTGGAATGTGGTCAACATGAAAGTCAGCACCGCATCAACCCCCAAACCCTAGCGTCCGCAAATCACCCGTAATGATCCGGCGTTCGACCCCCTAAACACCCGGTTTGACCGGCCTTTTCCGGCATTCGACCTGAACGTTTTTCAGGGGCGAACGAAGGCGTGCAACTTTGTCTCATCGGACCGCCGAAGCGGTCAAACACCAAAAAAACAACTGAGACATGAAAAAGATAATCGCCCTAATGCTTGGACTGGTAGCCGGTACCGCATCGTTCGCCCAACAGACCATTGACCAGACGCCGGATGTTGTTATCACATCGGCCAACCAGAAACTGCACCTCTACGTAGCGCCCCAGACCGCAAACGCTACCATCAAACTGCACGACGCAGTCGGCCACCTGTTGTACGTCAACACGGCCAATGCTGCCAACGGTGTACGGCAGACCTTCAACCTGACCAACCTGGAAGCAGGTACCTACCGACTGAGTGTGGTAAAAGACGGCCAGACGACTCAGAAAACGGTAGTGGTCGAGACGGTGCCCGCTCAGAAGCAAATCACCCTGGAAGCCTGATTACGGCCCCAAAACGATACCAACGTACGGAACCGGAATTTTATGCCGGTTCCGTTATTGTTTTGTCTATCCTTCGTAGCTTATGCCAGCCAACCATTCCCGCCTGATGGAGTCCACCGTTCCGCTAAACCTGACCCTAAGCCAGAAAGTCCGGCTGGCCGCCAGCGTGTTTGCCATCTACTGGCCTATCCGACTATACCTGAACATTGACCATTGGAGCTGGACAACGTTTCGGTACGTCTGGGTGCTCTGGTTGCTGGAGATCCCCCTGACCATACTGTTCATTACGGGCTGGCTGAGCGTGACGGAGTGGTTAGAGGAAAAATTCTTCAGCAAATCCAGACGGGACTATCTCATCGACGTAAAGTGGTCGGCTCAACTCGCCACCTTTCTAACGGCCGGTGCACTGGCCGTCATGTTCAATGTGGGCTTTCATCTCCTGCTGCGCCAGCTCGACCTCGTGGTAGGCCGGCAGGGAATACGGACCGTTGCCATGCGGACTATTCCGGCCCAGGAGCAGCGAACACCCCCGTCGCCCGGCTGGAACGCCGACCGGCGCCGTCGGGACAAAGCCAACAATGGCCTCACCGTGCTGGCTATGCTGATGGCGTTTTACCTGTCGGCCAACCGGCGCGGGTACCGGGAACTGGCCCAACTGCGCATCAACGCCGAGCAGTTGAAGCGTGAGGCCACCCAGGCGCAGTTTGTGGCGCTCCGTAACCAGGTGAACCCCCATTTTCTGTTCAACAGCCTCAGTATTCTGGCCTCGCTGGTCGAGGTCGATCAGAAGCTATCCGTGCGGTTTATCAAACAGCTCTCCAAGGTGTACCGCTACATCCTGGACCAGCGGGATACCGAACGGGTAAGCCTGAAAACCGAGCTGGACTTTCTGGAGGCTTATTCCTTTTTGCTCAACATCCGTTTTGAAGGAAAACTTCAGGTGCTCAATAAAGTAACTGCGCCCGAAGCCATGCGCTACGGCATTGCGCCACTGACCCTGCAACTGCTGGTGGAAAACGCCGTAAAGCACAACCAGATGTCGGCAGAACAGCCCCTGATCGTTTCCATTGAAACCTCAGACGACTACCTGCTGGTGAGCAATCCGCTCCAGCGCCGGCCACAGGCGGAGGATTCTACGGGCATGGGGCTGGAGAACATCACCAACCGCTACCGGCTGCTGACCGACCGTCCGGTCAGTATCGGGGAAGAGAACAACAGTTTTGTCATTAAACTACCACTGCTTTCATGAATGTTGTAATCATTGAAGACGAATCGCTGACCGCCCAGCGGCTGGAAAAACTGCTGGCTGATTATGATCCCACTATTCAGGTAATTGCCAAAATCCCCTCCGTCGCCAAAGCAGTCCAGTGGTTCACCGGCCAGCCTAATCCGCCTGATCTGGTCTTTATGGATATTCACCTGGAAGACGATATTGCCTTCCGGATTATTGAACAATCGAAACTGACGGTACCCATTATCTTCACCACCGCCTACGATACCTATACCCTCCAGGCATTTAAAGCCAACAGTATCGACTATTTGCTGAAGCCCATCGATGAAGACGAACTGGCTGCGGCCATCGACAAGTTCAAGGCCCTTCGGCAGACCACTTCGACCGCAGCAACCGGTCAGCCGGACTATTCCGCTCTGATGAGTCTGCTCAACAGCGCCGGTAAACAGGATTACAAAGACCGGTTTATGGTCACCATTGGCACCAAAATCCGCAGCATCAGCACCATCGATATTGCCTATTTCTCCTACGAAGACAAAGCCACCTGGCTCACTACCTACGACGGGCAGCACATCTCCATAGAGTACAGCCTGGACAAATTGATTCCCCTGCTCAACCCGAAGGACTTCTTCCGGGTGAACCGGGCGTTTCTGGTTTCGCTGATGGCCATTAAGAACATCCATACGTATTCGGGCAGCAAGCTCAAAGTAGAACTTAAACCGAATCCCCGCGAAGAGGTGTTTGTCAGTGGCGACCGCATCACCGATTTTAAGGAGTGGCTGGGTAAATAAGCGGGGTTTGCGGGCGGGCATTCACCACCCGATTCGCCGGATTTACCCACGAAAAACCGGCACTCGCCAACCTTGATTTAGACCACCCTGGAGCAGGCTGTAACTTTGGTTCATCAAATCACAACGCAAACTGAGCCATGAACACACATACAGCCCTTACCCATTCCCGGAATCTACTGACCGCCCTCCTGCTGGCCGGTAGTTTCTCAACCGGATACGCCCAGTTCGGTCCCGGTGGGCCGGGTGGTTTCGGCGCTTCGCAGGAAAAACAGAAAAAAGAATTTACGGGCGTTGCGGAAGAAACCCCCAAAGGCAACGGTAAAATCGCCGGCCTGCTGATGGACTCTACTACTAACAAGCCTGTTGAGTTTGCCACGGTCGCCCTGATCAGCGTCAACACCGGTAAACCGGTCGACGGCACCACGTCGGACGACAAAGGTAAATTCTCCATTGCCAAACTGGCTCCCGGCGAATACCGGCTCCAATACTCCTTTATCGGTTACAAGACCAGCGACTCCCGCGCTTTCGTTATCGGTAAAGGTACGGAACTGAATATGGGTACGGTTCAACTGGCACCTGATGTACGGATGCTGGGCGAAGTGGTCGTAACCGGTCAGGCGGCCGTGATCGAAGAGAAAGTAGACCGGCTGGTGTTCAACGCCGACAAAGACATGACAACCAAAGGGGGCGATGCCTCCGATGTACTTAAGCGCGTACCGATGCTCTCGGTTGACCTGGACGGTAACGTGTCCCTGCGGGGTAGCAGCAACATCCGGGTGCTGATCAATAATAAGCCTTCAACGATCGTAGCCGCCAACGTGGCCGATGCCCTCAAACAGCTGCCCGCCGACATGATCAAATCGGTAGAGGTAATTACCAGCCCCTCCGCTAAATACGATGCTGAAGGTGCCGCGGGTATCATCAACATCATTACCAAGAAAAACACCCTGCACGGCCTGACGCTGAACGTTGATGCCGGAGCCGGTATTCGCGGTTCCAACCTGGGCTTGAACGGCTCGTACCGGCAGGGCAAATTAGGTATTACCCTCGGCGGTTTCGGGCGGGCGATGTACAATGGGGCCTCCTCCACACTGAACCAAACCACCCTGGTTGGCTCCCAACTGCTCCGGACCAGCCAGCAGGGCACCGCTTTCGATACCCCGATGTTCGGGCAGTACACCCTGGGCTTTGATTATGATCTGGCAAAAAACCAGTCACTGTCGGCTAACGTCCGCTTCGGTACCCGCAATTTCATTCAGGAGCAGAATCAATTGACCAGTACCTATCTGGGTGACTCCCTGCTGCGGGTAACGAACCGGGATGTAAACCGCCGGGACCTGTCGAACTCCGTAGACGTGAACGTTGACTACATCCGCACGTTCAAACCCCAGCAGGAATGGAGCATCTCCACGCAGTACAGCCGTACGGGCCTGACCAACAACTTCTACGCCGACTGGCTGAATGGTACCGGTGAGTTAACCAACCGCCAGCGTAACCTCAACAACAACACCAACAGTGAGCTGACCTTTCAGACCGATTACCAGACCCCCATCAGTAAAAATCAATTGCTTGAGTTTGGCGGCAAAGCCATCATGCGCCAGGTCGACAGCCGGTTTCAGTACCAGATAGCGTCGCCGACGGGTGGCTACCTGTTCGATCCGTTCAACCCTTCAGGATCGCTTAACTATCAGCAGAACATCGGAGCCGGGTATATTTCGTACACTTACGTGACACCCAGCAAGTACAGTTTTAAAGTGGGCACCCGCTATGAGCATACAGATATTACGGCGCAGTCGAACGAAAATGTCAGTCTGAATATCCCGTCGTACAGCAACCTGGTACCAAGCATAAACGTTTCGAAAAGCCTGTCGGGCGGAACAACCCTGAAAGCCGCTTACAACCGCCGTATCCAGCGGCCGGGTCTGCAGCAGCTGAACCCGAACGTAAACGCAGCCAATCCGCAGATGATCATGGTGGGTAACCCCACGCTGAAACCGGAACTGACCGACAACGTTGAACTGAGCCTGAGTACCAGCATCAAAAAGACGTACCTGAATGCGTCACTGTTTGGGCGACTGACCAACAACGCTATCACCATGGTACGGTTACCCTCTGATTCCCTCATCGGCGGTATTATTACCACCTTCCAGAACATCGGAGTGCAGCGGACCGTAGGAGCCAATGTGTTCTTCAACACCAACCTGACGCCGAAATGGAGTGTCAACGGAGGACTGGACAGTTATTACGTATACATGCAGGGCATGGCGGCCGGTGCCGATGGTAAGTCCACGCTGATCAGCAATTCGGGTGTAAGCGTCGGCGGGCGGCTGATGAGCCAGTTGCAGCTCAACAAAGGCTGGAGTGCCCAGGCGTTCAGCTTCTTCCGGGGGCCAATGCCGCAGTTGCAGGGCACCATGAGCAGCTTCTATATGTATTCGCTGGGCGTGCGCAAAGAATTCGCCAACAAGCGGGGTAGCATCGGGCTGGCGGCCGAAAACTTCCTCGGCGGTGGGGTAACCATGCGCACCAGCCTAGAGTCGCCGGTACTGTCGCAGCAATACGTCAACAACCTGCACAATTCAAACGTAAAAGTGACGTTTGCCTACCGCATCGGCAAAATGAGCTTCGACGCCCCCCGTAAGAAAAGCCGGTCGGTCAACAACGACGACGTAAAAAGTGGCGGTGACGATAAATAAACTATATATCATCGTCTAAAATCGACTGTTGGTCGGGATAACCCCGTCAACAGTCGATTTGATTTGATAACCAGTTAATAAACTTATAGTATTGTTTGCTAATTCTGTTTTTACCCTATTATGAAAATAACTACCCGTTTGTCGGGGAAGCGGTGGCCGGCGCTGATCCTGCCGGTAACGCTCCTCGTTGGTCTTGCATCGTTTGTGATGCAGGATGATCCGTCGAAACTGGACGAAACCCGCTTTACGCCCGTTGTGCTGGCGCAGGATCTGGACGAGCCGATGGCCTTTGAGGTAGCCAAAGACGGCATCGTCTATATCATCGAACGAAAGGGGGCTCTGAAGACGTACAATCCTTCGTCTAAATCTGTCGACCTGATTGCCACCATTCCCGTCAACACCAAATACACCTCTAAAGAAGGTAAGGTGACAGAGGCCGAAGAGGGGCTGATGGGTCTGACACTGGACCCTAACTTTGAAAAAAATCACTGGGTCTATCTCTACTACGCCCACCCGACCGAGTCGAAGCACCTGCTGACGCGCTGGGAGCTGAAAGACGGACAGTTGGTGAAAAGCTCAGAAAAAGTATTGCTGGCCGTAGATACCCAGCGCGAAGTCTGCTGCCATACCGGTGGTGGCATGGTTTGGGACAAGGCCGGTAACCTGTACCTGACCGTTGGGAATAATACCGGTAACCAGCAGGCAGCCCAGACCGACGAGCGCCCCGGCCGCAGCAGCTGGGATGACCAGGGACACGCGGGTAACACCATGGACCTGCGGGGAAAAATCCTGCGCATCCACCCCGAACCCAATGGTACCTACACCATTCCGGACGGTAACCTCTTCCCAAAGGGAACCAACAAAACCCGCCCCGAAATCTACTCGATGGGCCACCGTAACCCCTGGCGGATTTCCATTGACAGCCAGACCGGTTACCTCTACTGGGGTGAAGTTGGGCCGGATGCAACCAGCGATACCGAAATTGGCCCACGCGGCTACGACGAGCTAAACCAGGCCCGCAAGCCCGGTAACTTCGGCTGGCCGTGGTTTGTCGGCAACCGGCAGGCTTTCCCGGTCTTTGACTACGAAAACAAGAAGCCCCTGGAGAAAAAGGATCCGGACAAGATCGTCAATTCCTCACCCAACAACACGGGTCTGCGGGAGCTTCCGCCGGTAGCGCCTTCGTTTATCTACTATCCGTACGGCGTTTCCGAAGAGTTTCCGCTGGTGGGTACCGGCTCTCGTTCCGCTACGGGTGGACCGGTATTCCGGCAGGCTGACTTTAAAGGAGCCAAACGCTCCTGGCCGGCTTATTTTGAAGGCAAATGGATCGCTACGGACTTCTCGCGGGGCTGGATCATGCTCATCTCTATGGACAGCCAGGGGAACTACAAATCTATGGAACGCTTCCTGCCCAGTTACCGGCCGGTAGAACCGATTGATATGAAATTCGGTCCGGACGGCGATCTCTACGTACTAGAGTACGGCAACAACTGGTTCCGGAAGAGCAACAACTCACAACTGGTGCGCATTGAATACAATGGCGGTAACCGGAAGCCTCTTGTGCAGGCATCGGCCAGCAAACCCGGCGGTAGCGTGCCCCTGCAACTGACCTTGTCGGCAGACGGCAGTAAAGACTACGACGGCGATGCGCTGACGTATAAGTGGTCGGTGGCCGGTGCTGGTCTGCCCGCCCGGGCGTTCAGCGGCCCCAATCCGACGGTAAAATTTGACAAAGCTGGCGTCTATACGGCTACGCTGACGGTTACCGATGCCAAAGGAGCCGCCAACAGCCAGTCGGTGCGCATCATTGCGGGCAACGAAGCACCGGCGGTGCGCGTACAGGTAGCCGGAAACCAGACTTTCTTCTTTCCTGATCAGCCGATCCGGTACACGGTAGAGGTAGATGATAAAGAAGACGGCAACCTGAAAAAAGGCAGCATTCCGGCCGACCGTGTCGCCATGAGCATCGACTATACCTCAGAAGGCTTTGATTATGCCGAAGTAAAACAGGGCCAGCGCAGCGTCGATGCCACTACTCAGTACGCCGTGGCCCAATCACTGATCGGCAAGAGCGACTGTAAGGTATGTCACCAGACAGCGACAAAATCAGTGGGTCCGGCGTTTGCAGCCATCGCAACCAAATACCAAGGCGATGCCGGGGCAATCGACCGGTTGATCGGTAAAGTCCGCCAGGGCGGTGTCGGTGTCTGGGGTGAAGTAGCCATGCCCGGCCACCCGGCCATGTCGGTGACCGACGCCCGCGCCATTGTGGACTATATCCTGCACGTCAACGACAAAACCCTCAGCAGCCTGCCCCTGCAGGGTGAGCATTCGGTAAAGATCCCGGCGGGGGATAACGGCCGGGGCTCGGTGCTGGTGCGGGCGGCCTATACCGACCGGGGTAGCGCGGTGAGTGGTGGCAAAGGCGTTCCGGCGCAAACGGCCGAACACCTCCTGATCCTCCGCAGTCCGCAGGTCAATGCCGCGTCGGCTCCTGTGAAGCAGGGCGTAGATGTAAAATCGGACCGGGGCGAGAAGATCATGGCGTATCCGAATTCGCATATAGCCTTCCGGCAGTTTGACCTGACGGGCGTAAAACAACTCGAACTGGCTGCCGCAGCTCAGCGCCGGGAAGGCAGCGCCGGCGGAACCATTGAAGTCCGGCTGGGCTCGCCAACGGGACCGCTCATTGGTGAAGTGGCTGTTCCGCTGGCTCCGGAGGTAGACATGGCGAAGCTGATGGCCCAGATGGAATCCGGCACTCCGGCAGGTGGAGCCCAGGGGGCAGCCGGTACTTCGGCACCCAGTGCTTCGACTCCTGGCACGTCAGCGCCCGCTGGTCAGGCACCAAAACCTGCCACACCACCGGCCAGTCCGTTTGCCCGGCCGCCCGTCTTTATTTCGCTGAAACCCACCGAAGGCGTTCAGGACGTGTATTTCGTCTTCAAAAATGAGCAGACCAAAGCCATACAGCCGCTGATGTCGGTAACAACCATTAAGTTTTTGAATAGCCAGAAACAGCAATAACAACCCCCTTTCAACAAAAAAGACCTGTGCTGCACAGGTCTTTTTTGTTGTCCAAAGCTCAACAGAACTCTGTATACGCCTGGGTTAAACTAAAGAAGCATCCACGCTGATTTTGGTGTTCAGCAATTTAGAGATAGGGCAGTTCTTCTCAGCATTCGCTACCTGCTCATCAAACTGCTCCTGGCTCACCCCCGGTACGCTGGCTTTCAACGTAAGGTGGGAGTTGGTAATGCTGCCATCCTCGAAGGTCAGGTCGCAACGCACATCGAGGTAGTCGGGTGGGGTGTTTATGCCGCTCAGGTTGAAGCTTAGTTGCATGGCAAAACAACCGGCATGGGCGGCCGCCACAAGTTCCTCCGGATTAGTGCCCACCCCATCGGCAAAACGGGTGTTAAATGAATACTGGGTATCCTGTAGAACGGTACTTTGGGAGGTCAGTTTACCGCTGCCATCTTTGCCGGACCCTTCCCAGCGGGCAGTTGCATAGCGTTTGAATTTCATAAAGTAACTGGGTTTGACTATGAGTTTTTCAGCGCAGTTAAACGCGTGGCAAGTTAATAGAAACACAAATAAATCCGCGTCCCGGATGCTCGGGTAGTGTCTAATCCAGTTTACGGTTGCGGGCGCGGGAATGGAAACTAATCGTCGGGCAGGCATTGTTCAGATTATAGTAGTGGGGCTGCCCGGTATAGCCTATGCGGCTGTGTGACCTTATTGTTTAGCGTTCACCAGACCATCAAAATTCCGTATCTTTGCCCCTCAATTATTGTCCCTGTTACCAGCGGGAGGCCATCCAGATGAACTACAAAGAGTATAAAAACCTCGACTACGCACAGGTTGCGGCCGGGGTGTTGCAACATTGGAATAACATACAGGCGTTTGAGCAGTCCGTTGCCCTCCGCGAAGGGAAGCCTACGTTTACATTTTACGAAGGCCCGCCGTCGGCCAACGGCAAGCCGGGTATTCACCACGTCATGGCCAGGGCCATCAAAGATATTTTCTGCCGGTACAAAACCCTTCAGGGCTTTCAGGTGAAGCGCAAAGGAGGCTGGGATACCCACGGCCTGCCCATCGAACTGCAGGTGGAGAAAGAACTCGGTATCACCAAAGAAGACATTGGTAAGACCATTACGGTTGAAGAGTACAACCAGAAGTGCCGCGAAGCGGTGATGAAGTTCACCGGTATGTGGGACGACCTTACCACGCGCATTGGCTATTGGGTCGATCTTGACAATCCGTACGTTACCTACCACAACGACTACATCGAGTCGCTCTGGAACCTGCTGAAGCAATTGTACGACAAAGGCCTGCTTTACAAAGGGTACACCATCCAGCCGTACTCGCCGAAAGCCGGAACCGGCCTTAGCTCGCACGAGCTAAACCAGCCCGGCACCTACAAGGACGTAAAAGACACGACCATTGTAGCGATGTTTAAAGTGAAAAATACCGGCAAGGCGGAGTTCCTCACCAGCCAGAGCGACGGTACGCCGGTATATGTGCTGGCCTGGACGACTACTCCCTGGACACTGCCTGCGAACTCAGCGCTGACCGTCGGTGCCAACATCGATTACGCACTGGTAAAAACCTTCAATCCGTACACCCACGAACCGGTGCATGTAGTGCTAGCCAAGGCGCTGGTCGGCCGCTGGTTTTCGGAGAAGGGCAAAGAGGGCGACTTTAAGGGGTATGCAGCCAGTGACAAAAAGCTGTTGCCCTGGACGATTGTACAGGAATTTAAGGGGTCTGACCTGGCATGTATCGAATACGAACAACTGCTGCCTTACGTTCAGCCAGACCAACCGGCCTTCCGCGTCCTCCTCGGCGACTTCGTAACGACTGAAGATGGTACGGGCGTGGTGCATACCTCCCCTACCTTCGGTGCCGATGACTTCCGGGTAGCTCAAGCTAACGGTATACCGCCCATTATGGTCAAGGACGAAACAGGCAAAGAAGTACCGATTGTTGACCGGCAGGGGCGTTTTGTAAAGGAGATTGGTGAGTTTGGCGGACGCTATGTCAAGGAGCAGTACTACACCGACGAAGAGCAGGCCGACCCGGACTTCAAGCCAACGGATGTGCTGATCGCCATCAAGCTGAAAGAAGAGGGCAAAGCGTTCCGGGTGGAGAAATACGAACACCCCTACCCCCACTGCTGGCGTACCGACAAGCCGGTGCTGTATTACCCGCTCGATAGCTGGTTTATCCGCACCACGGCCGTGAAAGATAAACTGGTTGAGCTGAACAAAACCATCAACTGGAAACCGGAAAGCACTGGTACGGGCCGCTTCGGCAACTGGCTCGAAAACCTCGTCGACTGGAACCTGAGCCGCAGCCGCTACTGGGGTACTCCCCTGCCCATCTGGCGCTCCGAAACGGGTGAGGAAATTTGCATTGGCTCGGTAGCGGAACTGAAGAAGAAGGTTGAATTATCGAATGAGAGAATGATTGAATTTGTTCGACAAGGTGATACAGGCTGGCAGGCTTACCTCGACAAGAATAATTCATTCATTCATTCATTCAATAACTCTACATTTGATCTGCACCGGCCTTACGTCGATGAGGTATACTTCGTCTCGGAATCCGGCAAACTCATGCAGCGCGAGCCGGACCTGATTGACGTCTGGTTTGACTCCGGAGCCATGCCGTACGCCCAGTGGCACTGGCCGTTTGAAGGACAGGAGACCTTTGAGAAGGCTTTCCCGGCTGACTTTATCTCCGAGGGTGTTGACCAGACCCGTGGCTGGTTCTTTACGCTCCACGCCATTGCCGGTATGCTGTTCGACTCGGTGGCGTTCAAAAACGTGGTGTCGACGGGCCTCGTACTGGACAAAAACGGCAACAAAATGTCGAAGCGGCTGGGCAATGCCGTTGATCCGTTTGAGACGCTGGATAAATATGGCCCCGACGCTACGCGCTGGTATATGATCACCAATGCCGAGCCCTGGGACAACCTTAAGTTCAACATCGACGGTATCGGCGAAGTGCAGCGTAGGTTCTTTGGTACGTTGTTCAACACGTACAACTTCTTTGCGCTGTATGCCAACCTCGACAAGTTTACGACTACAGGCACAAGAACTGTTCCGGTTGAGCAACGGCCGGAACTGGACCGCTGGATTCTTTCGAAACTTCAGTCGCTGATTCTGGAAGTAGAGCAGCAGTTGGACGATTATAACCCGACGAAAGCGGGCCGGGCCATACAGGACTTTGTGAACGACCAGCTATCGAACTGGTACGTCCGCCTGTCACGCCGGCGTTTCTGGAAAGGTGAATTGACGGCTGATAAGCAAGCCGCTTACGAGACGCTGCACGAGTGTCTGGCTACGGTTGCCACACTGATGTCACCGATTGCACCGTTCTTTGCCGACTGGCTGTACGGTAACCTGAACGCCAACAATAGTCAGGCAGCCGCGTCGGTTCACCTGACAGACTTCCCCAGGGCCGACCGTGCCCTGATCGACAGTAATCTGGAGACGTCTATGGAACTGGGTCAAACGATCAGTTCACTGGTTCACTCACTGCGGAAAGGACATAAGATTAAAGTTCGTCAGCCGCTGACCCGTATTCTGGTGCCGGTGCTGAACGAAACGACTCGTCAGCAGATTGAGCACGTCGCGCCGATTATCCAGTCGGAAGTAAACGTAAAGGCGGTTGAGTTTATCGACGATACGTCGGGCATTCTGAAGAAGAAAATAAAGCCCAATTTCAAAGCGCTTGGGCCTAAGTTCGGCAAGCAGATGAAAGACGTAGCCGCTGCCATTACGGCGATGTCTGACGACGACATCCGCCAGTTAGAGCAAGCGGGCAGTCTGCAGTTACCAATAGGAAGCATTGAACTGGCTGACGTAGAGATTATGACAGAAGATGTGCCGGGCTGGATTGTAGCCAGTGAAGGCGGCATTACGGTTGCACTTGACATCACCATCACCGACGAACTGCGTCGTGAAGGGATCGCCCGCGATTTTGTCAACCGCATCCAGAACCTGCGCAAAGACCAGAACTTTGAGGTAACCGATAAAATCAACATTCAATTAGAGAACAATAGTGCCGAGTTGGCCGAAGCCATTGAAGCCAACAAGCCGTACATCTGCCAGGAAGTTCAGGCGCTGTCTCTCGACTTAGTCAGCGATCTGAACGGAAATGCCACTGAAATAGAAATGGATGAATTTCTGCTGAAGGTGAAGGTTGATGTAGCCTGATGTAAACAACTTATAAATTATTAAGACCCTGACCTCAACGGTCAGGGTCTTTTTTTGTCAGATACGCTTGTACGTTATATCTCCGCCGGTGTCATTGTAGGTATGATTCAGCGTGAGCCGGTCGGTGCAGAGCCGTAATAACGGTAAATCAACGGAGCGGGGCATAGCGGTTCCGTTCAATTCCGTAAAATGGATATATAACGTCATTTCGCCCGGAACATCCTGAATAATATACCGGCGTGTCTCCACAAGCTGTCCGTTCCGGTAAACTTCCACAATACCCTCCGGTTTAAACACCAGTTCTTCCGAATAACCTTCTGATTGGGGTGTTTCGATTTTGGGTGAGGTCATTCCCCGCAGTTGGGTAAACGTCTGCTCCCATTGCCAGCGACCCAGAATCAGGCGGTTGGCCTCATCTCCGCTTTTCACAAAATCGTCACAGGAGACACGTTGCGGCTCTACGTCCTCTTTACGTTGGCAGGATACGCCCAACAGCCAACCCAACACCATTAGTATCCATACACTTCTCATGGCCGGTTTTCGTTTAATATCAAGTATTTATACTACTCGCTAAACACAAAATGGTTAGCAAAACCGGCAATTTTCTGGCAGTTCGGTGGCCCAAAAACATGTCGGGCCGCACGGAATGACTCCATGCGACCCGACAATACGAAACAGGTTTCCCGTTACTTTACCAGCACCTTCTTAATCTGCTGTCCCCGTTCGCCAAGCACCCGTATAAAGTACTGACCCGGCGACAGCCGCCCCAGCGGTACATCTTTTTCCGGTGTGGTCAGCGTTAGCTGCATGTGCTTCAGGGACCGCCCCTGAAGATCTGTAAGTGTAAGCTGAACCTCCTCATTAGGGCTAAATCCGATGAACTGAAGCGTAAGCGTTCCCTGATGCCCGTCTACCGGATTCGGATACACCCGTACTTCCGGCTTCACCTCAGTAGTTGTGCCCAACGCCAGTTCTGCCCCCGCCCGTGCCGTAGCCGAATTGGCCAGATAAACTTTGTCGAGATAGTACACCGCCTGCTTGGTCGATCCGATACCCTCCTGGAAGTACAGATCGTATAGCGTAGTCGGGCTGCCAAAGGTGGTCAGCGGTACAGTAACCTGCGTCCAGGTGTTTTTAGGAATAGTCAGTGAATAAATGTTGGTATTGTCCCCATTCATCTTCACCGTAATCTTTTGTCCGCCCGATTTCCCCCCATTTACCCAGAATTTTAGATGCGAAAGTCCACTCAGGTTCACGGGCGATGCCGTATGCAGGTAAAAGCCGGCCCACCCTTGATTGTATTTCACCGCGATTGATCGGGTACCACTCTGCACTGGCGACGTATTGCTCAAATTAACGGTTGTGCCCCACGACCAGTTTTCCCAGCCGGCCTGTAAGGCATCGTCATAAATGATGTACGTGCTGGCCGAGACGCCGGTTATCGTTACACTGGTTGTGGCAGTACCCGAACAGCCATTCAGGCCCACCGTAAGCGTGTACGTACCCGAAGCAGATGTAGTGACGTTGGTGATGGACGGGTTCTGTACCGTCGAATTAAAATTGTTCGGTCCACTCCAGGTATAGCTGGCACCCGAACCGGCACTGGTGGCAAACAGGTTCAGCGTCTGTCCGGCCGCCACCGGGCTATTGCTTGATGCCGAAGCGGTTGGTGCCGGATTGACCGAAACAGACGTACTGGCGATATAACTACTGCCGTTGCTGGTAGCCGTTACCGAATACGTGCCGGATAGGGCCGTGGTCGCATTCGGAATAGCTGGGTTCTGGGCCGTTGATGAGAATCCGTTTGGTCCGCTCCAGGCGTAAGAAATGGTGCCACTCAGATTAGTGGGAGTAGCCGCCAGATTGACGGTTTGACCGATACAAACGGGGCTGTTACTGGATGCACTCAGCGTAGGCTGTACGCTGGCGGGTTCCGCAAAATACGAGGACAGAAACACATAAGCTGCCTGGTTGTAAATGGCCGGTTCGGTAACCTCCCACGACGGGTCAGGCCAGTCGCTGTTCCAGGCTGCAAACGCTTTCATTGGCGGGTTGTTCTTTGGAGGAGAAGTGGTACCCGTATAGTTCTGGTTCGGACCACCGACCACATAACCGGGTGCGCCACCAAACTGAGAAGCAGGACCATCGTACCGGGCGGAGCCATGGCGGAACCAGCTATGGTAAAACTCTTCAATATTCTTATCGCCACCCACATTGGCACCCCGTGTACCCATATTGCTCAGGTACACCCAAGACAGTGGGTTGCGGCCGTGGAAGTAATGCAGATACTCCTCAGCGATCTCACGATAAAGGCTGTTTTTCGCCGAATTTACATTAGCCTCCAGGGCAATAACCGCCAGTTGCCCCCATCGGGCTTTTAACTGATTGGAGCCCCAGGTATAGTGGCCCGAAAACATATACGCCAGGTACGGGTCGCTTTTTTGTGCATAATAGGGATCATGGAACCAGTCCATCGTTGTTTTGAGGGTTGCCTTCAACTTCGATACAATGGTAGCGTCGGCACCGGGTGTACTCCAATAGATGATAAACGCCTGGTTCAGATCCCAGCATAGCGAGGGGTCCATGAAGTTTGTCAGGGGGTGAAATCCGTTCTCACTTGTCGCACTCGTATTGCTGTAATTACTTTCGAAGTAGGATTTGTATTTAGCCGTACCAGTCGTGCGGAACAACTGAGCGGCCGCCAGAATACGTAGTCGCCGGTCCTGGTTAGGATTGGAACCGGCATCGGCAGCGGCCATTGACGCACCGTCTGTGCCGGTGGATGGGCTCATGTTCGGATTGCCTTCCAGAAACGTCCAGGCACTTTCGGCTGCCGTGCGGAGGGTATTGGCATAATTCGGAAACTGCGTACCATAGGCGCCGAACACCCGCGAAGCATGCGCCATGATAGCCGCGAACGTTGCCGTCGACCAGGTAGTGATGTTGGTGTAATAGCGGGGCTGGGTATCCGTCGACGGATCGTCGGTGCCATTGCTGTAGCTGGTTACGGCTACGCGATTGTGTACTCCGCCGTTGGCTGCCTGCATGCGCAGCATCCAGTCCAGTTCCCACTTTAGTTCATCCAGCACATCGGGTACGCCATTGCCGGATTCCGGGATATTGGTGGCATCGGTGAACGCATTCGGGCGCAGTTCATACGCCATCAGCAGATCCCACATTGGGCTGACCAGAAATGGTACATATTTGTTATAATCGCCAGCATCGTACCAGCCTCCGGTCACGTTGCGGGTAGTGTTTGGCTGGGCTGCCGAGGTATACAACAAGGCATTAGCATCCTGGCTGTGGGCCAGTGCATGGTTCCAGTTACCGCCGTATTGCGCGGGTATGGCCGTTCCGCTGCGCTGGTAATAAAATACCTTCACAGCCGCCTGCAAAACCGGGCCGTAAATATTATCCCGGATCTCAAAATCGTACGAACGCAGGTTGCGGGTCGGGTCGTAGATATGGTACGTACCGGGTGTGGTTACGCTGGTAAAGTCGCCATGCCAGGCCTTATCACCCGAGTCGGTATGCGTATTGCCGCTGTTCCAGATCACCGTGTTGCCGGTAAAGACCACGCTATTATCCGATGACCGGCGCACCTGATACTGAGTTCCTGGCGTATAGGGGGTACCGCTGTTCTGCCCGCTGACCGGATTGGCAAAAACAGCAGTTTTTCGGGCGTTGGTACGCCAGCCAAACTGATCCACAATAATCTGCTGGGTAATCGCCTGCGCCCAGACGGAGGGCGTTCCATGG
This sequence comes from Nibrella saemangeumensis, assembly GCF_039541915.1. Lineage (NCBI taxonomy): Bacteria > Pseudomonadati > Bacteroidota > Cytophagia > Cytophagales > Spirosomataceae > Nibrella > Nibrella saemangeumensis. Next base: position 355,780 of record NZ_BAABHD010000029.1, read on the forward strand.
CAAACCAAAAAGAGAAAAAGCAGACGGACTAAAGTACCGGATGTGGCCGTTAACCGTAAATGAGTGGATAGATAGAGCATATCACCAAATGAATTGATTTAGAGTAACTAATAACCGGATAAATGTATATTGTTGCAGGAACTAGACAAAACCGTTTGTCGATAAATCGTTTATGGTGCTTAAAAGAATAAAATACGGCGAAACAGAGAGTAATCTGCCGGTGTATCGTTTGCTGATTTGGGACATTAGATACCTTTACAACCCCGAACGGCATAATCACCACCTATGAAACCTGTTTATTGGATTAAAATCTTTCTCCTACTCGTTAGCCTTCAGGCAATCGGCCAGTCGGAGCCGGCCTTAATCCGGGGGCCGTACCTTCAGGTAGTTACGCCAACATCGGTTATCGTCCGCTGGCGTACGAATGTTGCTACCGACAGCCGGGTGTTCTTCGGGCGGGCTAATGGCCCAATTAACCAGCAAACAACCGACCCGGTACTGACCCGGGAGCATATCGTTACCCTTACGGGCTTACAACCCGCAACAGCTTACGCATACAGCGTAGGGCATGCCAATAATAAAGCCGGAGACTGGTCGACCTTCCAGTTCGCAACAGCTCCCCCGAAAGGGAGTACCACCCCGTTCAGGGTATGGGCACTCGGCGATTTTGGCATCGGCAGCGAAAACCAAATGGCTGTACGGGATCAATACCTGACTTTCACAAAAAATCGGCCAGCGGATATATGGCTATGGCTGGGAGATAACGCCTATTGCTGCGGAAAGGATGATGAATTTCAACGGTATGTATTCGATATTTATCCGAAATCACTGTTTGCTACTACGCCTGTCTGGCCATCCCCCGGTAACCACGATTACAACGGTGATGTCAATGCCTTCGATATTGATTACTACAAGCTATTTAGCATGCCACGCCAGGCCGAGGCTGGTGGAGTTCCTTCTGCCTCCCAATCGTATTATTCATTCGACTACGGGAACGTCCATTTCATTTCTCTGGACTCCTTTGGCAATGAGGCCGGCAAACACCGGCTCTATGACACCACCGGCACCCAGGTTCAATGGCTGAAGCGGGATTTAGCCGCTAACCAACTGCCCTGGACCGTCGTGTTTTTCCACCACCCGCCCTACACCAAAGGCTCCCGTGACTCCGATACAGAAGCGGAGCTAGTGCTGATTCGTCAGAATCTGCTGCCTATTCTGGAGCGTTATAATGTGGATCTAGTGCTCAGCGGACACAGTCATATTTATGAGAGAACGTATTTGATCAAGGGGCATACAGGCTTTGCGAATACATTTGATCCAGCCCGGCATATGGTGTCGAACACGACGGGCCGTTACGATGGTTCTGCTAACTCCTGCCCTATAATTAAAGGACAGGGAACCGTCTATGTTGTAGCCGGTTCGGGTGGTGCGCTAAGCTGGAAAGCCACCGATTATCCGCATCCGGCTACGGTGTACGCGAACCGGGACCTTGGAGGTTCACTTATTCTCGACGTTAATGACAACCGGCTTACTGCCCAATGGCTGGCCACCGACGGAGTCGTCCGGGATCAGTTTACGCTGCTCAAGAATGTCAATAAGAATTCAACATCAACAATCTCATTCGGTGACACCCTGCGCCTGACAGCCTCGTGGCCGGGTCAGTATAGCTGGTCTGAGGGACAAACGAGCCGTTCCATTTCTGTCCGGCCAAACGCACCCGGCACTTATCGCTATACCGTTAACGATCAACAAGGCTGTCTGCAGGACGTTTATACGGTAAACGTGACTGGTCCTACTGGTTTGGAGCCAATCCTGGAGCAGCAGGTCGCTGTATATCCAAACCCTGCCACCGATCAGATTACCGTTCAACTGAAACTGACCCGCCCGGAAGATGTCATGCTGCGTCTGACAGATCCAACCGGCCGACAGGTTTATCAGGCAGCGTATAAACAGAGTACCCAAACCCGCTACCCGATTGCACTACCGCAGCCGGCCGGACTGTACCTGATTACGGTTCAACTCGGACCGCATACGATTACCCGAACCGTAATGCGCCGTTGAGGCAATTACCGCATGAGTGCTCTCAGACAGTTAAAACTACTGGTAAAGCAGCATGACTTTTAATGCTAAGGCGGTAACTTTGGTGCTGTAACGCTACTGTACTTCCTGTTCCCATGAAGCTTTTTAAGATTAGATTCTTTGCGCTTATTCTTTTTGTAACCGGCTGGAGTTCTCTCCTGGGCCAAACGCCTAAAATTACCCGAGGACCTTACTTACAGGTAGTTACCCCTTCATCTATAATTGTGCGCTGGCGTACAGATATGCCTACTAGCAGCAAAGTCCTGTATGGCCAAAAGCAGGATAAGCTAAACCTCACGGCTACCAGCGCCAACCTGACCACCGAACACGAAATAACCCTGAGCAGCCTCAAACCAGCCACCAGTTATCATTACGCAATTGGTACAGATAATATACCTCTGGCGGTAGGCTCAGATATGTTCTTTCATACGGCTCCCAAAACGGGAGCTAAAACAAAGGTGCGGATCTGGGCTATTGGCGATTTTGGCAACAGCTCGGATAACCAGATCAACGGCCGGGATCAGATTCTGAAAGCTACGACGGATCACCGTCCCGATGTGTGGCTCATGCTGGGCGACAACGCCTATTCAAAAGGTTTCGACGATGAATTTCAGCGGCATCTGTTTGCGCAGTACCAGAATTCATTTCTACCCAATACGCCCTCCTACGCCACGCCCGGCAACCATGATTATGGCGGCAAACCCGACCAGTTCGACATCCCGTATTTCAAAAGTTTTACAATGCCCGAGAAAGCGGAAGCGGGTGGCGTACCCTCCGGCAGCGAATCCTACTACTCATTCGATTACGGTAACATTCACTTTGTCTCGCTGGACTCCTACGGCAAACTCGACGGGCAGCACTGGCTGTACGACACTACCGGCCGACAGGTCGACTGGCTGAAGCGGGATCTGGCCGCCAATAAGCAGCCCTGGACAATTGTGTTCTTCCACCACCCGCCGTACACCAAAGGCTCTCACGACTCAGATAAGGAAACGGCTTTGGTTAAAATTCGCCAGAACCTGCTGCCCATTCTGGAGCGCTACAACGTTGACCTGGTTCTGGGCGGGCACAGTCATGTGTATGAGCGCACGTTTCCGCTGGTGGGGCATTATGGCTTAGCGCAAACTTTTGATAAGAATAAGCATGTGGTCAGTGCAGCGACGTCGGATCAGCACAATGAGTACAGGCTAGGCCGGAAGAAGCAGGGTATCATCTACATCGTGGCCGGCTCCGGCGGACAGTTGGGTGGCAAGGCAAACGGCTATCCTCACCCGGCGATGGTCTATTCCAACAATACCGAAGGCGGCTCCATGCTGATCGATGTGGCCGGCAAACGGCTGAACGCCCGCTGGGTTTGCAGCGACGGTGTTGTACGCGACGAGTTTACCATCGTGAAGAAATAACGATGCAGCGCGACGTCAGGATTGGCACTTGTGGGTTTAACGGAACAAAAAGCCGGTATGCTGCGCTTTTTTCAAGCGTTGAGGTACAGCAAACCTTTTATCAGCCGCCACGAGTGCCTACCCTGGAGCGTTGGCGCACGGAAGTACCACTCGATTTCGAGTTTACGCTGAAAGCCTGGCAGCTTATTACCCATGAGGCTAAAAGTCCCACGTATAAACGCCTGAAACGAAATCTGTCTGATCAGGAGCGGACCGGGACCGGTTTTTTCAAACCCACACCGATTGTGGAAGAAGCCTGGCAAACCACTCGTGCGTGCGCGGATGCGTTGCGGGCAAACGTTATTTTGTTTCAATGCCCTGCCAGCTTTGATCAGACACGGGAGCACATTTCAAACATGGTCCGGTTCTTTTCAGGGATTGAGCGTAATGGGCTAACACTTTGTTGGGAGCCCCGCGGACCGTGGGACAGGCAAGTGGTAAAAGCCTTGTGCGAGGATCTGAACTTATGGCATGTTGTCGATCCGTTTGTCAGCACAACCATGACGCCTGAGCAGTGTTACTTTCGCTTACACGGCCGGAATGGCTGGCGTTATAAGTATGAACCTCAGGAGTTATCGGACCTGGCCGAGCTGTTGCCACCGGACAGGCGCGCTTACGTTTTCTTCAACAATAGCTACATGACTGAAGACGCACAGGTATTCAAAAGAATAGTAGAGACTGATCGGGATTATTAAAGTATGATACCAGCGCCAAAGAGTAGCACAAACAGCAGCGTAGTCATGGCCAACTGACCCAGGCGGGGGTTCAGTTCAGCCGGCTGCCGGTGGGTGGCTACCTTGTAGCCGTTCAGGATAAACAGCGGGAAACTCAGGAGATAAAGCCAGTCCAGGTAATTGTCCCAGCCCACCAACAGCGTATAGGCAACGGCGCAGACCATGCCGGCAATCAACAACACCCAGTGGTAGGCCGTAGCCCGCTCCCGGCCCAGTCGCACCGGAATCGAGTACTTACCGGTTTTTGCGTCGGTTTCAATATCACGTATATTATTTACGTTCAGAACACCCGTTGCAAACAAGCCGACGCTAGTGGCCGGTAATATGGTAGCAAAGTCGAAATAAAGGGTATGAAGAAAGTAAGTACCCAGCACCCCCACCCAGCCAAAAAAAATCAGCACGGCAATGTCTCCTAAACCACTATAGCCGTAGGGACGCTTGCCGTTGGTATACGCCACAGCCGCACCAATGCTGAGAAAGCCCAGCCCTAAAAACAGGTAGAACGTTTCGGGCGAAGCGTCGCGGAAAGCTTCGATCAGGAGCCAGATACCAGACCCCAACGCCAGCAAGGCCGTGATGATCATTCCCCACAGCATGGCCTTTCGGGTAATCAGACCGGTTGCTACCGCTCGTTGGGGGCCTACGCGCTCGGCAGTATCCTTACCGGAAATAGCGTCGCCGTAGTCGTTGGCAAAATTGGAGAGAATTTGCAGGAAGATCGTCGTGAGAGCCGCCAGCATGAAAATCCGCTGACTGAACTGCCCGGCAGCCAGCGCCAGAAAACTTCCCAGAATAATACTGGCCAGCGCCAGCGGCAACGTGCGCGGCCGCGCAGCCGCAATCCAACTCTTCATAATGTTTCAAGTTTCAAGTTTCAGGTTCCATGTTCTAAGGGGCGTAAACCTGAAACATGGAACCTGAAACTTGAAACAAATTAAATCCCTACTGCTTTCTTAAACTCCGGATCATTGGGTTTTACACCGGAGGCAAAGAAGTGGGTCAACTGACCGTTTTCATTAACGACATACTTGCAGAAGTTCCAGCTCGGCGCTTTATCGTTCCAGCCGTTCAGCGACTTGGTCGAAAGCCACTTGTACAGCGGGTGCTGGCTGTCGCCAGTTACATCAACCTTCTCAAACATCGGGAACGTTACGCCGTAATTCTTCTGGCAGAAGGCCGCAATATCTTCGTTACTGCCCGGCTCCTGACTCATAAAATTGTTGGCCGGAAAGCCCAGCACCACAACCTTGCTGCCATGTTCTTTGTAGAACTTCTCCCAATCGGCGTATTGGGGGGTGTAGCCGCACTTGGAGGCCACATTCAGAATAACTACTTTTTTTCCTTTGAAACCGCTCAGCGACACCGGTTTACCGTCAATAGACGTCATAGTGAAGTCATGCAGCGTTTTAGCCGGCGCATTCACATCCACCGGACGCGCTAAAGCCTCTTTTTTGTTGCCAAAGACATGGCCGAGTAAGGTGGAAATCATAAGTACAGCCGATACAAGCAACAGGGCTCGTTTCATCTCTTTTAGGTTAAAATTGTGATCAGATAAAGTTTACGGCAGTTAAGCATACCGTTCGCTCAGTTGCATCAACAAATTGTCCTACATTTTTGTTGGCACGTCGATGCATAATAACCCCATCGCTTTCTGAATCGTTTCCGCCACAACTTTGGACAGCGCTACGCGGGTTACCGTTTTCTGCGCATCCGGCTCCGACAGGATCGATACGTCGGCGTAAAACTGGTTGTAGGTCTTTGCCAGTTCATACGCATACTGTGCCAGATACGAAGGGGCATAATCGGCTCCGGCTTCGGCTAAGCGTTGCGGGTACTGGCTGAGGAGGTAAATCAGTTGCTGCTCGGTGGGATGTAAGTCAACCGCAGGTAATGAGCCTGCCGGATGAATACCCTGCTGTTCAGCCTTCCGCAACACCGAACAGATCCGGGCGTGGGTGTACTGAATGAAGGGTCCGGTATGCCCTTGGAAATCGACAGATTCCTGGGGGTTAAAGAGCATTCGCTTCTTAGGGTCAACCTTCAGCAGAAAGTACTTCAGCGCGCCCATTGCCAGCATATGGTACAGCGTGCGGGCTTCTTCACTTTCAAAGTCTTCAATTTTGCCGAGATCACGCGTGCGGGTTTCGGCCGTGTCATACATTTCCTGAATCAGGTCGTCGGCGTCCACAACGGTTCCCTCGCGCGATTTCATCTTACCACTGGGCAGGTCTACCATGCCGTAGGATAGGTGGTACAGGCCGTCGGCGTAGGAGCGGCCCAGCCGGCGCAGGATGGCAAACAATACCGCAAAGTGGTAGTCCTGCTCGTTGCCCACCACCCAGATGTACCGGTCGTTGTGGAAATCCTGAAATTTCAGGTCGGTGGTGCCCAGGTCCTGCGTCATGTAGACCGATGTGCCGTCGGAACGCAGCACCAGTTTCTGATCCAGGCCTTCTTCAGTCAGGTCAATCCAGACCGAGCCATCGTCTTTCCGGTAGAAAACACCTTTCTGCAGCCCCTCTTCAATAACATCTTTGCCCAGCAGATAGGTATTTGACTCGTAATAGGTCTTGTCGAAGCTCACGCCTATCGTGCGATACGTTGCGTTAAAGCCGGCATACACCCACTCGTTCATCTGTCTCCAGAGCGCTACCGTTTCGACATCGCTCTGCTCCCATTTCCGCAGCAGCGCCTGAGCTTCCAGTATCAGGGGCGCTTTCTTTTCGGCTTCTTCTTTTGCCATTCCGCCGGCTACCAGCTCTTCAATCTGCTGCTTGTAGGCCTTGTCGAACATGACGTAATATTTGCCGATAAAGTGGTCACCTTTCAGACCGGCCGACTCTGGCGTTTCGCCGTTGCCGAAGTGCTGGTACGCCAGCATTGACTTGCAAATGTGGATACCCCGGTCGTTGACCAGACAGGTTTTTACCACATCGTAGCCGTTGGCCTTCAGAATTTCGGCGACCGAGGCACCCAGAAAATTATTGCGCAGGTGGCCCAGGTGCAGCGGCTTATTGGTGTTGGGCGACGAAAACTCCACCATCACCGACTGCTCTTTTGCCGGTAGCGTACCAAAAGACGCGTCACCCAGCATGGTGTTGAGTACATTGAGCCATACCGAATCGGCAATGCTGATGTTCAGAAAGCCCTGTACCACGTTGAAGCGGCTGACGACCGGCGACTGTTCCTGCAGATACGCGCCAATCGCCTGCCCAATCTCAACGGGTGATTTACGGAGCGCTTTGGTCAGCGGAAAGGTAACGAACGTATAAAGTCCTTCGAATTCTTTTTTGGTGGGCTGCAACGCTACCTCTTCTGGTTGTTCAACCCTAAAAAGGCCAGCAATTGCCTGTTGTATATCCTGTTTCAGTTGCGCTTGTATATCCATTCGGCTATAGCCTGTTTTCCGGCTGCAAAAGTAGCTGAAAACCGGCAACTCCGGTAAATTGATTGCGGAATTGCACAACCTTTATGCCGTTTTACCGTTTGAAAGGATAGACAATCCTGTTTGTAAATCACTGGCCATTGTGTAGATTTAAGCCACTCATTCAGATTACATTATGTATTCATCCAAGGTCATCGGGTGGTTGCTGGTGCTGAGCACGCTGCTGGCACCCGCCCGGGCACAACTGGCCCACTCCGTGAGGCTTGAACTGACCACCAACCAGAATATCGAAGAATCGTTTGACGTAACCCCGCTGGCCGACCGGGGTGTATTGGTCACCGTTCGCCGGGGCGATTTTTACGATACAAGCCCCGCCCGGTTTCATTTCAGCAAATACGACACAGACCTGAAACCCGTCTGGACCAACGAGTTCAAGCAGGACCCGCGCTTCGAGCCGGTCCTGTCTTACCATAATGACCACCACCTGTACTGGCTGTTCCGGGAAAAAGAGTCGGCGGCCATCCAGATCATCCGGGTGAGTATGGAAGATGGGCTGACCGAGCAGTTTACCGGCGATCTGCTCAATCAGATGGATATGCAGCACTTCAAGGTTCTGGGCAATACGGCCTACGTAGGGGGGTATTACCGCAACCGGCCGGTGGTGATGACCTTTTCGTTTTTCGACCGTACCAACCGGGTACTGCCGGGTTTGTACGTGAATCATATGGAGATCAACAGCCTGGAGATTGACGAAAACCGCCAGGAGGTCCATGTGCTGGCCCATTCCCTGAAGCGAAACTGCCAGTTCTCTATCCGGTCCTATACCTACGAAGGCAAGCCGCTGCGGACCGTCAACTTCGACGGCTCCAAATACAGTCTGATCTCGGGAAAATTGGTACCGGCCACCGATAATGAACTACTGCTGGTAGGAAACTACTCGACCGACTGCACCCCGTATTCGCAGGGTATTTACATTACGCGGATCAAGCCCGTCGATACGCCCCGGCCCGATGCCATAACGGTGCATACTAACGACATCCGGTATATCGAATTTTCGCAGCTACAGAATTTTTTCAATTACCTGAAGCCCAAGCGTCAGGAGCGGCTGCTGGCCCGGATTCTGAAAAAAAAGGAAGAAGGCAAGGACGTTAAGTTCCGCTACCGGCTGCTGGTCCACGATCCTATCCCGACCAAAGACGGCCTGACGCTGCTGGCCGAAGTATATTATCCGCAATACCGGGGTACTACGCTTCCCTACCAAGCAGGCATGATGCGCTCGGCCGACCGCTATTTCGAAGGGTATCGCTACACGCACGCCTTTTTGTGCGGTTTCGATAAGCAGGGCAAGCTCCTGTGGGATAACTGCCTGGCCATACAAAACCTGAATAGCCCGGAACTGACAGAGATGGTGCAGGTATCGCAGCAGGGCGACCTGATGGTTCTGGCTTATCCGCAGGATGGAGAAATTCATACGGAGGTAATCCGGGGTAGTAAAGTGCTGAAACCCCGCGAAAATTATACGCTGAAGCCTAATTCTGACAACGAGAAAGTTCTTTACTCCACGCACGATAACCTGGCCGCCTGGTACGATCATTATTTCCTGGCCTGCGGTTTTCAGAAGATCGGAGAGAAAGGATACAGCGGTCCACCCAGGGAGGTATTCTATATCACAAAGCTGAACTACAGCCTGAATGATCTGCCGGCTGGCTCCACCACCGACGCCCTGCCGCCCAAAGATCGCGGGTCCAGCCAGCCCGGAACCTCCAGCCAGCAGTCTACCCGAAAAATTTCCGGATCAGAACGATAATCAGGTTCAGCAGAATGCTGAGCACAATGCAGGTGACAATCGGGAAATAGAAATCACCGCCGTTGCGGCCTTCAATCCGGATGTCGCCCGGTAACCGGCCTAACCAGCCTAATTTGTCACCGAAGAAAAAGATTACAACACCAATCAGCACAACACCAGCACCGATCAGCATAATAAGTTTGCCAGTTGACGGATTCATACGTTAGCTTTATACGCTTCTATGTCGTCAACAGCAAAGAAGCTGAATCGTTTCACGTTCTGACTTGCTTACCTCAAATTTATCCGCCTGGTTTTACTGGCATGTGTATGCTATGGCCGGTAAACCGTTATTATCCGTAAATCACGAAGCCCGCTGCCGGTACGGTTATCCGGATAGCTTTTCCGTTGCGGGCTTCCACCTCGACATCCGGTGCGCTTACGGTCAGGTCCGTCGAGTAAATACAGCGTAACCGCTCGCCGGCCCGGTGGAGTTCGTTGTCGATGGTCACCCAGGCAGTCCGGGGCTGATCCGCATCGGTATTAATGGCGCAGAGCAGTTCCTGGTTGTTGAACAGCCGCGACCACGGTACTACAGACCGGATTTGACCGCCTAGCATCTGAGGTAAACCAAACGACAGGCCGTCGCCGGAAATCGGCCGCAGGTACTGCCTGCCGCGTCGCAGGGCCAGGTGCTGCCTCCGCACCGCCAGTATGTCGGCAATTTTTCGATAGGCTTCGTTGTCTTCGTCAAAAAAATGGCGGTTCCGGCTCCGAAACGCGCCGAATTCTCCGCCAAACATGGCTTCACGCAGATAACGGTCGTTTTTACCATGCCCGTCGAAGCGCTGTTCGGTCCCGTAATACAGGCAGGGAATACCGAGGGTTGTCACGTTTAGGGCGACAACCGCTACCAGTTGCTGGTCTGTTCCGGCAGCGGCACAGAAACGGGCTTTGTTTTCCCCTTTCCGCACCTGATCGTGGTCATCAACCATAGTGACCACCCGATTCCGAAACCAGATGTGCGACTCTTTCTGGATAAGCTCTGAATTACGAAACAGACTGAAATACTCGGTCGGGTTTCGGTAACCCTTTACCAGGTACTCCATTTTATCGGGAATATCGTCGACGCCCAGAGCCGCGTCAATCCCCGTTAGTTCCAGCGTAGTAAAGGCCCGTTGCCGGCCACCGGTGATCTCCCCGATCAGGTAGAAATTCTCTTTACCAAGGCTCATGGTAAACTCCTTGATCACGGCCGTAAAGTAGCGACTGGCTCCCAGATCCATATGCTTAACCGTATCGATTCGGAAGCCATCCAGATCAGCAAAGGCAATCCAGTATTTATACACCTCACAAATGGCCTTCAGGCCAGGCGATGGCTGATAGTCATCCAGTTGACCGCTACCGTGCAGAATGTCCTTTAAGGTGAAGAAATCACCCTCCAGGTATTCCGGATCATGATCCCAGCTGTTGATACGCCCTCTGCGGGTAAACGTGTCCGGAGTCTGAAATTCGGCGGGCCAGATGGCTCCGTCAGGCCAGGCATCCGGGTGCTGGGCCAGATCGATGGTTTGAAACGGCAGTGACGTATCTCCGCGGCTATCGCGGTATCCCGCAACGACATAAGGACGGCCATCCCAGCGCGGATCTATATAGGTGATGTTACGGTGTTCGTCAAAAGTATCGTAGCGGTCGGCATTATAGCCAAACACATCACCGGCATGGTTGAAGATAATGTCCAGAATAACGTAGATGCCGTGGTCATGAGCGGTCTGCACCACCCGGCGCAGCTCATCGGCGGTGCCAAAACGAGGCTCTACGTCCAGAAAGTGCTGAATGCCGTAGCCATGGTAACTTTCCTGGGAAACGACCTGCTTAAAGACCGGACTGATCCAGATGGCCGTGATCCCCAGCCGCTTCAGGTAACCAATTTTGCTTTCGAGCCCTCTCAGTGTGCCGCCGGCAAACCGCCCGCCCGCATCCCGCCAGGTCTCGGCCTCCGCCCTGGTGCCTATGGCATTTTCGTAATCGTCAGACCGGCGGAACAGGGGTGTAGTTCCGGCAGCAACGGGATTTCCCTCATTATCGAGGTAACCGCTTTCGTTACCATCGGAGAAGCGGTCGAGCATCAGAAAGTACAGCACCTGATCTTCCCAGGCGAGGGGCGACGGGTAAAAGGGACGGTTGGTGAGCTGAGCAAAATCAATATCGCTCAGCCGCTGAAAAGAGGCCATTGGGCAGGAGCTAGGATGTGCGTTTTAATCTATTCCTTCTAGTTTATCGCGGAAGACATACACCAATTTATGGGTACGGCTTAGTTTTTCAATACTACTCCAGTTATCACCAATAAACGTATAAAATTCACGCATTTTCATATTCCCTATCTTCAGGTGAATTACCCTGGGAGGAGGGGACGCCAGAAGCATTCGGTCAGAATAGTCGCGATCTTTTGTAACAATGGTTAAATTATTGTTCCTGGCATAATTCCAGATTTCTGTATCGGAAGCAGTAGGACTTCTGTCTCGCTGGTGTAAAAACTCCTCGGTTCTCCAGATTGAAAAATAATAAGGGAGGTTAGTGTCTATAAGATACGTAGGCATACATTAGGCCGCTACTGGTTGTATAGTATGCTTCCGATCTGCCATTTGGAGGGCAAATTGCAGACAGGCGTCCAGATCTTCAGGCTCTAAATCCGGGTACTGGTACAGGATTTCTTCACGGGTTTCTCCTGCAAATAAGTATTCCAATATTGTTTTTACCGTTATACCCAAGCCTCTAATTGTAGGCTTTCCATTACATAGGTTTTCATCAACAGTGATCCGATTCGCAATATAATCCATAGCCGTAACAGATATTTACCAGATGTAATCTAAGACGTAACGGCGACAAAAGCAACCTGGTTTTGTTAGCCCGTAAGTTGTCCTTCTCTGTGAGACGTATTGCAAAACCTAAAACTGAGTTTCCCAACCTGAGTTTTCAAAACTTGCCGTACCTTTGCGGGTTATAAACCTATGATGCCAACTCCCCGCGATACTGCCTTTCTGCTCCGGCAGGGAAAACTGATTGGACTCGCCGACGAAACCGGCTGGTCGGTAGCGGCCGATCCAATCAGCGACGCTGCCGTGGAACGCCTTCTGCAACTGCACCAACATACGCCCGGCTCGTTACCCCTGACCGTGCTCATAGACAAAGCCGACCATTTAGGCATGTATGTACAGAAGGTGCCGGAGGTAGCCTGGGATATTGTGGAGTTTGCGGAAAACCCGCTGCTGGTGTGGTATGAGCAGGGCAAAAATCTGTCGCCGGTATTGCTGAACCAACAGGCCACCGTTGCCGTTCGACGGGTACTGAGCACGGAGGTACAGCGCCTTATCAATAGTTTTGGCCGGGGCCTGCTGACCCTGCCGTTCGAAGCGGCCAGCCTGCCCCCGGCAGCAGCTGAACAGACCGCCGGCACCTACGGCACACCGGCCACCTCGCTCCGTAAGCCCCGCATTATGCGGTTGGGCTTCAACGGAGAAATTGAATTTATCAGGAAATAATGAATTTTGCAGATACGTTACATACCAACCCAATCTTTGAGCAGATTGCCCGGCAGGCGGCCGTGCTGAACGTGCAAGCGTATGTGATCGGCGGCTTTGTGCGCGATCTGGTCCTGAAACGCCCCTCCAAAGACATTGATGTTGTCTGTCTCGGCAGCGGCATCGAACTGGCCGAAGCAGTTGGGCAGGCGTTTGCCGTGCCGGTGACGGTGTTCAAAAACTTCGGGACGGCCATGCTCCAGGTCGATGACTGGGAAGTTGAATTTGTCGGTGCCCGTAAGGAATCATACCGCGCTGACTCCCGGAAGCCCATCGTGGAAAACGGCAGTCTGGCCGACGACCAGAACCGCCGGGACTTCACCATCAACGCTATGGGCATCAGCCTCAACGAAGGTAGTTTTGGGCAGTTGCTCGATCCATTCGATGGTATTTCCGATCTGAAACGGAAACTAATCCGGACACCCTTAGAGCCCACCATCACGTTTTCTGACGATCCGTTGCGCATGATGCGGGCCATCCGGTTTGCGTCGCAACTCAACTTTGATATAGAACCCAACACCTTTGATGCCATCATCCAGATGAAAGAGCGGATTGGGATTGTATCAAAAGAGCGGATAACCGACGAGCTGAACAAGATCATTCTGTCACCGACCCCCTCGTACGGCTTTAAGCTACTGTACCATGCCGGTCTGCTGGAATCTATATTTCCGGAGTTGCTGGAACTCAAAGGCGTGGAAACCATTGAAGGCAAAGGGCACAAAGATAATTTCTACCATACGCTGCAGGTGCTCGACAACGTAGCCACTCGCTCTGATGACCTGTGGCTCCGCTGGGCTGCCATTTTGCACGATATTGCCAAACCGGCTACCAAACGCTTTGACCCGAAAGTGGGCTGGACCTTCCACGGCCACGAAGACCTGGGAGCCCGTATGGTGCCGACGATCTTCCGCAACCTGAAACTGCCGCTGAACGAAAAAATGCGGTTTGTAAAAAAGCTCGTGCGGCTGCACCTGCGCCCGATTGCGCTCGTTAAAGAAACCATCACCGATTCGGCACTCCGGCGGTTGCTGGTGGAAGCTGGTGAGGATCTGGAACCCCTGCTGGCCCTCTGCCGCGCCGATATTACCTCGAAGAATTACGAAAAAGTGCAAAAGCACCTTCGGAATTTCGATAAGGTCGAGCGAAAACTGCATGATTTGGAAGAACGCGATAAACTACGCAATTTCCAGCCCGTAATCACGGGGGAACTCATCATGGAGACCTTTGGCCTGAAGCCTTCCCGCGAAGTTGGTGAGATCAAAGAAACCGTTCGCGAAGCCATTCTGGAGGGAACCGTGCCGAACACGCTCGAAGCGGCTTACCCGTTTATGGTTGAAGAAGGCCGGAAGCGGGGGCTGGCAGTGGTGAAGAAGCTGGCCGTTGGGAGTTAGCAGCAGGCAGTTCTCAGTCAACAGCGGGCATTAGTTAGTAAAAACAAAAGCAGTCTTTTAACTTCTGATAATGGATAATAGCAGTTTCCGGCGCTTTTTTGGCGCACTTCTGACAATTTTAGGTACGATTGTGGTTCTTTTTGCCTGCGTGGCATTCCTTTCCGACAATAATCCGATTATGGGTATGCGGATTACCAAGTGGGAGTCGCTCTTTCCTTTTTTTGTGGGGCTGGTTTTCCTGCTCTCCGGCATCAACCTGATCCGGCAGCTGTAAAGCCATAGTTAGGGCATTACCTGAGCCACCACCAGCCAGTCGTAGGTATTGCGCGGTTCGGGTAGCCCATTCGGCAAGATCCGGAGATACATCAGGTGGAGATGGGTGGGGGATCGGGTTTTGAAGGCATTATACCCCGTGCGCCCCACTTCCGCAATTTTCTGTCCGGCTTTTACCCACTGCCCCGGCAGGACCTCAACGGCATTGTTGTGGGCGTAGTAAAACAGGCCGTGCTGCAGCGGATCGTATAGCCAGATCCAGTTGCCACCCCGGTACTCACTCCCCGGCAGCCACGCCGTTTCAATACCGATAACTAGCCCACTGGTCATCGCCAGTACGTCCACAGGCTGACCGGTCCGGTCTTCGATACTATCCTGATCCCGGTCGCGAACAAAGATATCCTGGGCGGGGTGGCTTCCCTGCACGTTGAAGTCGAACAGATCGAAGCCGCGGGCCCGGTACCCTTCTCCCCGGCTTCCGCCAATAGAGCTTGCCGAATGCCCCCGTAATGGAAACACAAAGGGAGAAACCGGCTTGTGCAGGCTGTCTGAGTTGACAACTGAACTATCCGATTGCAAAGATTCAACAGAAGGGAAGCGGCTCCGCAGCGCCCGCATAATGGCACTGAAGCGGGTACGAGCCGAATCGGGTGAGATACTCTGTTCCCGAATATGCGTGTACAGGGCCTGAAAATCCTGACACAAATTATAGACGGTTTCCTCGGGATTATTTGATAATCTGACCTGAGCGGCAAGGTCACCTCCGCTCAGCAGCCAGAGTAAACACAAGAGACCTGCACATCGCCTGACCAAATATGAATCTGCCTTCACTCATTTACTGTATTTAGGGCCAAAAATACAGAAAGATGGGCCTTAATGTAAAGCATGGCTCCTCAGGAAAAGAGAAATAGTTTTTAACCTAAAATTGGCTGCCGTCCGGACAGGTGATGCGATAGAAGGTATAGAAGAGGCTTATACCCGTGTAGGTATAATGATCTTTAAGCGACGGGTTACCTTGTTGAAATTTATCCCGGTTGGTTGCATCGCCCAGGCCGTCGAGGTAATCGTTGTTGGTAAAACGCGTGCCAAACTCGAAGCCCACGCTCCAGGGAAGCTTAAATTCGTATTTGATGCCCACGCCCAGGGGATAGGCAATCTTGCCGGATATCCCTTTGGACCGGTCAACACGATCCCGGGGGTTTACGTTGTACAGTGCTACGCCACCGAACACGTAGGGCGTCCAGTTTTTAATTTTCCGAAGCGGCTTGTAGTCCAGAAAATTGTATTCCAGATCAATGGATGCCTCACCCACGCTGGTCTTGAAATCATAATTTCTGGCCTGCTGAAACGGATCATTCGACCGGCTGTCAGAGGCTCCAAATTGACCAATCAGACCACTGGCCCGCAGCGACAGTGAGGGCGTAGCGTTATACCGGAAGAATAACTGGCCGGCAGGCCGATAAAATAGCGGGTTCAAGGCCGGTGCCACGTCACCTTTGTACAGGATTCCGCCCAAACTCCCTCCCAGCTCCACTTTCTGTGCTTTTGTGGTAACACTGACAAAAAGCCCGGCTATAAGAAACCAGGCTGTAAATTTCGGATATGACTTCACGCTTGTTTATTCTGTTGCTTCAAAGATAACACCTATATAGGCTGATTAGCAACTCCTGTCTATTCCGGGATCGCTGTCCTCCGGTCCCTTACTTGACGGGTGGGCATTTGATCCGACCCGGAATTATGTAATGAATCTGAATGCTGGTCAGCAGGTACGAATCCTGTAACATGCCCTTCACCCCACGTGGCACATCTGGGGGGTTTCCACCAGCCGCCAATGCCTGTGCCAATTCAGCGCTACGGTCTCTGTTCTTACGGGCGGCAATCGGCTCCAGACGGCGATCTGACATATCTCTTGCTACCTGGTTCTGGAGGATCGACGGATCAGGGTAGGGCCCTCCCACATCGTCCAGGTAATCGGTTGGGGTATAGCGGTACCCAATCTCAGCCGCGATGTCAAAATTATCGTTGAATTTATAACGCACACCCACCCCAACCGGAATCGCCAGCGTCACCAGCGAATACGGCTTGGGATAACCCGGTTGTCCCTGTCCTTCCGTTCCGAGTGGCTGTAATTTCACCCATTGCTGACCTTCTGCATCCGGATTCGTTCCACCACCCACCGGGGTGCGGGCTTCGGGGCTATGAGCCAGTAAGGCCAGACCGGCAAACAGATAAGGAGACCATTTTGTCCGCAGATTGGCGGTGCGGCCATCGCCAAAAACCTGGTAAATTCCCGTAAGGGCAAACTCCTTCAGGTCATTACGAAAGTGCAGGTTCCGAACAAACTGAACCGCCCCATTATCTATATTATTTTTGTTAAACGTGTAATCATCGCCGGCTATTCTGGCCCAAGTAAAGGAAGCTCTGGCCGCAAAATTCGGCGTAAACTGCCGGGTATACGCCAGACTGGCATTCCAGCGGGGCATAATGTAAGTGGATCTGATTACCTTCCGGTATCCCGCCAGATCTCCGTAATAATGCGACGTTCCAACGCCCAATCCTACTTTGGAGTATGGTAGAAATTGCTTATTCATCCGGCGCTGCGCAAATCCGTCCTGCAGACTTCCACCCAACAGCAGTGCCGTCAGAACACCCGATGCAACAAGGTGAGTATGTTTCATAAAAATTGGTAGATCCTGTTTCCGTAACGTAAGACCGATTATAGAACCGGCCTATTCACGAAACGGCTGAGTTTTTGATTTATTGGAACAGCGCCCGTAAAATTAGTCAGAACTTAATTTCTAATGTCGAAACCCCAATTGAGTTTACTGCGCAGGGTGTTCAGGAAATTGTCGGCGTTTAGTTTTACCAGTCGGGCACAGAATGTCTCTTTCTGCACACTCAGCCGCGTCGACACATCAACCGTACGGGACCGTGAGTCCAGTGCAGCCAGAAAGCTTCCGCTCCGGCTCTCTACCTCAAAGGATAACCGACAGGTATCCATTACCACCATTGGCCGAACGTTCAGGTTGTGCGGACTCACCGGCGTAACTATGAAGTTGTTGGTATGCGGCAGCAGCACCGGTCCTCCGCAACTCAGGGAATACCCAGTTGAGCCCGTTGGCGTGGATATGATCAGGCCATCGGCCCAGTAAGAGTTCAGAAACTCACCATCAATGTAGGTATGCACCGTAATCATAGAAGACGTTTCGGTGCGGGTAATGGTGAAATCGTTCAGGCCGAACGGCAGCCCATCGAACACATCCCGGTCAGACTGCACACTTACCAGGGAACGCTCATCAATGGAATACTGCGTATTGAAGAGGGCGTGCAGCATGGCACTGATCTCATTGGGCGAGACCGTCGCCAGAAAGCCCAGCCTTCCGGTGTTGATCCCGACAATGGGCGTCTGGCGGGCTCCTACGTGCGTAACCACCTCCAGCAGGGTGCCGTCCCCGCCCAGACTGAAAGCAAAGTCGGCGTCGAAAACGCCCTGGGGTGTATAATAGGTATGCTGGCTGCTGTGTTGGATTCCGGCCGATTCGAGGACCTGGCGGTAGGTGTGGGATAATTGTACTTCTACCTGTCGGGAGGCCAGTCCATCAAACATTTCCTGGATAAACGGCTTTGCCGGCTCGGAGAAGGTTCGTCCGTGAATGGCAATTTTCATAAGATAGTTATCAGTCGGGGCTAAGCCGCTTTTCAGTCTAGCCCCGACTCGTCACGTATTCAGATACCGGAGCAATGAGTCGAGCCGCTCCTGGTCGATACTTTCAATGGGTGTGTTGGCAAAGGCCGCTTCGATATGGTAACCAAACCGTTCCAGGGTCGACACCACGGGCGTAATATCCCGGCGGTTGAGTTTCAGGGTCAGCCGCGAGCGGTCGGGCATCCCGTAGGCGGCACTGGAAAAGTAACTACCCACAATTTTGATATTATTAGACTCAACCAGACGGCTGATTTCCGCCATGGAATAGTCCCGCTCGTCGATGTTGAGAATCAGAATAGCGCCTACCTCCTGGACGCCCAGTACCTGGGCAAATTGTTTCAGTAATTCGCTGGCAGAAACACTACCGAGAAATTCTTTAACGTCGCTGACCACCGCCAGCACTTCCAGCGGGTTCTGCAGGAGCAAACTCAGCATTTCCAGTAAATGCTGATTCTCGTATACATACACCTGCTCGTACAGGCGCATGACATCACTCAGAAGCTGCTCCTCGTCGGCAACATCCAGTAACAGGTCTTCACTCACCAGTCCCTTATACTCTCCCTGATCGGTCACGGCCAGCTGCCCGATGCGATGTTCCTGCATCCATTCCAGCGCTTGCCCGACCGTATCGGTCAGTTTCAGAGCCGGTAACATCGGATCAATGAGTTCGGCAGCAAGCATACACTTCGACAGTAAGTTTTAGTATGTCAGAAAACTAAGAAATATTTACCTTAGTTCACAAATATTATCCAAAATTCTCACTACTGCCTAAATACGATCGATCAACTTCGTCAGGCAGTCGTAAGCGCACTTTCGTACATAGGGTGCTTTTCGAGCCAGTTTCGGAGGAGTTTGTTAAACCGGCCCGGATGTTCCATCATGGGAGCATGACAACACTTATCAATAAAGTGCAATTCCGTATTCGGCATTAATCGATCAAACTCATAGGCTACTTCGGGTGGGGTAATGGTATCATTCAGTCCCCAGACCAACAGGGTCGGAATAGTGATCTCCGGAATTTGTTTGGCCACATTGTTCCGTTGAGCCGATTTGGCAATGGCTACGATACGCATACAACTGGGAATGCTGCTCGTAATCTCGAATACCTCGTCAATAAGTTCTTTGGTAGCCACATTAGGGTCGTAGAAGGTATACGCCACCCGCTCGGCAATGTAATCATAGCTGCCGCGTTTCGGGAATGACCCACCCATTGAGTTTTCGAACAACCCTGAGCTACCGGTCAGGACCAGCCGCTTTACCATGTCCGGATGTTTCAACGTGAACAGGATCGCCACGTGACCGCCCAGCGAATTACCCAGCAGGGTCAGGTTATTGAGGTTTTTGAACGCTATAAAGTCTTCGATAAAGGCAACCAGTCCCTCCAGACCTGCTTCCTTAATGGGCATTGTGTAAATCGGCATAACCGGAATGAGCACCCGATACCGGTCTGAGAAGCCTTTAATTACCTCATCCCAGTTACTCAATGCACCAAACAGGCCATGCAACAGCAACAGCACGTCACCCTGCCCTTCATCTACGTAGCGAAAACCCGCTTCCTCACGAACCTGATAATTCATAATGCTCGAAGACTTACAGTGTTGTTTCCTTTAAACCTGAACCTATTTCAAAGGTTCTAATTTTTAACAAATTAATCCAATTAGCCAGCAATTCAAAACCAAACTCGGTCAGAACCGCTTCGGGGTGAAACTGGATGCCCCAGAGCGGCAAGGATACATGGCGAAACGCCATTACCTCTTCGTCCGGGCTGATGGCCAGCGTAAGCAGTTGTTCCGGCAAATCCTTTACCACCAGCGAGTGGTAGCGGGTAACGGCAAATTGCCGGGGTAAATCCTGAAACAGCGGGTCACCGGTTAGCACCTGAATGGCCGACAGCTTTCCGTGCATGGGCCTGGTGGCTGTTGTTAGCCGGGCTCCAAAAAACTCGGCGAATGCCTGGTGTCCCAGACAAACGCCCAGCATGGGAAGCTTCTGGTGGTAATGGGCAATGATGTCCATCAGGTAGCCGGCCTGCCGGGGAACACCTGGTCCGGGCGACAGCACTACCGCATCAAAACGCTCACGGTCTAACAAAACGGGTGGCACCTGGTTACGTACTACGGAGCACTCGGCTCCTGTCTGCCTCAGGTAGTCTGCCAGCATATAGGTAAAAGAATCCCGATTGTCTACCAACAGCAGTTTCAAAGGCCAAATTAGTTGCAACCCGCTGTAAAACTAACAAAATCTAAGAAAAAGAATTCATCAAAAATCATAACCATCTATTTTACAGGCTATTATTTTTTTGTTAAATTAGAAAAATTTAATTTTTCTAAAAAAAGTACCAAATTGTTCATTTGATCTTTAGTTGCTATGGCAGCTTACCCGGAAGTCCTTATTTTTGGTGCTGTATTCAAGCCCTTTTCTCATGTCTGAACAACACCCTGTGGTTATTATAGGTGCCGGAATGGCCGGTTTAACGTGTGCCGTTTACCTGCAGCAAGCCGGTATTGAAGCCCTTGTCCTCGAAGCGGCTGACCGTGTGGGCGGACGCGTCCGGACGGATCAGGTAGCAGGGTTCCGGCTCGACCGGGGTTTTCAGGTGTTGCTGACGGCTTACCCTGAGACGAAACACCTGCTCAACTACAGCCAGCTTAACCTTCGGGCGTTCCGGTCAGGGGCACTGATTCACCACGAGAACCGTTGGATGCGAATGATTAATCCCTTGCGGGAACCCCAAAGCATCTTTCAGATGCTGGCTTCTCCCGTGGGTACGCTTTCCGACAAGCTGAAAATAGTGGAACTGATCCGGCGGGTACATGGTCTGTCTACCCACGACTTTTTCCAGCAGTCGGCCACAACTACCATTGATTATCTGGTTGACTTTGGTTTTTCGGACGAAATGATCGTGCGGTTTTTCCGGCCCTTCTTCGGGGGTATTTTTCTGGAAGATGCCCTTCATACCTCCAGCAATTTCTTTGAGTTCTGCTTCAAGATGTTCTACTCCGGCGACGCGGCCGTGCCGGCTCTGGGGATGGAACAGATACCGCTGCAACTGGCCGGCAGACTGAAACCGGAACAGATCAGGCTTAACACCGCTGTTGACCGGATTGCCGGAAACCAGATCACGTTAGCCTCCGGAGAAACGGTACAGGCAGGTACCGTCGTATTAGCGGTTGATGCCGCTCAGGTTGCGCGGCTCCTCAACCAGCCGGATCCGGAGGAGGAAGCGTTTAATCATACCACCTGTACGTATTTTGCCGCCGATCACTCGCCCAACCGCGAACGGCTGCTGATTCTGAATACCAAACGGGCATCGCCGGTGCATAACATTGCCATCATGAGTGATGTAGCGCCGGCCTACGCTCCGGAAGGCCAGACGCTGATTTCGGTCAGCACCCAGGGTCTGGAGATGATGGATGCCGCCTTGTTAACCGAAAACATCCGGAAAGACCTGCTGGAGTGGTTTGGTGAAGACGTTAAATCCTGGCGTCACCTGAAAACCTATCACATTCCACACGCGCTCCCCGACTACGGTCCCGGTTCTGTTCACCTGCCGCTCCAACTCGCCGAAAACCTCTACCAATGTGGCGACCGCACCGCCTACCCATCCCTGAATGCCGCCATGCAGACCGGCCGGGAAGTAGCAGAGAGGATAATTATGAGTTAAGAGTTGCCGCCCAATCTCAATTCTTAACTCCTTCACCGCCAGCCTTCCGGAATGTCGGCGAACAAGCGGCCAATAGGCGCGTATGCCAGCCGGCAGTCCCCTGGTGGGACAATGATAGAGTTGAGAAATGATTGGACACGCGGCTGGTAAGTTTCTTCGCCCTGTATCCGGCTGCGGACTACGGCGACCGCCGATGCACCAAAATAGCCCAGCGCCAGATCGCCCGGATCAGCCGCGTTGACCATATTCCCCTGAATAGGTGCCGGTAGGGGGTCGAAGATAGTGCCGACGCGGGTCTGCTGTTCGCCAAAGCGCTTCCAGAACTGGTAGGCTTCACGAGTCAACGAATATTGCCTTATCTCAAAAAGTTGCGGTCCGGTAGCAAACACCAGCGATTCCATAACCGGCTGTTTTTGCACCGTATTGCCGTTGATAAGCTGATCAGAAAAGATATTGACAGTCCGGGTAGTAACGGGCACCCAGCAGCGGTCGTTGCAGATATCCCGGCTAAAAGGGGTGCACGGAGAACCTGTAGAAGGCCTAAGGCTGTAAAAAAGGCCCTCCCACCGGTAAAAATTCTGCTGGTCAGCCGGGTCTTTGGTATCAACATATACCCGATAACGGTAAGGGTTTTGTATATTATCCGTGCTAATGAATTCGGAATACACCGTATCAATAGCGGGAACAGGTACCATCCGTTCGGGACGGGATACATACTGCTTTCCATCGGGTAAGGTGACCGATAAAGTGTATGTCCGGCCAATCTCTCCCACAAAAGCGGTGTCAATAGTTTGGTAATAGCCTGGCTGACCGGTAATCGTTGTCAACCGGGTTGACCGCCCCGCATCATCCTGAATCCGGACGGTGGCGTTCAAAATCAGCGTTTCTTTAGGCCGCAAACCAATGTACTGAAAATCGCCGGTATACGAGAGTCGGACCGTATACGGCGGAGGAGCCGTCGTGATGAGCCCGGCTACCACCAGTTTCGGCGCTTCCTGCCGGATAGGCAACTGCACCTCGTCTACGCAGGATACCAGGATTCCTGCCAACATTAGTCCTATAACTATCCATTTTTGCATGGCCGGATTCAGAAATAAAAGTTGTAGGTGACAGACGGTATCAGCGTACCAAAGACCGCCAGCCGGTACGAACGCGTTTGTCCGTAATTCCGGGTAAAGTAAATGGAATACGGGTTTTTGCGGGCGTACAAGTTATAGATACCCAGGTTCCAGATGCTATACCGGGTCTGCCGGTTATTACGCCGGGTGTCTTTTGAGAATGACACATCAAGCCGGTGGTAATCCGGAACCCGGTCGGCATTACGGCGGGAATAATTCAGGACCGGCTCCTCATTGAACAGATACTGCCCGTCGGGATAGGTGGCCGGAATGCCCGTGCTGTACACGAAATTGGCCGAGAAAGACCAGTTGTACGGCAGCGCCCACCGGGTCTGCAGGTTCAGGATATGCGGCCGGTCGATGGTGGAAGGGTAATAGGCTCCCCGGTTAACCTGTAGCTCGCTGAACGTCGTCTGCACCGCTACCAGCGACCGGGCGTAGGCGTAGTTGAACTGCCCCGTGAGACGCCCCCGGCTGTTGCTGATGCTGAACTCGATACCGTAAGCCCGGCCTTTGGCGGGTAACAGGTCGGTTTCGAGGGTGCGGTTCAGCAGCAGCGTGGCTCCGTTCCGGTATTCAACCAGATTATTGAGCGAGCGATAATAAGCCTCCAGGCTCATTTCAATGGCATTGTCGCGCAGGTTCTGGAATAAGCCCACGGCAAACTGATCGGCAATCTGGTTGGGTACGTACCGGTCGCTGACCTTCCAGAAATCGATGGGCGTAATGGCGGTGGTATTGGAGATGAGGTGAATGTACTGCCGCATGCGGCTGTAGTTTACCTTCAGCGACGAAGCCGCTCCGAGTTGCAGCCGTATGCCCAGCCGGGGTTCCCAGCCACCATACGGCTGAACAGGCTGGTT
This sequence comes from Nibrella saemangeumensis, assembly GCF_039541915.1. Classification (NCBI taxonomy): domain Bacteria; kingdom Pseudomonadati; phylum Bacteroidota; class Cytophagia; order Cytophagales; family Spirosomataceae; genus Nibrella; species Nibrella saemangeumensis. The sequence continues at coordinate 379,799 of NZ_BAABHD010000029.1, forward strand.
TGCCTTATACTGCACGGAATCCGTAATTGTCTCCGGCGAACGGGGCACGCTGGGTTCATACTTATAAACCGTCTGCGGACCCACCTGACTATACAATGAATACCGCAGTCCGGCTTGCACTGTCAGGGCTGGACTCACCAGCCACTCCGTCTGAAGGTACAGCCCCCCCTCCCTGGCGTTTTCCGGCTCCAGCCGCTGGGGATTCACATTTGACTCGCTACCGATGGGCTGTAAATCCCCTTTCTGCACCTGATACAGAATGCCATTGGCTCCGACCTGGATACGGTGTTTCCGGGCCAGGGTATAAAACAGATCCGCTTTTACCTCGCGGTGACGAATGTACGAGTTGAGCCGGAAGGTGAGCCCCTCATCCAGGCCATCGATATGGTAAGCAAAACCACTGTACAGGGCATTGACGTTGAGTTGCAGATTTGGCCGGATCAGGCTGCTCCACTTCAGCGACGCTACGTTCGACTGCCAGCCGTAGAGTGTATCGCCCGGAAACTGAAAGCTATCCTGACTGCGGTAAGCCGATAAAGACACAGCATTTCGCTCGTTGGGCGAGTACTGCAGCTTTATATTGCCATCGTAGAAAAAAGCCCGGCTTTGCTGAACGCTGTTGGTCGGGAACAGCCGCATGATATAGGTGGGGTACGCAATGCGCCCACCGGCCAGCAGGGTAAGCTTTCGGGAGATCGGCCCATCGACCAGCAACCGGGTGCTGATGGGACTTACGCCCCCCGACACCCGCCAGCCCTCCCGGTTACCGGCGCGGGTGTTCATCAGCAGCAGCGACGACACCCGGCCGCCATACTGCGCCGGAAATCCACCCTTAAAAAGAGTCACATCCTGCACCGCATCGGAGCTGACATTGGTAAAGAAGCCCAGCAAATGCGACGTATTGAACAGCGGAGCCCCGTCCAGCAGCACCAGGTTCTGATCGGCCCGGCCGCCCCGCACGTTGAAGCCCCCGGCGCCCTCTCCGGCGGTAGATACCCCCGCCTGCAGGGTGAGCGCCCGCAGGATATCCGGCTCTCCCAGCACCACCGGCATCTTTTTCAGTTGCGGCATACTGAGCAGAATCTGGCTCATCCGCACATCCTGAAAATTTCCGCCAGGTTCTCTGGCCCGGATCTCCACTTCATCCAGCTCAAACACCCGGCTGGCGATGCGGAACGTAACGGCGCGGTCACCGGACAGGGTGATGTTTTCGCGGCCCATAGCATAGCCAACGGCCGTAATATCAAGGCTAAACGTACCGGCACGCAGCTGAAGCGCAAATTGACCGAGTGAATCGGTTGTCGTTCCGGCCCCGGTCTGGTTGACGTACAGATTAGCGCCCCGGACCGGTTTGCCGGATACCGACTCCAGCACTACCCCGCGCAGTTCGTGGCGGGGCTGAGCCATTGCCGTTATCGATGCAATCAATAAAGCAGGCAGGTAAAGATATCGGATCATGGTGTGGGTTAGGGAAGTAACGGCTACCGTCACCGCCCAGCGCGAAAGGTACTAAAGAATGACCGAACGGCATTAACCTTATACTGGTTTTGCCGCTTGTGCCCCGCTAGTCCGATCTGGCTTGCCCGCTCCCGTTTAGGTTGGCAGTAACCGACTCACCAGCGACTCCGCCATGGCCAACCCCGACAAAACCGCTCCTTCAACATTGCCGATGCCAAACCCATCGCCCCCGAATAGCAACGGCTGGGATGTAGCAGCCGCCAGATACGCTTCCGGGTGCCGGCGTTCGGCGTTGCTGTAGCGCCACCGGTGTACCTGAACGGAGTCGACGCTGCCGGCGGGTATCCAGTCGGCCAGGTGGTTCACCAGTTCCCGGCCCACTGCGTTCATATCCTCCTCCAGATGTGCCTCGCTGTACGGGTGACTGGCGTGAATGGTCACCGACGGCTGATTGGGCGAAATGCCTTTCTGCTGATTATCGGCCACCCAGGCCACCGGCCCCTCCTCATACTTCAAGTACCCCGGTGCCGGTAAGTGGCTGGGCTGATTCAGCAGCGCCATTACGGCGATGCACGGTTGGTATTCAATCGACTTCAGCACCGACAGCCCGGTACTATTCAGGTCAATACCGCTTTCCGACAACAACGCCAGCACCTGCGGAGCCGGTATGGTAATCAGCAGCGCATCGGCCTGATAAGTGGTGCCCACTTCGGTCTCAACCCGCCAGCCGCTATCCTGGGCCACCAGCCGAACAGCCCGTTCGCCCGTTCGGATGTCCAGGTCGCGGGCCAGGTGCTTGGCAATGGCGTTCATACCGTTGGCACCCACATAGCGCGGGTGCTGAAACTCAGTTGAGCCCTCTTGGAGGGGCCATTCGTTGACCAAACCAGCCTGCATCCACTCATTTACCTGCTTCTGAAATGGTGGTGTTTTGGCGGAGAAATACTGGGCACCGTGGTCGGCGCGGCTTTGCTCGATCCGGCGGGTGGCCAGCCGGCCCCCTACGCCACGTCCTTTGTCCAGCAGCGTTACGTTACGGTAATGACGGGTTAATTCGCGGGCAGCCGTTAGCCCGGCCAGGCCTGCTCCGATAATCAGTACAGAGGTCATAGAAAATGGCCGGCAATCCGGCCGGCATAGGAGTGCGTTATGGAAACTCTTATTTTTACGGTCAACAACCTGATGAAGCGGATTGTTACTGTTTTCATGCGACAGAATAAACTGACCCGGTATGGTTTACCCCTGCTTATTGTTATCCCCCTCGCTTATGTACTGCTATACCCGGAGATTCTCCGCTGTCACCTTATTGGCTATTCGCCCCGGTTTGTGCCGCTGGCCGACACTACCCGCACAATCTACATCAGCGAAGGGACGCCAGCACCCCAGCAGCAGCAACTGCGCGAAAACGTAAAGCTGGCGCACGAACGCCTGCGCCGGTACTGGAGCCCACTACAGGGGCGGGCCGTTTTGATCTACTGCCGCACACCGGAAGATTATAACCAGTATTGCGTCGGGGGCGAAGGGGCCGGCTGCAGCCTGGGAACCCCCTGGGGTACGTCGTTTCTGGTGCTGGGCCCCGATGGTAATAACATCGATGTGATTGCCCACGAACTCTGCCACGATGAATTGTTTGCCCGGTTGGGCTGGCTAACCGTAAAACGGCAGATTCCGCAGTGGTTCAACGAAGGATTGGCCATGATGGTCGATTACCGGTTTACGCCCCCGAACCACTCCGGTTCGCTGGACAGTGTGCAGCGCTACCGCGACTTTCGCGATGAGTGGCTTTACTATACCCACGGCCGCCAGCGCGTAGTGAAATTAACCAATCTGGAAAGCACAAGGGACTTTTTTTCAGGTAGTTACCGGCAGGTGATGCTGGCGTATATGACGGCCGGTATGGAGGTCTCCCGTTGGCTAATGCGCGTCGGCCGGCAGAGTATACCCCAGTTGACGGCAGACGTGGCGGAGGGCGACGATTTTCAGGACGTATACCAGCGGCTGGAACAGCAGGCCCGCAGCCGGAGAAAATGAGTGTCGTCAGGTCGGCACCTGATTTTTGTCAGTTTTTTTGGCCAGCCACCGCTGTATTTTTGTATTGGTTGCCTGGCAACCGATCATTTACGTTTAACAATAGCCATTATGCCTGTCCCGATTCAAAGCAGAGATGATATTCAGCGGCTGGTATACCGCTTTTACGATAAGGTACGCCAGGACCCGCAACTCAGTTTTATCTTCAACGATGTAGCCCATATCGACTGGGATACCCACCTGCCCCATATGGTCGACTTCTGGGAGAACATTGTCTGGGGAACCGGCAATTACAAAGGGCAGCCGATGGGCGTACACATGCTACTGACCCGTAAGCATCCACTGACGGCCGAGCACTTCGGCCGGTGGAAAGAGTTATTCTACGAAACCATTGACGAGCTGTTCACGGGTGAGATTGCCGATGAACTCAAAATGCGCGCCCACGCCATTGCCGGTGTCATGGAAATGAAGGTAAAGCATGTATCGCTGCTAAGCCAGACAAGCCAGACCACCACTACTGAATAGCCATCTCGTGCGAGGTAGCGTAAGCTTTGCCGAAATCCACCTTCTTTACCTGACTGGCAACATAGCGCATACCCTGAAAAATATGCTGCACGAATGTCGGGTCCTGGTAGTCGTTTTTGTGATGTCCCAGCGCCGTACACCAGGTATAGCCACCGTCGTAATTGTAATACCAGGCCGCCGGGTATAACTCGGTATAAGATCCCCGATTCTGAGTTATTTTTTCGGCATCTGCCGGGTTAAGCACCGTCAGGTCATGGGCCATGATCACGGTAGGACCAGGCGACATCTCCTTGGCAAAATAACACTCATCCTCTTTCTCCCAGACTTTAGGTAAGCCTTCCATCGACGGGTGACTGGGGTCGAGCACGTGAATTTTCAGCTTTTGAAAGCGGGGGTGCCAGGCAAAGGTGCCGCCCATCATCCGTTTGAACCAGGTCCAGTTCCGCTCAGTGCCCATCACGGAGTGAATACCGACAAAGCCACCGCCGGCCTCAATGTAGCGCCGGAACGCCAGCCGCTGGTCGTTGGTGTCGAATACATCGTTATTGGTGCTGGGAAATACCAGCATGGTGTACTGCTTCAGATTGCCCTCGGTAAATACCGCCGGCTGGTCCGAAACATCCACACTGAAGCCGTGCGTCTGTCCTAACTTTTGGATAGCGGCTGCGGCAAATGGAATATTGTCGTGGACGTATCCCTTGCCGTTTTTGGTATATACCAGCACTTTTACCTTTTTCCAGTTAACCGGTGCCTGCTTCTGCCGGCTAGCGACCATCGTCAGCAGACAAAATCCCAACAGTAACGTCGTGAAAATTCTAGTCATCGCTTCTTACACCTTAAGGTTAACTTTCTGAGCCTGCTGCTGCGCTTTCAGCGCCAGTTCGGTAGCCAGGAAACAATGCTCCTGCAACATGGCCGTCTCGGTCCGGTTAACCACATCATCCACAAGCTGCTCACCGTAGGGCAGCGGCTCTTTGCTGCAATCGATGTACTGGGTACCCTTATTATCCACCAGGAAAAGGTGATTTCCTCCGCTCCGGCCGGCAATATCTATGTTCTTGCGCAGTTCTATATAGCCATCGGTACCCAAGATGGTCAGTCGGCCATCACCCCAGGTATTGAGTCCGTCGGGGGTAAACCAGTCGACGCGGATGTAGCCCATACCACCGTTGCCGCGCAGCATAACATCACCAAAATCTTCAAACTTCGGGTACTGCGGGTGGTGCACATTACCCACCTGCGACGCGACCACATCGGCTTTCGTTGTTCCGGTAAAGAACAGGTATTGGTCAAACTGATGCGAACCAATGTCGCAGATTATACCGCCGAAACGCTGCCGGTCGAAGAACCACTCGGGCCGTGTTTTGGCGTTCATCCGGTGCGGACCGGTGCCGATGGTCTGAATAACTTTGCCGATGGCTCCGGCCTTGACCAGTTCGCCGGCTTTAACGGTAGCCCGGTTTTCCAGCCGCTCACTGTACATGATCGAGTAGATGCGTTTGGTCTCTTTCTGCACCTTCCGTACCTGCGCCAGTTGTTCGAGCGTGGTGATACCCGGCTTATCGACCATGTAGTCTTTGCCATGGCGCATCACCTGGACACCCAGCGGAGCCCGCTCATCCGGAATGCCGGCGCTCAGGATAAGCAGGATGCTGTTATCTTCCAGCACTTCCTTTTCGCTCCGGGCCTGCTTCGCCATGGGGAAACGCTTGGCGAAGGCAGCCGCCAGGTCGGGTTCTTTGGCGTAGAAAGACACAAACTCACCGCCCCCGCGCCGTACCGCTTCCACCTGCGAGTTGATGTGTCCATGATTGATGCCGATAACACCGAACCGGATGCGGGCAGCTTTGACGTTTCGACCGATGTTGCGCACAAGGGGTTTACCACTGTAGAGTTTGGGGGTAGCCGTTACCTCACCGGGCAGGGCTGACATAGCGACCAGACCAGCGGCCGAAGCAACGGACTGCTTCAAAAAATCGCGCCGGTTAGCTTGATCTTCTTTCATGTTTTTAGATTGGTCAGGGGGTTGGGGGTCTCTTTACTTCCCACTCGCCGTAGGCTGGTTTTGCTTCGCCAGTTCCAGCGCCCGCGTGGTGGTGTAATACTTGGCAATCATGTTGGGCACTTCCCATTCGGGTAGCTTACCCGCTTTCAGGTAGGACAGAAAATTTTCCATTACCCGGGCAAAGTGAGCTTCGTGGCCCTCCTTGTACGAATCGGGAATGATAACCTCCCAGCCTTTGTCCAGCTTTTTCAGGTCTACACCAGGAAACTTCTGCTGAACGGTCTTCAGCGAAGCCATCAGTCTGGACTCGAAAGCCGCACCGCCCGCAATCGGCTCCACGTACAGCGTCGGTTTGTACTGCTGCTCGGCTCCCTGGCGAATGATCAGGTTGGCTTTGGTACCCCGCATGATCGAGTAGTGGGTGTCGCCGGCCCCTTCGGGTGCCTGGTACGCCCAGACTACCGATACCTTAGCGTTGACGCCACGAACCTGGTAGTTGATCTCCCCGTTGCTATAGACCTTCAGTACACTATCCTTCACCACATCTTTTTTGAGGTAATCCGGAAAACCGTTCAGCTTGGTAATGGCGTTGAACTGGCTGCGGGTCATGTCGGTGGTCCACCGGCGGGCATCGGTCAGCTTAATATCTTTTTTGTAGTCGATGATCTGATCCGGGAAGCACTCCCACTGGATCAGGTCGACCAGGTGCGTGGTTACGTCGACAATCCCTTCGCCCTGCTGGGTTACGTCCATAAACCAGGCCGGGCGCGTCAGCACGCTGCCGGAGACGTACTTATAGAAGTGGTGTACGCTTTCCTTAGTCACGGCCGGGTTATCGGGCGTTCCTTTTTCCAGCGTTCCGAACACATCCGGCAGCATGGAGAACTCCCGTTGGAGCATAGTCGAAATCTCAAAGCGCTCGGTCATGATGTCGTACAGCATTACCTTATTTCGGGCGGCTACCGCAAAGGCATCCTTCAGCTTATCGAAATTACCGGCATTGATCACCATGGGCTTATCAGCCAGCACGTTGAACCCAGCCGATACCGCCTTATGAATATAATCCGTCTTCAGCCGGTTATTGCCCGCCATCACGACCACATTACCGGCCTTAGCGGCCAGCATTTTCTCCATGAAGTCTTTACCCGTGTATACCTTCGCCTGCCAGGTAGTCGGACTTTCCCGGCGACCGTTGTAGGTCTGAAGCCGATCCAGGTGCAGTTGCAGATCGGGTCCGGCCGGCGCGTATACATGCACCACCGGATCGACGTCCGGATACATACTCTTTTGCACCAGAGCCGCGTGGAAATGCCCAGGATCGAGCGTGATAAGTTTGACAGGCTTCCCGGTTGCCCTGGTTTGGGCCTGCACAGACAGCGTTGTAGAAACTACCGGCATAACCAAAAGAGCCGCAACAGACAAAAACTTCATAGGTTGTTGGTTTTACTTCACTTTGCTACTGGCAATGGCTTTGATCGCATACGGGGCCCGCTGCGTCCGAGTCAGTAATTTATTCGCTTCAGGGTCATTCTTAAACACTTCTTTCTTCGGGTCCCAGTGGAGCTTGCGGTTCAGCTTCATGGCTGCGTGGTGCAGCAGACAGGCTGAGCATGAGCGGTGACCGACTTCGGCCGGTGCAATCGGCTCCTTACGGCTGATAACGCTCTCCAGCCAATTTCCGTGGTGCTCTTTGCTGACAGGCAGATGAATTTCGTTTGGTCCGATAACCGAGGTAATGATCTTCGGATCACTTGCCGTCAGGGATTTGGTGTTTCCCTGCTTGGCCACCGGATCACTGGCGGTTACCGAGTAATTCCCTCTGGTCACAAATATCCAGCCTTCTGTACCTTCAAACTTAATGCCGTTGGGTAGTTCATTGCTGACGATCATATGGACACCATTTTCGTACAGGGCTTCGGTCTGGAAGATACCATGGACATCCCAAAGTCCCTTTTTCGGAAAATCAGCTTTACCCCATATTTCAACCGGACCCGTATACTCGGTGTTCATGGCCCAGTGCGAACAGTCGATATGGTGTGAGCCCCAGCCGGTAATCATGCCCGCGCCAAACTGCTCGCAGCGCAGCCAGCCCGGCCGGTCGTAGCCGACCTGCGGATGCACACGTTTTTCGGTATAGTATACCTCCGGTGTGGTACCCAGCCACATATCGTAATTGAGGTTCTTCGGAACTGGCATTTGAGGCTCTTCGTCGCCCGCCGGATCACCGGGCAGACCCACGTAGACCTTCTTCAACTGCCCTATGCGGCCGTTACGCACCAGTTCGGCGGCATACCGGAACTGCGGAGACGAACGCTGCTGGCTTCCAATCTGCATAATCCGGCCCGACCGCTTCACGGCATCGGCCATAGCCCGGCCTTCGGCAATCGTTAGTGACGCCGGTTTCTGCATGTAAACATCCTTCCCGGCTTCTACCGCATGAATAGCGATGGGTGCGTGCCAGTGATCAGGCGTACTGATCAGTACGGCATCAATATCTTTGTTCTGGAGTAACTCCCGGTAATCGGTATACACCCGAACACCGTCATAATCCTTGCCGGTTTTCTTGGCATAGACTCCATTCACCAGCTTTTTAGCGTCGTTTGCGCGATTGCTGTCTACGTCGCATACCGCCATAATCAGAGCATTGTCGTACTGCCACACGCCCGGCATATCGTGGTCGCGGGAGATCCGGCCGGTACCGATGGCCCCCACATTAATCCGGTTGCTGGGCGCATTCTTGCCAAATACCGAGGCTGGCACTATAGTTGGGAACCCGCTGAGGATTGCCGTCGACAAGGCTCCTTTGGCGGCTGTGTTCAGAAAATCTCTTCTTGAAACACCAGTTTTTTTATTGTCTTGCATGGTTCAGGATGTTAGGGAGTTCCGCTCAGTGTATAAAAAAGGGCTGAAAAGTCGGTAATCTACTCTTCAGCCCTTTTGCATCAGGCTACTTAGGAAACCGGCTCCGGCGTTGGTGCTCCGGAAAAATTCACAATCTTAAACTTAGGTACCAGAAAATGCATAACGGTCCAGGCCGTGAGATAAGCGAAACCGCAGATAATAAACATGATATAATAGCCGGTTTCAATATGGCCCTGGCCTTTGTAATAGTCAAATAACTGCCCCGCTAAGCGGGCAATGAAAATACCACCAAACGCTCCGGCCATACCACCGATACCCGTTACCGAAGCCACGGCCCGGCGGGGGAACATATCCGACACCGTCGTAAAAATATTAGCGCTCCAGGCTTGGTGAGCCGAGGCCGCAAAGCCAATAATCAGCACCGCCAGCCACAGGTTCATGCTACCCAGCCACTGGGCAAAAACGACAGGCAACGCACACAAAGCGTAAATAAACATAGACGTCTTCCGGGCCCGAAATACCGGAAAGCCCTTCTTAATCAGGTTCAGCGGCAACCAGCCACCAAAGATACTCCCCACACTGGCAATAGTATAGACCAGTGCAACGGGCAGGGCCATGTCTGTACCCTGAAGGCCGTATTCGGCTTTCAGAAAGGCCGGCAGCCAGAACAGATAGAACCACCAGATTGGGTCGGTCAGCAGCTTACCAAAGAAAAAAGCCCAGGTCTGGCGGAAGGTCAGCAGCCTGAACCAGGAAACTTTCTCACCGGCTGAAGCTTCTTCCTCGGCCCGCTCGTCAACATCACTGTTGATGTAATTAAGCTCTTCGGTTGTCACGTTTTTGTGCCGGGCCGGCGTATCATAAATCGTCAGCCAGAGTACCAGCCAGATAATACCGGTCGCCCCGGTCAGGATAAACGCCCACTGCCAACCCCAGTTATCGGCAATAAACGGCACCGTCAGCGGAGCCAGGATAGCCCCCACGTTGGTGCCGGAGTTGAAGATACCCGTAGCCAGTGCCCGCTCTTTCTTGGGGAACCACTCGGCAACCGTTTTGATGGCGGCCGGGAAGTTCCCGGCTTCACTTAAGCCAAGGGCCGCCCGTGCAATACCGAACCCAAAAGTCGTCTTGGCAAGAGCAGTAGCCATGCCCACAATACTCCATAAAGTCAGTGAAATGGCGTATCCGGTTTTTGTACCCACCTTATCGATAATCCGGCCGATCCCCAGCATCCCTAAGGCATAGGCAGCCTGGAACACCACGACCAGGTTGGAATAGTCCGTTTCGGTCCAGTTAAAGTCTTTCTCCAGATTTGGCTTTAAAAGGCTGATAACAACCCGGTCCAGGTAATTTATGGTCGTCGCAAAAAAGATAAGACCACAAATCGTCCAGCGGTAACGGCCAATAGATTGTGATGTCATAAATAGAGGTTGGTTACGTAATAATTATTGTAAAGAGACAGAGAGACTTACCGGACCGGCCTATACACCGGAGAAAATATGAAAGCCGCCATCAACGCAGATCACCTCGCCACTGACAAACCGCGATGCATCGCTCAGCAGCCAGATCAGTGTTCCGATCAGTTCGTCTGGTTCGCCGAATCGCTTGTAGGGGGTATTGCGGATTACGGCCTCACCCCTGGCGGTATACGTGCCGTCTTCGTTGGTGAGCAGCCGCCGGTTCTGGTGCGTGACAAAGAAGCCGGGGGCAATGGCATTCATGCGGATTTTGTCGCCGTACCGCTGCGCCAGCTCCACCGACATCCAGCGGGTAAAATTATCGACGGCCGCTTTAGCCATGGAGTACCCCAAAACCCGGGTAATAGCCGTCTGAGCCGCCATGGAAGAAATATTAACGATGCTGCCCCCCTTTTCGGTCAGGTGCCTGCCGAAGACGACAGTAGGCAGAATAGTGCCGTAGAGATTAAGGTCGAATGCCTGCCTCAGCGCGGGCAGGTTTACCTGAAAAATATCCTGGTCGGGGCCAATAACTGCCTGCGGAATATTACCACCGGCTCCGTTGACCAGCCCATCAATGCGGCCGTATGTTTGCAGCACTTCCTCGCAGGCCTGGTTCAGTTCGTCTTCATTAAGTACATCGGCCTGGATAAACAGGACATCGCCCCCTGCCTGGCGCAGCTGCTCCGTACGCTCCTCGCCCACTTCACGGTTGCGGCCCAGCAGCACAACGCGACCGCCGGCCTCGCAGATGCCCTGGCAAAACGACCCACCCAGAATGCCGGTGCCCCCTGTTACTACAATTACTTTTTCGGTTAAACTGAAGAGGCTTGCAACCTGGTTACCTGACGTTTTTTCTGATAACTGATTCATTGAACGGACTGCTTATACTCAGTAAAGACAAAAAGCAGTCCTACATACCTAAGTCAGGCTGAAGATTACTGATAATATCGTTTCTCAGTGTATGCCTTTTGCCACCAGATAGCCCGATGTGCCGGCCAATCCGGGACCAGGGTGCGTGGAGGCTCCAATGTGAAAAAGGTTGGCAAAGGGTGTTTCGTGCGGCATCATCCGCTTAAACGGCCGCCAGATCAGAAACTGGTCAATGGTGCAGGCTCCTGAATAAATATCTCCGCCTACCATATTCGGATTCAGTTCGTTAAGCCGGGTAGGCGACATAATCAGCCGGTCAGTGATCTGCCGCCTGAATCCGGGAGCCACCGCTTCAATCTGGTCAATGATCCGGTCGGCATAGGCTTCGTTAACGTCATCAGTCCAGCCGTTGGTAATGGTAATCTGCCCGGCCGCATCACCGACGGGTACGTTGGGTACCGTCTGCGCCTGAACCGACAGAATCCACGTTCCCTGGGGACCACGGGAAGGATCTACTGCCATATGCTGCCCAAGCGTCAGCGTTGGCCAGTGTGGCAGGACCTGCCGGGATGCGTCAACACAGGATTGGCTTAAACCGTCGAGCCCATCAGTAATGTGTATCACCCCCGCTTCTAGCAGGCGATCATCAGGCCAGTGTGGAGGAGCGTCGAGTGTCAGATGAATGACAAAATCGCCCCGACCATAGCGGTACTCCCGGGTTTCGCGACTGATAGCGGCCGGCACCAGGTCTTTGTGGATTAATTGGCCGTATAGCTGGGTAGGCGTTACGTTGGCCAGGACATAGTCGGCGCCAACCCGTTCGCCATTGACCAATACACCGGTTACTTTATCGTTTTCGACGGTAATCGAATCCACCTGGGCCCGGGTGAACAATACCCCACCGTGATCCCGGATGATTTTTATCCAGGCTTCGGCCATGCGACTACCCCCGCCTTCGGGCATAGGCAGACCAACTTTCTCCAGCAATGAGAAAACGACCTGAATCATTAGCGACGAGGTAGCATCATCGGGACTCTGACCCAGGTGTAACACCCACGGTGCCAGCAATGCTTTGGTCATTTCACCCTTAAAATTCATATCCAGCCATATCCGCGCCGACCGCATGGCCATCCCCAGCAGTTCCAGTGAGTTGGACGGCCCCAATGAAAACATACCCTTCGTACCCAGTTTGACCGCATCCCAGCCTCTGACATCACTGGTTAAGGTATTTATAACCAGGTCGGCGTACAATTCCTGAAATTCGTCGAGCAGTGTACCAAACAAATCGCCATCGCCGGGGGTATGCCGGTTGATTTCCTCAATAGTTCGCTGCCGGTCCGTATAAAAGAGTATGCTTCTGGCATCGCCGGCAGCGCGGCCCGGAACAATAGACGCCGTCGGAACCGGGGTATTCCGATAGCGCAATCCATGGGCCGTCAGGTCGTCTTTACATTCCTGATAAGCCGGTCCGGTCACAAACAAGGTATGATACGCGGAGAGCACATCGGTCCTGAAGCCGGGAAATACCGTTTCGTCCGTCAGGATATTACCACCGAGCCAGTGATTGCGTTCGAAAATGGCAACTTTCTTACCCTGTTTTGATAAAATGGCCCCGGCGGTGAGGGAGTTGATGCCGCTGCCAACAATGATTACGTCAAATGCTTTCACAGATCTTGTCGCGTTGGAGATTTCCGGTATAACCCCTCCGGGTGTTGAGCATAGCGTTTTACCTATTAAGTGGCCCATACGGCCAGTCAGCCCAACGCAAAACCCCTTTTAGCCTATAGATTTATCGAAATTTTTTAAACAATTTTTCTGCTTCCACATATCGACATAACATCCTGAAAATCAAGACACAAAAAGCTGCACAAACAAAAGGTAAGCGAAAATCCTCATCGCGCCCCTGAGTAATTAAGTCTTCATGTGTTTGGCCTGCCGGGATTCAGGGCCTACTTTTGGGCACCGTAACTTGACTTAATCTATCATTGAAGGCGAGAAAACTTCTCTTGTCAGCCTTTGCGGCTGTATGTTTGTCCGCGTCTATTCAGGCTAAGCCAACGACGCCCCACGTTACTAAATTTGCCCACAAGTATGTGTCTGTCCGCTACGTCTGGGGCGGCTCTACACCCAGGGGCTTCGACTGCTCCGGATTCACCAAATACTGCTTCCAGCGCTTCGGCATCCGGCTCCCGCGCGCCAGTTGGCAGCAGGGGAAAGTGGGAGTTTCGGTAAAAAAAGAAAAGGCCAGACCGGGTGATCTGATCTTTTTTCGGGGGAAGATCAATAAGGGAAATCAGATTCAGCACGTAGGCATCGTCACAGAAGTAAAAAAAGGCCGCATCCGGTTCATCCACTCCATTACCCACAAAGGCGTCCGGTACGACTGGCTAAGTGTGAGTTATTACCAGAAGCGTCTGCTGGGTATTCGCCGGGTTATCAGGGCCTGATAGTTCAGGAGAGTGTCAGTGTGGTACCGGCCCCACCCTGTGTCACGGCCTGTACCACCTGATCGGCATGACAGATAATGACTTTAGTGACGCCATTGCGCAGGGCATTAAAGGCATTGTCGAGCTTGGGAATCATGCCTTTGTTGATGACCCCGGCCGCTTTGTGCGTTTCGTACAGATCAGGGGTCAGCGAAGTAATTACACTGTCGTCGTTGGCCGGCTCCGACAACACACCTTTTTTCTCGAAGCAGTACACCAGCGTTACCGTGTTCTTGTGTGCCATATCGACGGCGATAGCCGAAGCCATGGTATCCGCGTTGGTGTTGAGCAGGTTACCTTCCTCATCATACGTTAACGGCGCAAAAACAGGTACCAGTTTCTGACGCAGCATGTACTGAATCTGCCCGGAGTCAACTTCGACTATATCTCCCACAAAACCGTAGTCGATTTCACCTACCGCCCGCTTCTTCGCCAGCACAGTACTGGCATCAGCGCCTGTCAGGCCGATGGCGTTAACCTCCAGCGCCTGTAGTTTCGCCACAATCTGCTTATTTACCAGGCCGCCATACACCATCGTCACGACATCAAGCATGGGCTGATCGGTGATGCGCCGGCCGTCGACCATGGTCGTAGGCACCCCCAGTTTGTCGGCCACTTGTGTCGCTACCTTGCCTCCTCCGTGAATCAGAATTTTGTGATCCCTGATCTGGGCGAAACTGGTCAGAAATTGTTTCAGGGCGTCGGGGTTGTCGATGACGTTTCCTCCGATCTTAATAACGGTCAGGTTATGCATAAAGGTGGTACGAAAGCCGGTTCAGTCGTTATAAATTTGTCAGGATCGTTTTCAAAACGGCCTGCGCCGACCACTCCCGGTTGGCAGCCTGCTCAATGACCAGCGACTGCGGGCTGTCCAGTACCTCATCGGTTACTTTCATGTTCCGTCGCACGGGCAGGCAGTGCATAAACTTACCGTTGTCGGTCAATTGCAATTTTTCCATGGTCATCATCCAGGACGGGTCCTGCGTCAGCACCTGTCCGTAGTGCGTGTACGACGACCAGTTTTTGCCGTAAATGAAATCGGCACCTTCAAAGGCCTCCTCCTGGTTGTGCGTTACGCAGGCGTTACCAACAAAGGCTGGTGCCAGCTCGTACCCTTCCGGATGCGTCACGACCAGGTCAACATCGATGCGATTCATCCACTCGCAGAATGAGTTTGCCACGGCCTGCGGCAGCGGTTTAAAGTGGGGCAGCCAGGTCAGTACCACCTTCGGCCGCCGTTTCACTTTGAACTCTTCGATGGTGATGCAGTCGGCCAGCGATTGCAGCGGATGGCGGGTAGCCGATTCGAGGTTGACGATAGGAACGCCCGCGTATTTCTGAAATTGGGTCATCACCTGCTCCCGGTAGTCTTTTTCCCGATCTTTCAGTTCAGCAAACGCCCGGATGCCAATCATGTCACAGTAACGGCCAATCACGGCCGCTGCTTCTTTGACGTGTTCGGCTTTATCGGCGTTCATGACGGTACCCTCTTCCATCTCCAGCCCCCAGCTGTCCTGCCCAACGTTCATGATCATGACGTTCATGCCGAGGTTCTGAGCCGCTTTCTGGGTGCTAAGCCGGGTGCGAAGGCTGGAGTTGAAGAAGATCAGACCAATGGTCTTGTTCTTTCCCAGCGCCTGATCGGCAAAGGGATTCTTTTTGACAGAGAGCCCCTCCTGGATGAGGGCGTTCAGATCGGTGACGTCGGAAAGTGAAATGAAGTTGGTCATTGTATACAGCAAAGGCGCAAAGAAACAGATGACATGTGACTGGGTTAACGGGTTAATTTAAAGAGTAACCTTTACCTCTTTGCTCAATGCCTCCAGAAACAAATCAGCCTCCTCATTCCCGATAGCCAGTGAAGGCAGGAGCCGGATTGTATTTTTACCCGCCACGCCCGTAAAGATATGATGCTCAAACAACAGCGTGTTCCGCAACGTCTCCACCGGGAAATCATACTCAATGCCAATCATCAGTCCCCGGCCCCGCAGTTCTTTATAACCGCCAAGCTGCCCGATACCATCCATCAGGTAGTTACCCATCCGGGTGGCATTCTCCATCAGGTTCTCATCCCTCATAATATCCAGCACCGCAATAGCCGCCGTACAGGCCAGGTGATTGCCGCCGAAGGTAGTCCCCAGCAGCCCGTAGCTGGCTTTAAATTTCGGTGAAATCAGCACGCCACCAATCGGAAAACCATTACCCATGCCTTTGGCCATCGTGATCAGATCCGGCTCAATGCCGCTGAACTGGTGCGAAAAGAACCGCCCCGACCGGCCATAGCCACACTGCACCCCATCCAGAATCAGCACCGCCCCGGTCTGGTCACAGCGCTGCCGCAGCATTTGAAGAAAAGCATCGGTAGCTACATGAATACCACCCACGCCCTGAATACCTTCAATAATTACCGCGCAGGTCTGATCGGTAATAGCTGCTCTGGCCGCTTCTACATCGTTATAGGGCAGGAACGTCACATGCTGATTAAAGTTGACCGGCGCAACAATGGCCGGGTTGTCGGTAGCCGCTACCGCCCCGGCGGTACGGCCGTGAAAGCCTTTGCGAAAAGCGACGACCTGCGTCCGGCCAGTATGAAACGACGCCAGCTTCAGCGCATTTTCGTTGGCTTCGGCACCGGAGTTGCACAGGAACAGGGCAAAATCAGGATACCCCGATAGCGATCCCAGTTTGTCGGCCAGTTCCTGCTGCTGCGGAATGTGAACCGAGTTGGAGTAGAAAGAAATCCGGTTTAGCTGCTCCGTCAGCGCCTGTACGTAATGAGGATGTGTATGGCCGACGGAGATGACGGCATGGCCTCCGTAGAGATCCAGATACCGGTCGCCTTTGCTGTCCCACAGATAACTCCCTGACGCCCTTACCGGCTCAATATCGTACAGCGGATATACATTAAATAATTGTGACATGCGTTACGTAGCTTTCGCCGTTTAAAAAGATGGCAGCGACTGTCGAATAATGTTGCAAGTTTAGTCAATAACCCGCAATTAGGTTGTTCAAAAACGAAAAAAGAGGCCATACAGCCTCTGTCGGTATTTCAGTTTTCGGTGTCGGCGTAACCCCAGTGTCTGATTCCTGGTCATTGCGGTTCAACTCTCCTCAAAAATTCCTGAATAGCCTGAGTGGTTTCTGCCGGCTGCTCAATCATACCCAGGTGTCCGGAGTTTTCCAGGACCAGCGTCTCAGCATCGGCCGGCATATCGAACAACGCCTGGCTTTTATCAAACGGCACCAGGTTATCCTGCCGTCCAACAATCAGCAGTACCGGATAGCGGGCGTTTTTCAACACATGCGTCCGGTCAGGACGGCTGCGGATCGCTTTGATACCGGCAACCAGAGCCTCAGCCGGTATCGCACTGCTTTTGTTGACCAGTTGACGAAGCGTATCGGCCATCCGTTCCTGATTCGAGTCGGCAAACATCTTAGGCACGACATCCTCAATAAAGGCCCGACTACCTTCGTTTTCCAGTTTCTCAATTGCCTGCTGCCGTTTAGCTTTCCGGTCTTCATCGTCGGCAAACGCCGTCGAATGAAACAGCCCAAGGCCCAGCAGCATCTCGGGATGAGCGTCGGCAAACGCCAGGGCAATATACCCGCCCATGGAATGACCAATCAGGACACATTGCTTACCCCCCGCCCCCATCAGCAGACTATACAACTCTTCGGCATAGGCTTCAACGGTGTCGTGACTGGTCAGCCCGGAAAAATCCGGCTTGATGATGGGGTATTCAGAAGACAGAACGGCGTAGAGGCCGTCCCAGAGGGAAGCATCTACGCCGTGTCCGTGAATCAATACCAGTACTGGTTTGTCCGGCATACGCTTAGGTCGCTAAGCCATATTGATCAGACCCAGTACGATAAATACAACGCCCGCTACACCGGCAATGGTCGACAGCCACCACAGACCCGGAATCAGCGCCAGTACGATTGCCGCAAGCAGCAGAATCAGACCAATACGGATGTTAGAGTTCAGTGCGTTGGTCGCATCCGGGCCCATTTTGTCTTTGATCTTCTTGTCGATCTTCTTCAGCAGCATCTTCTCCACCATATTCAACTTTTGGGGAGCGTTGGTTGCTGTTGGCGACAGGGCCTGTTTCTCAGCGGCTACGGCCAGCAGGTTTTGTACCTTTGCCATCCGCTTTTCCAGCTTCTTACTGGCAACGGCTTTATTCTCTACCGACGCCAGCGCTTCAGGCTGGACTGCGACAGGCTGTACTACCTCGGCCTGTACCGGAGCAGCGACCGTAGCCGATTCCGTTACCTGGGCAACCTGTACCTCAGCCTGCACCGGAGCAGCCACGGCTTCTACTTTCTGCGCGTGGAAGTTCTCGTGCTGTGTTCTCTGGAACGTAGCGTACGGACGGCTGCAGGCACTCAGTAAAGCGGCTGTGGCGAGAGCAAAAAAAGCATTCTTAGTCAAGGTTCTCATGCTACACATGGTTTTTTGGTTGGACATTGGTTTTTTGCATGAACGCCTAAACATACACTTTGTTAGAAACAAATGAAAAAAACAGATAAAAATCTGAGCCAATGAAAAAGCCTACCTGTATGCAGGTAGGCTTTTTCATCTTCTTTCGGTATTTACCTGATCAAACTTTCAGTTAAGCTACTGATTTTAAGAGGTGTAACGTTGACTTACCAAATTTGTCCATGGCATACTGCCGCGTGATAGTAAATTCTTTGGTATTCTCGTCGGAAGGCAGCTCAAACATGGCATCGGTGATGATCGATTCGCAAATAGACCGCAAACCCCTGGCACCCAGTTTGTACTGCATCGCCTGGTCCACAATATACTCCAGCGCGCTATCATCCCAGTACAGCTTAATCCCCTCCATATTAAAGAGTTTTTCGTACTGCTTGGTCAGCGCGTTACGCGGTTCGGTCAGAATGCGGAGCAGCGCGTTCTCGCTCAGCGGCTCCAGGTAGGTCAAGACCGGCAGACGGCCGATCAGTTCCGGAATCAGGCCGAACGACTTCAGATCCTGCGCCGACACGTACCGCATCAGGTGACCTTTCTCGAAGGTTTCGTTCAGGCGACGGTCGCCGGAGAAACCAATCGGCCGGGTGTTGATCCGCTTGGCAATATGCCGTTCGATGCCGTCGAAGGCTCCCCCGCAGATGAACAGAATATTTTCGGTATTCACCGCAATCAGTTTCTGGTCGGGATGCTTGCGGCCTCCCTGGGGCGGCACATTCACGACGGAGCCCTCCAGCAGTTTCAGCAGAGCCTGCTGAACACCTTCTCCGCTGACGTCGCGGGTGATGGATGGATTATCCGATTTGCGGGCGATCTTGTCTATCTCATCAATATACACAATACCCCGCTCGGCCGCTTCTACGTTGTAGTCGGCCGCCTGCAGCAACCGGGTCAGAATGGTTTCAACATCTTCCCCAACGTATCCGGCTTCGGTAATTACGGTTGCATCGGCGATGCAGAAGGGTACCTGCAGGATTTTGGCGACGGTCCGGGCCAGGTAGGTTTTACCGGTTCCGGTTTCGCCTACCATGATGATGTTCGACTTTTCAATCGTTACCTCATCATCCGTCTTGGGCTGCATCAGGCGCTTGTAGTGGTTATACACCGCCACGGTCATCACCTTTTTGGCCTCGTCCTGTCCAATGACGTACTGGTCCAGGTACTTCTTCATCTCAATAGGCTTGATCAGATTAAACGAGGCCTCGGCCGTAGTTTCATTCTGACGCGGCTTTGTTTCCTCCAGCACTACCTGGTGACCTTGCTCAATGCAGTAGTTGCAGATGTGGGCGTCGATACCCGACAGCAGCAGGACTACTTCATTTTTACGTCGTCCGCAGAACGAGCAGTTGATTTGTGGCATTCTATATAGGATTAATAAGCTGGTTCGAAATGCAAAAATAAACCCCGTTTGCAATCTATTGTTGCAGTTGATATAACAAAAAAATACGACCTGAGTTTCCCCAGGTCGTATCGGAAGAGCAAATTTATTATGTGGCTAACAGTTTACCAAACCGATTACGTAGTTGCCGGCCGATCCCGGCGCAGTACTTCATCGATCAGGCCGTATTCCTTGGCTTCGTCGGCTTTCATCCAGTAATCGCGGTCGGAATCTTTTTCGATCTGCTCGAAGGTTTTGCCGGTATGCTGTGCCAGAATGTCGTACAACTCGCGACGCAGCAGGACAATCTGCTTGGCCGTAATTTCAATATCGACCGACTGACCCTGCGCACCACCAGAAGGCTGGTGAATCATGATCCGGGCGTGCGGCAGCGACGACCGCTTGCCGGCTGCACCACCCGCCAGCAACACGGCACCCATAGAGGCCGCTAAGCTGGTACAGACGGTAGCCACGTCGGGCCGGACGTACTGCATGGTATCATAAATACCCAGACCGGCATATACCGAGCCACCGGGGCTGTTGATATACATCAGAATGTCTTTCTTCGGGTCGGCCGACTCCAGAAAAAGTAACTGCGCCACCACAATGTTGGCGATGTTATCGTCGACACCCATACCCATAAAGATGATCCGGTCGGCCATCAGACGCGAAAAAACGTCAACCTCCCGGAAGTTCATCGGCCGCTCTTCGATCACGGCGCGGGTCATGTTTTCAACGGTGTGGTTTACGTAACCGTCCACCGTCAGGCCGTTCATGCCGAGGTGATGAACGGCGTATTTGCGGAATTCCTGTCCGTAATTCATGCTTGAGTTCTCTGTTTATTTGGCAACGAAAATAGACAAATGTTGGTTAAACATATAGTTTCAACAAAAATGCATGATCCTGACAAAAATGCTTGTCGGTATGAGTTAAGATTTTATCGACTGGACTTGAGATGAAGACGAAAACTACCCACCGCTTACCAGGAGAACGCATCCGGCTGCTGCGCCTGCAACGGGGTTATTCTCAGGAGAATATGGCAGATCTGCTGAATCTGTCCACCACTGCCTACGGCGACATTGAACGCGGTAAAACCGAACTGACCCTGAGCCGCTTAGAGCAAATTGCGGATGTGCTGAACCTGTCGGTAACCGAACTGTTGACCGAAGAAGCCATTACCGCGCAGCCGGTAGAGGTACTCGATAACGAGACACGGCACGAATTGGAAACCCTGCGCTTAAGACTGGAAAAACAACAGATTGAACTGGATAAATTGCGGCTGGATGCTGAGCACTGGAAGCGCAAATACGAGGAGCGGGTTATGCTTGACCTGGTCCGGGCTATCGGCACCGACGTGGAGCTGCCCCGCGAACGGGAACGGATTGGGTTCAAGTAATCCAGTCAAACCACTGAATGCTTACGCAAACAGGTCGGCAACCGTAAACTGAAAGTCCGGCAGCACAGGCGCGGCCGAGATCGTTTGCTGACCTTTAAACACAGTGGCGTTGTCGGGTGAAGTGTACGCGTAAATCTTCTGGTGTTTGGGAACAACGATGTACCAGACCAACTGCGCTCCGCCGTCGAAACAATCCTGAATCTTGTCCAGCACATCCTGGTGGCTCTCCGAGTCTGAAAGGATCTCAATGGCAAAAAGCGTGTTGACGCGCTCACCGCGCCGGATCGCCTGCCGTTGCTCAGCGGTAAAGTAGGTCAGGTCGGGAATGCGCTTACGGGTGGCGTCCACATACGAATCAGCCTCAGGCATAAGCAGGTGTCTGGCCTGGGCAGCAGAAGTTCTTAAAAACTGACTCTGAAGAAAGGCTACAATGTCAATCTCGTCCTGTTTCATGGATTTAGGAATGATACGCCCCCGGACGAACTCGAAGTTGCCATCATTGCCAGGTTGCTTCTGCCACTGCTCAAACTCCTCCACGGTTTGCAGGTGCGTCGGCAGGGCGGGGTTGGCGGTTGGATTTGAGATCATGGCTTTTTCCGGTTGAGTTAGACTTAAAGATACTAAATTACGCCACACGAATTACCATCCAGACTTCTGCCCAGTAAACGTTCTCCGAAACAAAAAGACTTAAAAAAGAAAGGGCCAGCATTACTGCTGGCCCTCACAATTAGCGATTGTTATTGGCGGCTGCGAGTTCTTTAAACTCCTCCAGCGTTACGGTCTGCGGCTGAATGTCCAACTGGGTCTTGGCGTATTCAATCACCTTGTCGTCGTACACGCGGTTGAACATATTGGTGTAGTTCTGGCCATTGTTTTTATCGTCCATCAGGTAATTGCGGGCGATGCGGTCGATGGTTTCGCTCATCTGGCTATCATCGCCGTAGAAACCGAACTGCTCCCGTACCATTTGGCGGGTTACGCCCATTACCTCTTCAAAATCAACCTTAATGTCGGCCTGTTCGGCAATTTTGTTCTTGATGAGTTGCAGCTTCACCGAGCGGGTGAAGTCATCATACTGCTCCTCAACCTGCTCCGGTGTAAATTTACCTTCGTTTACCTCCAGCAGCCACTGCTTCAGAAACTCGTCTGGCAACGTGATGGGAATATTCTCCAGCAGGGTCTTTTCAATGGTAAAGCGCAGCAGCGTATTGGCTTCGCGCTCGTAGTTGCCACCGATAATTTCCTGCACCTTCGTCCGGAACTGCTCTTCATTCTCAACATTGCCGGCACCCAGCACTTTATCAAAGAACTCCTGGTTCAGTTCGCCGGGTTTGTTACGCGTGATATCTTCCACTGTGAAGGTAAACTCGCCCTGTAATTCAGCAGCTTCTTCACCTTTTACGCCCGTAGCCAGCGCCCGGTCTTTTTCATCCGGAAACGCAGCCTGAATATCGAATGTAAGCGTGTCGCCTTTTTTCTTGCCGATAAACTGCGGCAGCGCATCTTCGGCTACTTTGTTCAGCGGCAGCGCGGTTTTGGTAGAGAAGGGTTCGCCTTCCGCCCGCTCCTGGGTCAGCTCACCGTACAGCATGTCGCCTTCGGCGGCTTCTTCGGCATGTTCGTGGCCGTGGAACTGGTTCTGCAGGTTCTCGATGGTTTCGTTCAGCTCCTTATCACCGGCCTCAATCTGGTAATTAGGGACAGCTGGTAATTGGTCAAAATACACCTCGAAATCAGAAGCCAGACCGAGATCGTATTTAAACTCAAATTCTGACTGATTATCCCAGTCAATGGCGTCGGCCTGCTCACGGTTCGGGATCGGGTCGCCGACCACCTGTAATTTATTGTCGCGGATATAGCTGCTGACCGTCCGGCTGAGCAGGTTATTAATTTCATCAACCAGGATGCTCTTGCCGTACATTTTCTGAATCAGCGAAGCGGGCACCTTGCCGGGACGGAAGCCCTTCATGGCCACTTTACGGCCATAGTCTTTCAGCTTTTTATCGACTTCCGGTTTGTAGTCTTCCGGTGTCAGTTTGATCTTCAGCGAAGCATTGGTTTCGCTGGCTTTTTCTAGTGCGATATCCACAATCGTATCCGTTTTAAATAAAAAAATGATTGAGTGATAGAATGATTGAATCAATCGACGGACTCAATTCAACCATTCAATCATTCAACCATTCAAAGACTTCGTACGGGCGGAGGGACTCGAACCCCCATGCCTTGCGGCACCAGATCCTAAGTCTGGCACGTCTACCAATTTCGCCACGCCCGCTTTTTGCGTTGGCAGTGGGCAGGTTGCAGTCGGCAATTGCTTCTCTGCATTTTTCGGTAGACTGCCTTCTGCAATCTGCCCACTGGAGACTGCCGGCTGCCTACTGAGCACTGCCTACTAAATTTCGGAGTGCAAAAGTAAAAAGAAGTTTGATTAGAGCAAAGCATCAGCCTATACCTTTTTATTTTTTACCGTTTAGTAATTGGGGCTATGATTTATTTGTTATATTAGTAATGAGTACAACTGAGACGTATTGTCCGAATGACCTACCCCATGAATGCAGCTGCGGAACCCGTTATTGATCTTGAACAGGAGCGCAGAGAAATACTGAAACGCTACCGGCGCCTGTTACGGGCCGCCAAACCTCTACTGAAAGACAACGACGCCAAACTCATAAAAAAAGCGTTTAATACCTCCCTAGACGCCCACAAGAACATGCGTAGGCGGTCAGGAGAGCCATACATCTACCACCCGTTGGCGGTGGCTCAGATTGCTGTTGAGGAGATTGGTTTAGGCACCACCGCCATCGTGGCGGCCCTGCTGCACGATGTCGTTGAAGATACCGATGCCACTATCGCGGATATTGAACGGATGTTTGGACCGAAGATCGCGAAGATCATCGACGGCCTAACCAAAATTTCCGGCATTTTCGAATACGGCACTTCGCAGCAGGCCGAAAACTTTCGGAAAATGCTGCTGACGTTGTCGGATGATGTTCGCGTGATTCTGGTGAAACTGGCCGACCGGCTCCACAACATGCGGACGCTCGACTCCATGCCCCGCGACAAGCAGCTGAAGATTGCGTCGGAGACAATTTATATCTATGCTCCGCTGGCGCACCGGCTCGGCCTTTACGCCATCAAAACTGAGCTGGAAGACCTTTACCTGAAATACGTTGAGCCGGAAACCTACAAGGATATTGCCCGGAAGCTCCGGGAGACCAAGGCGGCCCGCGATAAGTTTATTGCTAAGTTTATTGAACCGATTGAACGCGATCTGGCCGAAACCGGAATGTCGTTTGTGGTTAAAGGCAGGCCCAAATCGATTTATTCAATCTGGAATAAGCTCAATAAACAAAAGAAGCCATTTGAGGAAATCTATGACCTGTTTGCCGTACGGGTCGTCGTGGATGTTCCTCAGGAAAGCGAAAAAGCCGCGTGCTGGCAGGCGTATTCAGTCGTCACGGATCATTATAAACCCAATCCCGACCGGCTGAAAGACTGGATCAGCACTCCCCGCGCCAACGGATACGAGTCGCTGCATACGACGGTCATGAGTAAATCCGGTCAGTGGGTAGAGGTGCAGATCCGGTCGGCCCGCATGAACGAGATTGCCGAGAAGGGCTATGCCGCCCACTGGAAATATAAAGGGAATGAAACGCATACCGGCCAGGGCATTGAGACCTGGATCAGCCAGGTGCGCGAAATGCTCGAAACGGCCGGCCATGGCGATAAAACAGGGGCCATTGAGTTTCTGGATGATTTCCGCAGCAACCTGTACAGCGAAGAAGTTTTTGTTTTTACCCCTAAAGGTGACCTGAAGGTATTGCAGCGGGGGGCCACCGCCCTCGACTTCGCATTTGAGATCCACACCCAGATCGGAGCCCGCTGTATGGCCGCCAAGGTGAACAACACGCTGGTACCCCTCAGCCACGTGCTCCACAATGGCGACCAGGTCGAGATCATTGCTTCCAACAAGCAGAAGCCCAACGAAGACTGGCTCCGGTTTGTGGTTACCTCCAAAGCCAGGACGAAGATCAAGGACCTCATCAAAGAGGAGAACAAGCGCTACATCACCGACGGCCGCGATATGGTTGCCAAAAAGCTGAAGACGCTGCGGGTGGATATGTCCAATGAAACACTGAATCAGCTTCGGGCTTATTTTGGGTCTAAGACCGTTAATGATTTCTTCTACCGCGTTGGCAAGGGGCATGTTGATGTCCAGGAGTTAAAGAAATTTAAAGCAGATAAGGACGCTAAAGAAAACCGGCAGCACAAACTCAATACAGATACCATTCAGGATGGCAAGACGTTTGAGAAAGAACTCAAGAAAATTCACGGCGAGCGGGCCGATGCCGATATGCTGCTTATTGGTGAGGACATGGACAAGATTGACTATACCCTCGCCAAATGCTGTAATCCGATCTCTGGCGACGATGTATTCGGGTTTGTAACCGTCAACGAGGGTATTAAGATTCACCGGGTTAGTTGCCCCAACGCGGTAGAATTGATGTCTAATCACGGCAACCGGATCATTAAGGCCAAGTGGACATCGCAGAAAGAACTGGCGTTTCTGGCGGGTCTCCGCATTACGGGTACCGACCGGGTTGGGCTGGTGAATGATGTTACGCGGGTGATCAGTAATGAGCTGCACATCAATATGCGGTCGATCACCATAGATTCCAAAGACGGAGTTTTTGAAGGTATTATCAAACTGTACGTACACGACACTGGTCACCTGGAGACGCTGATGGGCAAACTGGAGCGGGTGAACGGCGTTTTTGAAGTGGTCCGGTTTGATTAAACGAAAGAAGAATTGGCCCTCTGCTCTTTGCTGACTATTTTTGTGTTTTAACCGAGAATGACCATGCCTGTGCCAAAAGAAGAAAATCTGGCAGCTGCTAAAAAGATATTTACGGCCTACCTGGAAAACAAAGGGCTTCGGAAGACACCGGAGCGCTTTGCTATTCTGGAGGAGATTTACAACCGTGAAGATCACTTCGACGTAGATGAGCTGTACATCTCCATGAAGAACAAGAAGTACCGGGTCAGCCGCGCTACGGTTTATAATACCCTGGATGTACTGGTCGATTGTGATCTGGTGACCAAACATCAGTTTGGCCGTAACCTGGCGCAGTACGAAAAATCCTACGGCTATAAGCAGCACGACCACCTCATCTGCACGGACTGCCACCAGGTGATGGAATTTTGCGACCCACGGGTGCAGAACATTCAGAGTATGGTAGGCGATATGCTGAAGTTCAACGTCATGCACCATTCCCTGATTTTTTACGGAAACTGCGTTCGCGATAACTGCGAAAATCGCCAGCGGTATGGCGAAGACCACGCTATGCCGGCCGCCATGTCGGAGCGAGGAGAAGCGTAACCTAATTAATTCACACACCTGTATATAGTATTTACAACAGCCGCGAGAGCGGTATTGAATTCATGGTAGATGTATTACTTGGCCTCCAGTGGGGCGACGAAGGGAAGGGTAAAATTGTTGACGTACTGGCTCCGCAGTATCAGGTAGTCGCCCGGTTCCAGGGCGGTCCTAACGCCGGTCATACGCTGGAGTTCGATGGCTTTAAGCATGTCCTGCACCAGATACCATCCGGTATCTTCCGAAGCGACATCCTGAACATTATCGGCAACGGCGTGGTACTCGACCCGATCGTATTTAAGCGGGAAATTGACGGACTGGCCAAGTTCAACCTTAGCCTGCAGCAAAACCTGCTGATCTCGAAAAAAGCCTCCATCATCATCCCGACTCACCGGTTGCTCGATGCCGCTTATGAGCAGGCCAAGGGTGCTTCCAAAATTGGCTCTACCCTGCGGGGAATCGGCCCAACTTACCAGGATAAAGTCGCCCGGCAGGGGCTGCGCGTTGGTGACATTCTGTCGGACAACTTCCGTAAGAAGTACGATCAATTGGTAGCGACTCACAAGACCATTCTCGACCACCACCAGTTCGACTACCAGTCGGTACTGCCGCAGGCCGAAGCTGAGTTCTTTGCTGCGGTCGACTTCATGAAGCAGTTTCAAATGACCGACAGTGAATATGCCGTTAACAACGCATTGAGTGCTGGTCAGAAAGTGCTGGCGGAAGGGGCTCAGGGTTCGCTGCTGGACATTGATTTTGGCTCATACCCCTTCGTAACCAGTTCAAACACAATGACCGCCGGTGCCTGTACGGGTCTCGGTATAGCCCCCCGGCAGATCGGTGAAGTATACGGCATTTATAAAGCGTACTGCACCCGCGTGGGTAGCGGTCCGTTTCCAACCGAGTTGCTGGATGAAGAGGGAGAACGGATGCGTCAGGAAGGCCGGGAATTCGGCTCCACTACCGGTCGTCCGCGCCGGTGCGGCTGGCTCGACCTGCCCGCGCTTAAATACGCGATCATGATCAACGGTGTTACTCAGCTGATTATGATGAAGGTAGATGTACTCAATATTTTTGAAACCATCAAGGTCTGCACCCATTACCGCCTGGCCGATGGTACATTAACCGAACAGATGCCCTACGATTTATGCGATTCCGATGTAACACCAGTTTATAAGGAATTTAAAGGATGGCAGACGGCCCTGACGGATTTTCACTCGTTCGACGAAATACCGGCCGAACTCGCTACCTATATCGATTTTCTGGAAGAATCACTGGGGCTACCCATCAGCTTTATCTCTACCGGACCAGACCGGGAAGCCATTATTCACCGGGAAGCGGTGGTCTAGCATATACTATTTATTGCCAGACAGTTACTAAAGCTGCCCTTAATCCGGCAGCTTTTCTTTTTCCGGAAGATTATGCCGGATATACTTGAAAGTAGCCCTGTTTTTTTTGTAACTTACCGGCGACACCACCTTACTTAAGCCTAACCTATCTTATTATGTTACCGAAAAACATTGGCTTCATCGACCAGTTGGTACGGGGGCTTATTGTCGTTGATCTGCTTATCCCCTGCCTGCTGGGTATTATCTCAGGACCAATTTTTTACCTTTTTATTCTTCTCTCCATCGTTTTGGCCATTAGCTGCCTGACCGGGTTCTGTCCACTCTACGGCGCTTTCAAGTTCTCAAGCCGTCGGGAATGGGATAATTAAAAACGAAACTACCCCGCACAATGCCCTGCTTATTTCGGTGAGCGGGGCTTTTTGTTGGCTGGAAAATCACCGGTAATGCTTATTTTTGATCTAAGAGTATAGACAATATGACCTCACCTGACTCTAATAGCTCCCTGTTTGACCGCCGTGGCTTTTTACGTAAAAGTGCCCTGGCTACCATGGCCGGCCTGCTCGGCACCGATCTGGTCTTTGCCCATCGCTTGCCAAAAGAGTATCTGCCGCTGGTGTTTGACGTTAACCCCATGGCTACCAAGCACAAAGACATGGTCGTACTGAACGACAAACCCTGGAACGTTGAGGCCCTCCCCCATTTGCTGGATGATGCCGTTACCCCCACCGACAAGATGTTTATCCGCAACAATGGTTTGATGCCGGAGAAGATAGATACGGCAAACTGGTCGTTGACCATCAACGGCGAATCGGTAAAGGCACCCAAAACCTACAAACTCAGCGACCTGAAGAAGCGCTTTAAAACGTACACCTACCAACTGGTGCTGGAGTGCGCCGGCAACGGCCGGGCCGGTTATGTGCCCCAAACAGCCGGTAATCAGTGGACCGACGGAGCCGTAAGCTGCGCCGAATGGACCGGCGTCCGGTTAAAGGATATCCTGGCCGATGTTGGGGTAAAAGCCGATGCGGTGTACATCGGCTATTACGGCAAAGACCTGCACGTGAGTCAGGACCCCACCAAAGCCGTTATTTCGCGGGGTGTTCCGATGCGTAAGGCGACGGAAGACGAAACCCTGGTTGCCTGGGCCATGAACGGGCAGGATATTCCGCTGGCGCACGGCTTTCCGCTGCGGCTGGTGATTGGCGGCTGGCCGGCGTCGGTATCGGGTAAATGGCTGCACACGATCTCGGTTCGAAACAAAGTCCATGATGGCGCTAAGATGACCGGCAAAAGTTACAAGGTACCCATGAACGCAGTCGAGCCGGGGGTAGACCCGCCGGAAGACCAGTTCAGGATTATTGAGTCCATGCCGGTGAAGTCGCTCATTACGTTTCCCAAAACCGGGGCCATGCTGGACCAGGGCAAACCGCTAACGCTGCGAGGCCATGCCTGGGCGGGTGACCGTAGCGTTAAAGAAATGTATGTATCCTACGATTTCGGCGCCACCTGGCAGCGTTGTGACCTGAAGCTCGCCAAAAACCGACTGGCGTGGCAACACTGGTCGGCAAGTGTAAAGCTGCCGCAAAAAGGGTATTACGAAATCTGGGCGCGGGCGGTAGATGATGCCGGTATTTCCCAACCGATGGTGATGCCGCAGTGGAACCCCGAAGGCTATATTAATAATGCCTGCCACCGGATTGCGGTGAAAGTGGTTTAACCGAAAGATGCCTTAAGAATGATGAATGATAAATGGACAAGGAGCGCGTGCGGAGTTTTGGCGCTGCTGGGATGCCTGATGGTATTTTCAGGATTCGAGGCAGCGTTGCCGTCTGGCCCATCGCCAATGATTCTTGCGGATAGTTTGACCAAAGACCCGGATACGGGCTTGGTGGTGGCAGAGCAGTTGAATGTAGTAAAGGCCCATTGTACGTCCTGCCATTCCAGTAAGCTGATCCTGCAAAATCGCTTCACCCGCGACGGCTGGAAAGAGAAAATCCGCTGGATGCAGCGCACCCAGAACCTGTGGGATCTGCGCGATTCGGAGCCGGTGGTGCTGGATTATCTGGCAAAGTATTACGGACCCGAGCAAAAGGCGTTTGACGGTCGCCGGAAGCCCCTGCCGGGCGTTCAATGGTATAAATTGTAATCGATGTCACACAAAGCATTCTATCAGGCCCTTTACCAGAACGACCAGTTATTCCGGCTGGATGAAGCCCCCATCCCAGTGATGGTAGCGCCGGAACGGGTCGCCCGGCCGGTGGTCGAAGAAGTACCCCAGGAAGTCTCTGCAGAGCTGGAAGCCCTCCCGGTAGCAACGGCTACGACAGAGCCAATGGCCGAACCGGTAACGGTAATTATTCCGGAGCCCATGGTAATACCTGCTGCCATTGTCGAAAAAGTGACCGCTCCCGCTCCACCCGTCGCCCCTAAATCGGTACGAAACGTGCCGGCAATACCGCCCGTCAACCAAAAAGTGCTGATTCTGGTAGACGAAGACTTAACCCCCGCTGACCACTTATTTCTAGAGAAAATTCTGAATGCCGTTAGTCTGAATCTTGAGGGAGTTGATCTGGTGAATATACATAACTCGCAGGCGATGGAATTTGAGCCGCTGCTGCGGGGGAAGGTAATTCATCATTTCTTTACTTTCGGTGTTCCCTTCAGCCAGATCAATCTTGACATCATGATGGATCGTTATCATCCCGTTCGGTTTGATGGCATTACGTTTATGATGGCCGATTCGCTGCCGGTCATTGAAGAGGATAAAGACCTGAAGAAACGGTTGTGGGGAGCGTTGCAGCGGATATTCTTTAAATAATAATTGAATGGTAAAATGATAGAATGATTGAATAATGGGCAACAATTAGTCAGACTAGACTATTTGTCCCTGGTACTCAATCATTCTATCATTCAATCATTCTATCACTCACTCTTTCAATTATGTCCTCTCCTCCAGACGGTCCCCAGCGCCCCGGTCTCCGAAAAGTCATTACCACCACCCAGTTATGGGCCATCGCCGTTGGGCTGGTCATCTCCGGCGAATATTTTGGCTGGAATTACGGCTGGGCCGTGGCTGGCACCGTCGGGTTTCTGATTGCCACGCTGCTGGTCACAGTCCTCTACATCGCCTTCATTTTTAGCTACACCGAACTGACGGCGGCTATACCCGACGCGGGCGGCCCTTTTACCTATGCGTTCCGGGCTTTCGGTCCTATTGGTGGTTTTCTGGCCGGCTTTGCCACGCTGGTTGATTTTTTGATGGCTCCGCCCGCCATTGCGGCAGCCCTCGGCGCTTACACCCATTTTCTTAATCCGGCCATTCCTATATTGCCGGTAGCCATTGCTACGTACGTCATTTTTATAGGCATCAACATCATCGGTATCAAAGAGTCGGCCAATTTTTCGGTGGTCGTGACCATTCTCTCGGTAGTGGAACTGCTGGTGTTTATGGCGTTGATTTTTCCCTTTTACAAGACCGAAAATTTTCTGGCGCACAACGATACCTTCACCATTGGCGGCATCTTTGCAGCCCTGCCCTTTGCCATTTGGTTTTACCTGGCCATTGAAGGCGTTGCCATGGTAGCGGAAGAAGTGAAAGATACCCGCAAAACCATTCCCCGCGCTTATCTGCTGAGCATAGCCACGCTGGTTTTGCTGGCGCTGGGCACCATGATGCTCTCAGGTGGCATCGGCGACTGGCGGCAGCTTAGCCAGCTTGACTACCCGCTGCCCGAGGCCCTGGCCATGACTATGGGTAAACAAAGCCCCTGGGCCAAAATTTTCGCCAGCCTAGGCTTGTTTGGGCTGATTGCCTCCTTCCACTGCAATACCATTGGCTACTCCCGGCAGATTTATGCGCTGGCCCGGAGCGGGTATCTGCCTGAATTCCTGGCCAATATCAGTGTGCGGTTTCAGACGCCCCACTGGGCGCTGATTGCCGGCGGCCTCGTTGGTTTTCTGGCACTCTTTACCGGCACCACCGACGAAATCATCATTCTGTCGGCGCTGGGAGCGGTGGTCATGTACATCATCAGTATGCTCAGCCTGTTTATGCTACGCAAGAAAGAGCCGGCGCTGAACCGCCCTTTTCTGGCTCCCATTTATCCCTGGGCTCCGCTGGTAGCGCTATTTCTTTCGGCTGTGTGCCTGGTGGCCATTATCTACTACAACCCTAAACTAAGCCTCATCTTTATTGGTTTACTACTGGTATCGCTCGTTCTGTTCCTGCGAATAGGCGTTCAGGACCGGGAGGTACCCACAGCCTCCTAACTACCGCCAATACTAACAGGCCTACTGCTCGCAAAGCGTGGTAGTCAAACAATAATTCTACATATTGGGGAGTTTTACTATAATAGCTTTTTAATCCGACTGATTTAACGCTGCCCGCTTATGGCATTGTTTGATAAATTATTGGCCCCTTTCCGCAAAAAGGAACCAAATGCTGATCTGACGCTTACCCCGTTTCTGCCGGAACCAGCGCCTGCCAGCCTTTCTCCGGCTCCCGCAGCCAGTATGCCCCCTCCGCAGGCTTCTTTTCCGGCTATTCCAACGCCGGTCGACCAGGATATTCCGGCCTGGATGGAAGATGAAGACCTGCTTCGGGATGAGGGTGTCATTTTTGGTTTATCGGATGCCAAACCGGAGGAAAAGATTGCCGCCATCCGAACGTATTTTGTCCACCGGTGTGCCGATCTGGAGCGGGATATTGAGCGGTATAATGAAAAAATTGGTGAGCTGAACCTCTTCATTGAACAGAAGGAAAACCGGATCGGCGAACTTGACCACCGCCAACACGAACTGGCCAACCGCCCACCCGGCGATCACCACTTACCCCGCACTATCATTGGCCTCACTTTATCAACGGCAATGTGCGTAGGCAATTACTTCCTGATCGAGGAAACGCTACGTCCGGCCTTTGAGCAGAGCCGGCTGATCTCGGTCGGGATTTTTCTGGCCGGTATGTTCAATCTCTTTAGCCGGACATCGTTCTTCCACGAAAACGGTTCGCCCGCAACACGCCGGCGGCTGCTGGAAGAGATTGGTTTACCGCTGGCCGCTGCCTTGTTTGTATTTGCCCAGGCGGTACAACGGCAGCCTTTCCTGCAGGCCATGGCGCTGCTGGTGTTTGTATTTTTCCTGTTTTTACTGTCGGGCAAGCTGCTGTTAGGTACCCTCACGGTACTTCGTAACGACCTCCGTATCTACTTCGGGAACAAACAATTGAAGAATGAACAAAAAACGCGGTCGGCACAGTGGGAAGCCGAGATTGACACCCTCCGGAAAGAAATAGATGAACTACGGGTGCAGAAGTGGCAGATCATCCCTGATCTGAACCGCGCCGAAGCCGAGTTCAGCCGCATGAACGCCAGGCGGGATATGCTGATCAAGCTCTTTGAAAGCGAATACAATCTCGCCCGCACCCTGAAAACACAATTAACCGAACGCCAGCGGCAGGCAATTTTACGAGGGCGTTAAAAATTATGGAACAACAAAATCAACCGGTTAATCACTACGATTTTCAGCACGGCTATACCAGCGGTGTTGAGGGTGTGACCCGTGATACATACGAGGGGTACCTGTCGAGCCAGGTGAATCATGAGTGGCTGACGGACCGCATCGAGGAAAAACGCAATGAACTGCAACGACTGGACCAGCAGGTCAACGAAACGACTGCCAACCGGAAGTCGGCCTACAATCAGTTACAGGAGCATATACTAAGGCTAAGTGTCCAGTCGAAGCGGGTAGATCGGCTGGAAAAAGACCGCGACACCATTGAGGAGGAGCAAATCTCGCTCAGGGAGCGCCGGTCAAAAGCGGCACCCGATTATTCGTTATTGGCAGGCCTGCTGTTTTTTGTGGCGGGTATCTCGTTCCTGGCCGGTGACCTGATCATCTCCCACGAGATTGTAGCCTACGCCCTGAATATCCGCAATAACACGGAAGCCTGGGCTTTCGCGGTGGGTCTGGCCATGGTGTCTATCCTGCTTAAACCAGCGTATGACCGGCTCATCGAAAAACCCTTTCTGGAAGAGCCCGAGCGCAACCAGACCAAATATGAGCGATTTAAAGTGGCGCTGGCCATCTTCTCCGTTATCACATTGGCCATTCTGGGCTGGTTCCGGTATGAAGCCTACCGCACCGATCAGCTGAAGTCGGCCATCAATAAGTCAATCCGGCAGATGCAGCTGAACGGGGCTCCGGTAGACCCTACTACGGGTGTTCAGCAGTACGACCCGGCGCTGCTTAACAGGATTGAAAAGCAATTACAGGAATCGGATGCGTTGAACCAGACCCTGGTAAGCAGCCCATTTGCGTTGCTGTCGTTCGTATTAAGCGGTATTTTGTTTGCGATAGCTGGTGCCGTTTGCCTGGGTATTGCGCTGCCGGTGCTACAGGCGTTCTGGTTCCGGTGGTTACAGGCCGATATCCGGCTCTGGAAACTACGTCGTCGCCTGAAGCGGGTTGTTCGGGAACTAACGCCGGCGGAGCAGGAACTGGCGACCCAGATTACCCGCAAAAACGTGCTGGAGCATGAACTGGAACTGCTGCCCCCGCTGGACGATTTGCAAAAACAGAAGCAAACCGTTGCCGGTGAACTGAATCAATTGCTGGAAGAAAGCAAACTGGCCCGCGCCGACAGCCGCATTGCCAACTACAACGATGGCTTTTCCAAAGGCGAAGCAGCCCGAACCGCAATGTCTGATGAAGAGTATCAGCAGTTCCGTAACGGCTATTTTACTACCCAAAACTTAGCCAACCGGGCGAAAGCCAATTCATCAGAACGATCCGTAACTATGAATTCTTCGCGTAACCGGGGACTTCGGCCTTACCAAGCTATTAGAAAGTTTATTGCGGATGATTTTGAGCAGGGAGAACGGGAGGAGTGATTCTTACCCCTAAATCCCCTTTAGGGAATTTAGGGGTTAATGAAATTTATATAACAATCCCCAGCGCCACCCCACCCATAATCAGCCAGTACGCCGGGGTGCGGGTGAACTCAAGAATCAGAATTGTCGCCAGTACGACGGCTACGGAAGGCCAATGCGGAGCCATAGGTTCAAAAAGGGCAAAAGCCGCAGCGGCCGTGAGTCCCGTGCTGGCGGCATTGATACCCTCCAGCGATGCCCGAATCGGTCGGTATTGCTTTAACTGCCCCCAGAATCGGTAGACAAAGAAGATCAGAAATGTACCGGGCAGAAAAATGCCGGCGGTGGAAACCAGACTCCCCCAAAGCTGCCCGTGAAAACCGGCATCCCGCATCGATAACGCCCCAATATACGAGGCAAAGGCAAACACCGGTCCGGGAATAGCCTGAACCAGTCCGAATCCTGTCAGGAACTCCTCGCGGGACAGGTAATGCTTAAAGGCCACAAATTCATTATACAGCATCGGCGTCAGCACCTGCCCTCCGCCAAAAACGAGACTGCCGTTTCGATAAAAGTTCTCAAACAACCGTACCGGCAATGACCGGGTGAAATGCCCCAATAAAGCCGCCAAGATTAATACACCCAGCCAGAGAAAGAAGTTGGCCCATTTAATCTGCAGCGGAGTTTTGGTCATTTTCTCCTGTTTCTTATAGGTCATGGCCGTTATTACGCCACCACAAGCAATCACGATTGGCGTCATATAGGGCGAGCGAAACGCAAAAGCCGCCAATGCCGCTACAACCATCAGCATCAGGCCAAGCTGATTCGTTACAACCTTCCTCCCTATACGATAGCCGGCAACGATCAGAAACCCCACCGCCATTGGCTGAATGAACCGGGCAAAATGAAGCGATAAGTGGTGACGTTCCAGATAAAATACGCCAATAGCAGCCGCTGTCATAATCAACACACTGGGCATTACCCAGACAATCAGACTGAGGTAAGCCAGGTTGGGACCGCCAATTTTAAATCCAATAGCCGTGATGGTTTGCGTAGAGGTGGGGCCAGGCAGAACCTGACAAAGGGCATTTAGTTCGAGCAGTTCCGCTTCCGTCAGGTATCGGCGTCTGGCAACCAGGCGGTCGAGCATCATGGCCAGATGCACC
This sequence comes from Nibrella saemangeumensis, assembly GCF_039541915.1. Taxonomy (NCBI): domain Bacteria; kingdom Pseudomonadati; phylum Bacteroidota; class Cytophagia; order Cytophagales; family Spirosomataceae; genus Nibrella; species Nibrella saemangeumensis. The sequence continues at coordinate 415,514 of NZ_BAABHD010000029.1, forward strand.
TGCGCTCCGCCGAAGGTAGTTACCGCCAGAATAAAAATATCCTTCAGGAAGATGAAGTAGCGGATACGCCTGACGGGGACAACGGGCTGTGGAGACGGGTGGATCTGCATAGGAGGACTACACCATAAGCGCAGAGACGGGTTCAGAGACCAAAAATGAGCAGCGATGCGAACTGGTATTCCGCACCGCTGCCTCAACGTTACCTATTGCTTTTTCAAGCCTAATTCGATCAACCGCTCGTTCAGGAATTCGCCGGCGGTCATGTCTTCGTATAGCTTCGGATGATTGGTATCAATGCAGCTTTCCAGCGACGTCAGGTCCATATCCCCCCGAGGGTGCATAAAGAACGGGATCGAAAACCGGGAGGTATTCATCTTTTCCCGGGGTGGGTTTACCACCTGGTGGATCGTCGATTTTAGTTTATGGTTGGTCAACCGGTCGAGCATATCGCCGACGTTTACGATCACCTGATCCGGCAGCGCGGTAATGGGTATCCACTTACCGTCGCGACGGAGCACTTCCAGACCATCGGCACTGGCCCCCATCAGCAGCGTAATCAGGTTAATGTCCCCGTGAGCAGCGGCCCGTACAGCCCCTTCCGGTACCAGGTCCGGGTTGAGCGGAAAATAGTGCAGCGCCCGCAGGATGCTGTCGCCGTTTTTTACCTTGTCTTCAAAATAATCTTCCGGCAGTTCCAGATACAGCGCAATAGCCCGCAGCAGCGTTTTACCGGCATTCTCCAGGGTACGGTACGTCTCCAGCGTGAGCTCGGTAAAGGCCGGGTACTCTTCCGGCAACACGTTGGCCGGCATCTCACCAATTGGCTCCGGCTGGCCAATATGGTAGAATTCTTTCAGGTCGGCTACTTTAAAACCCTTTGCCGTTTCTTTGCCTTTGCCGATATACCCCCGCTGCCCATGCAGGTCCGGGCGTTCGTATTTCCTTTTTACGTCATCGGGAGCTGAGAAAAATTCTTTAACTGCTCCGTACAAATTCTCCGTCATTTCCTGGGTAAGGCCGTGATTCTTTATCGCCACAAAGCCGATATTATTAAAGGCCGATCCCAGGTCCTGCACAAATCTAGCCCGGCGCTCCGGGTCACCCGACGTAAAATCCGCCAGATCAAGCGACGGAATTTCGTCATACAACTTATTGTCAATCATACTCTGAAGTGTTTCCCCAAAGATACGAAAAAAGACGTTGGACCGTAGTCACGGTCCAACGTCTCATTGTCTGATCTCCGACTACTTCGCATTCGCGAAATTTTGGCCGATCTTGTTCCAGTCCAGCACGTTCCAGGCAGCCGTAACATACTCGGCCCGGCGGTTCTGGTACTTGAGGTAATAAGCGTGCTCCCACACATCGAGGCCCATAATAGGAGTTCCCTGTTTTTCGGCCACTTTCATCAGCGGATTGTCCTGGTTAGGCGTAGAGGTAATCTCAACGCCGTTGCCGCTGCGGATGAGCCATACCCAGCCGGAGCCGAACCGGCCGGTGGCGGCAGTTGCCCACTCCTCTTTAAACTTGTCGAATGAGCCATATTTCTGGTTGATTGCCGCAGCCAGTGCGCCCGTAGGTGCGCCCCCGCCTTTGGGCGACAGAATGTTCCAGAAAAACGTGTGGTTCCAGTGCCCGCCCGCGTTGTTACGAACGGCCGCCGGTGTGCTGCTGCTGACACTTTTGACCAGATCGTCAATTGACATTTTTGCCATGTCTTTACCGGCCACTGCTTTATTCAGGTTGTCGACGTAGGCCTTGTGGTGCTTACCGTGGTGAATTTCCATAGTGGCCTTATCAATATGGGGTTCCAGCGCACCGGCATCATACGGTAAGGGAGCCAGTTTAAAGGGTCCTTCTGCCTGAGCAGGGCCAGCCGCAAATAAATCCAGGGCCGTTAAGCCGAAAGAAGCGCCAAGAGCCAGTTTAAGAAATTCACTACGATTCATGCGGATATGTTGGTTTGAAGGTGAGCTAATGAGGTTATCTTAAAAACAACGCAATGTTTAAAGCTTTGTTTTCCCCTGCAAAATAAAGGTATGTTTTGAAAATACGGTGTAAAACCCTACCGTTCACTCAATGCCCGCCCAATCGTCTCTGCTGCCTTGTTACTTTTGTGGATTATTGAACGTCCTCGTCCACACCATGAAGAAGCATCTCCTTCCAGGCCTGGCAGTCTTTAGCTGGCTGGCTGGTGGTCTGGCGGCCTGTTATAAACCGGCCGCTTACTCGTCGTTAAATACCCGCATTACGGCTGTTTCTGTCGACAAATCACTGGCGCAGATTGACCGCGGACGCTATCTGTTCAATCACGTAGCGGCCTGCGCCGACTGCCACTCCCGTCGCGATTATACCAAACTGGCCGGGCCCATCATCACCGGTACGCACGGTGCCGGCGGGGAGAAGTTCGGCAAAAACATGGGCCTGCCGGGTACGTTCTACGGCAAAAACCTGACACCCGCGGCCCTCCGCGACTGGACCGATATGGAGCTGTTTATGGCTATTACCACCGGTGCGTCCAAATCCGGCAAGCCCCTGTTCCCGATGATGCCGTACCTGAACTACGCCAACATGGACGAGCAGGATGTGAACGCCATTATAGCTTACCTCCGAACGCTGGAACCGGTGGAGAACAAGGTACCCGAATCGAAGCCAAATTTTGTGGGTAAAATGGCCAGTAAGCTGGTGCCCCACAAAGCGCGTCTTCAGCCTATGCCCGACACCCACAATTCAGAAGCCTACGGTCGCTATCTGGTTACCATTGCCGGCTGCGCCGATTGTCATACCCAACGCACCATGGGCATGATGGTAAAAAAAGCCGCCTTTGCCGGTGGTACATCCATGAAGATGGCAGGCGGTACGCTCCGGTCGGCAAACCTGACGCCGGACAATGAAACCGGCATTGGCCGCTGGAGCAAACAGGATTTTATCAACCGCTTCAAGACTTTCAACCCGAAGACGTACCAGGCACCCGACACGCAGAACGGCTTTAACACCATGATGCCGTGGACGCTCTACGCAGGTATGTCAGAACAGGACTTAGGGGCTATTTACGATTACCTGCGGACGGTGAAGCCTAAGAGGCATAAAGTGGAGCGATTTACGGCGAAGCGCTAATGTGCATAAAAAAGGCCAGCATCTCTGCTGGCCCGGACATTATTCGTAAGCGATTCGGCTGAGGATGCTTCGGCCGAGGGTAACTTCATCGGCGTATTCGAGGTCACCGCCGATGGGAATACCCCGCGCAATGGTCGAAATCTTCAGCTTAAAAGGACGTAACTTCTTTTGGAGGTAAAAGGCGGTTGTGTCGCCTTCCATGGTGGGGCTGAGCGCCAGAATTATCTCTTTCACCTGCTCGTTATCAACGGCACCCAGCCGCTGCACCAAAGATTCAATATGCAGGTCGCTGGGACCAACGCCCTCAACGGGTGAAATGATGCCGCCCAGCACATGATATAGCCCTTTATACTGAGCCGTATTTTCGATAGCCAGTACATCGCGGGTATCTTCGACCACGCAAATGAGTGAATTATCACGGCGGGGATTGGCGCAGATCGTACACAAATCATTGTCGGAGAGGTTATGGCATTTCTGGCAGTATTTTACCTTTGTGCGCATCGCCACCAGCGTATCCGCCAGCGTTTGCGTCTGCTCCTCATCGCGTTTCAACAGGTGGAGTACCAGCCGCAGGGCCGTTTTCTTTCCGATGCCCGGCAACTTCGCCACCTCATTGACCGCTTCTTCTATCAGTCTGGAAGGAAACTCCAAGGTCTTTTTGAATTAAGAATTGAGAGTGATGAGTTAAGAGTTTAAATTAAAAGAGCACGCGTCAGCTAACTCTTCATTCTTCACTCTTAACTTTTAGTTAATTTAATACTTCAGCGGAGATGCCCCGGCGGCAGATTTCGTTGCGCATGGGTACTAATTCTTCCCAGGAGCCGTTCTTAACCGTGCATTTGCCCCGGTAATGGATAATCAGGGTACACTGCTCGGCCTGCTCCGGCGTATGACCACATACGTCCATCAGCGTATCGATGACATGGTCAAACGTGTTCACGTCGTCGTTAAATACGACGAGATTATAAACGTCTGTTTCAATGACTTCATCGAGTACTTCTACGTTGGGATCTTCAAAAGGTTGCATCAGACCGAAAATTGTATTTGTTTAGCAAATTTACGAAAATCTGACCGCTTTCGGAAGCCGTTTTCCGTTATTAAATAACCCCACTTCGGGCTAAAAAGTTGCCCTGACACTTATGAATACCTCCATCGCGCTAACCATACTGATTGCCTACTTTGCGATGCTGATCGCCATTTCTTTCTATACGTCGCGGGGAGCTGATACCCAGACTTTTTTTACGGCAAACCGCCAGTCGCCCTGGTATCTGGTGGCGTTCGGGATGATTGGCACCTCGCTGTCGGGGGTGACGTTTATATCGGTGCCCGGTGCGGTGGGTCGTATTCAGTTCTCGTATTTTCAGGTGGTACTGGGGTATCTCGTGGGCTACTTCATCATCGGTACGGTGCTGATGCCGCTCTATTACCGGCTCAACCTGATATCCATTTACGGCTACCTCGAAAAGCGGTTCGGCTTTTGGGCCTACAAAACCGGCTCTGCTTTCTTTCTGCTGTCGCGCACGGTTGGCTCGGCGGTGCGGCTGTATGTGGCGGCCGGGGTGCTGCAACTGGCTATTTTCAACAACCTGGGCATACCCTTTGAGGTGTCCGTGCTGATTACCATCGGCCTGATCTGGGTTTACACGTTCAAGGGAGGTATCAAAACCATCATCGTTACCGACACGCTGCAGACAACGTTTCTGGTGACGGCCGTCATTCTGACCATCATTCTGATTACCCGCGAACTGAACTTCTCCTTTGGCGAAATGGCCAGTGCCGTGCAAAACAGCAATTATTCGCAGATTTTCTACTGGGATGCCAACGATCCTAAAAACTTCTTTAAGCAGTTCTTCGCCGGGACCTTTATCGCCATTGTGATGACTGGTCTGGACCAGGACCTGATGCAGAAAAACCTCACCTGCAAAAACATTGGCGAAGCGCAGAAAAATATGTTCTGGTTTACGGTTACGCTCACGATCGTCAACTTCATGTTTCTGTCGCTGGGCGCGCTCCTGTACCTGTACGCCCAATCCAGGGGTATTGCTATTCCGGAGCGAACCGATGACCTCTACCCCATGCTGGCGCTTAACCACTTCGGCTTTCTGGTGGGCATCACCTTCTTGCTGGGTATTACCGCAGCCACCTACGCCAGTTCCGATTCGGCGCTGACGGCGCTGACAACCGCCTTTTGCGTAGACTTCATGAACATCGAAAACCGGCCTGAGTCGGAGCGGTCACGCATCAAAAATGTGGTTCATATCGGCTTCTCGCTGCTGTTCTACGTAGTCATTATTATCTTCAACCGGTTCAACACCAAAGAGGTAATCACGGCGGTTTTTGACCTGGCGGGTTATACCTACGGGCCGCTGCTGGGGCTGTTTGCGTTTGGTATCTTCTCGAAGCGGCCGGTCCGCGATAACCTAGTGCCCTTTATCTGTATTGCCTCCCCTTTTCTGACACTGCTTATCAACAACAACTCGGCAGAGTGGTTCGGCGGCTACAAATTCGGTTTTGAGCGGCTGATGCTGAACGGCCTGATCACCTTTGTTGGTCTCTGGGCGGTGTCGCGCAAGCGGGAGCCCGAACCCGTGGTGGCATAAGGGCTAAATACAAAAACTTGGCAGGAAAGTAACATTTCTCCAAAAAGCTATTATATTTGCTAAGCTGCTGTAGGTGCCTCTGTACCTGACGTGCTTATGAAACGAGTTTTATCCATCGGATTGCTGCTATTGCTGGTTTACAACATGCTGGGGTACGCGGTTGTACTCGTCAGTGTGTGGTGGCAGGAGCAACACGAGCTTTCCGAACGCGTGAAGGTTTACCCGTCGACCGATCACCTCGTTGAATTTCACGTTCCCCTGAAGCAACACCCCTCCGAAGCGGCTCTGACCCGGAAACAGGATCAGGGATTTAAGTACCGGGGTAGCTATTACGAAATTATCCGGGCAGAAATTTCGGGCGATACGCTGCACATTACCGGGTATGAAGACAGGAATTATTCGTTCTGGCAGGATGACCTGCTGAGCTTTATCAAGCGGGAAATTACCGGCACCTCCGACACCCAGAAGAAAACCAATCAACTGCTGAAGCTTCTGCTGAAGGAGTATTTCCAGCCGGACAACCTCGTTTGCCCGGCACATTATGCCTGGAATTCAACGAATACCATACCTCCCTATACACCTTTCCGAATCACTGCGTCGATACTCCCCCACTCCCCCCCGCCTAAACAGGTTTGTTAAGCTGATTTTTGGGTACACTCCCGCTCTTCCGGATTACCGGCAGGAGACTGGCTGTCTGCATACGCTACAGTGAGTTTACCATATGGCTTTACCGATGTACACTGCTGATTGCAAAGCAGGTACAACGTTGCCATACATTTTAAATAGCTTTTCAAATTCTATCGACTTTCACGTTCATGAAACCGATCTATACCTGTTTACTGGCTTCGGTAAGCCTGTTTCTTCTTCAGGTAAAAGCCTCGGCACAAGGTTGTGTGGCTGTGCGCCACATGAGCTGTGCCGCTCCGGGTGGAGCGGCCACCTCGGCCGACTTTTTCAAACAGCGCAACGGTCACTGGCAGCTCAATATGGGCTACCGGTACTTCAAATCATTCCGCCACTTCAGAGGTGATAAGGAAGAGCATGAGCGCCTGGACCAAAATACCGAAGTGGTTAACCTCTCCCACGCCGTTGACCTCGGCATCAGCTACCTGGCAACACCCCGGTTGTCGTTTTCTGTCAATTTGCCCATTCAGTACAACGACCGGTCGTCGCTGTACGAGCACTACGGGAATTCTGTAACGGCTAACCCAGAGCAGAAGCGGTTCCATACCGGATCGCAGGGTATTGGCGATATGCGCATTTCAGCGTCTTACTGGCTGGTGAATCCGTATAAACTTCCGAAAGTGAACATAGCGATGGGAGTAGGCGTGAAGCTACCCACCGGCAACTACGGCGTAACCGGCGATTTCCACAAACTGGACAAAGAAAAGCGGGATTACGTGGTAAACAAACCCGTCGACCAGTCGATTCAGCTTGGCGATGGCGGTATTGGTGCCAGTCTGGAGACCCAGGGATACGTGCAGGTAGGTAAGCACACAACGGTGTACTTCAACGGCTTTTATCTGTTCAATCCCCGCGAAACAAACGGGGTCATCCGCAATCCGGAAGCGACCACCATTGATCTGGTAACCGGCTCGTTCTCGGTAGCCGACCAGTTTGCTGCCCGGCTGGGTTTCAGCCAGTCCATATCGGCTATTCCAGGTCTGGCGCTGATGCTGGGCGGCCGGCTTGAGGGCGTTCCGGCGTACGATGCGTTTGGGGGTAGCAAGGGCTTCCGTCGCCCAGGCTACATCGTATCCGTAGAGCCGGGGGTTGCCTACATGAAGGGCAAGTACTCGGCTGCGGTTACGGTGCCCGTTGCCGTGTACCGCAACCGCATCAAGAGCTACTCCGACCGGCTCGACCCGCAGGGGCTTCGGCACGGCGATGCGGCTTTTGCGGACTACCTGGTTTCGGCGTCCTTCAGTCGCTGGTTCTAATCGTTCGATCTTCGGGCGGGTGTCAACAGGGCTATCAGTTGATACCCGCTCCTACTCACCTTCTTGTCAATCATCATGAAATACATAAAGCATTGCCTGGCTCTGGCAGCCATGTTTGTGTCACTTGGTGCCGTAGCGCAAATGCCGCACGATGCCATTTATATGCCCCGCAAAACAGCCTGTGTGGCTCTTATGTACGGGCAAAGCCATTGGAACCAGTATTGGGAAAATACCCTTAAGCGGGAAAACCACAACATTGGTGCCCACATAACCCGATCAATCATGGTTATGCCCGCCATCGGGATTACCGACCGGTTCAACGTCATTCTGAGCCTGCCGTTCGTCTGGACCAAAACCAGTGCCGGTAATCTGATGGGCCAGAAAGGCATTCAGGACTTCTCGGGCTGGCTGAAATACAAAGCCGTGACCGTAGGCGGATTTTCACTGCATACCCTTGCGGGTGCTTCCATACCCGTCGGTAATTACGTGCCAGACTTTTTACCAATGTCTATTGGCCTGCAGTCCCGCACCGTAACGGGACGGCTGCTGGCCAATTATACCCATTCGAAAACAGGTTTATACCTGACAGGACACGGCAGCTATAACTGGCGCAGCAACATCCGCGTGGACCGCGACGCCTACCTGGCTGACGATCGGGTGTATTATACCAACGAGGTTCGGGTACCCAACGCCATCGATATGGGCGTTCGCGCTGGTGTTCTGCGCGCCAAATGGCAGACCGAATTTTGGGCCGAACGCTTTGCCTGTACCAGTGGCGATAACATTCGCCGGAATGATATGCCCTTCCCGACCAACAATATGCAGGCGACATCGGTAGGCTGGTACGCTAAAGTACAGCCGAAAAACATTGGTATCAATGCCCGCATCGGCTACGTAACCAACGGCCTGAACGTAGGCCAGAGTACCAGCTATACGATTGGTCTGCTGTATCAGATCAACGGTCAATAACTCCCTTTAAACCGCAGCAGCAATGGCCCGCTGCATTGACAAGTTTCCTCATGAAAAAATATAAATTATTACAAGTACTTGGTAGTATGGTCGTGGCATTATCCCTCGCGCTGACCGCCTGTGACAAATCCATTGAAGAGCCGCTCCGTGTCGGCTATACGCCTGCCAGTGTAGATGACAGAGCGGGCACCTGGAAGACCTATGTCCTGACCTCTCCCACCGATGTGACTCTTACCGCACCCAAAGCAGTGAATTCGCCGGAGTATCAGGCCGAGTTGGTGAGCCTGAAACAGCTATCGGCCAGCCTGAGTCGGGAGCAGCAGGAAGCGGTAGCGTACTGGGGAGCCGGTGCCGTGTACCGCTGGAACGAAATCGCCCGCGAACTGGCGGCCCGTTACAACACACCGCCAGCTTCGACGCCCGACGGCAAGTACCCCGTGCCGGATGCCGCCAACCCCTTAGCAGACCCCAAGTTTCCGTTTGCTAATCCGCCTTATGCGGCACGCGCCCTTGCGTATTTGAGCGTAGCGCAGTACGATGCGCTGGTATCCGCGTGGAATTATAAATACCAATTTAAGCGGCCGGCGCCATCACGCACCGATGCCACTATCCGCGTAGCCCTGCCGGTGTCGCAGCTTCCCTCCTATCCCTCGGAAGATGCCGTCGTGGCGGCCGCATCGGTAGCCGTCCTGAAAGCCATGTTTCCGGGCGAAGTCCCGTATCTGGAAGCAAAGCTGAAGGAGCACCGCGACAGCCGCCTATGGGCTGGCATGAACGTGGATAGCGATTTGGCGGCCGGTATTGACCTGGGCAATGCGGTAGCCGCTAAGGTAATGGGCCGCGCCCGCACCGACGGCATGAGTGCCTCCAATAACCAGACCCTGACGGCGGCTATGATTGAAGGGGCCAAAGCAATGGGGCTGACGGAGATATGGAGGAGTCAGGAGACACCGATTCGTGCGCCCATGCTGCCCAACTACGGAGCGGTGCAAACCTGGAACTTCGACCGGGCTACGGCCATCAGACTTCGTCCGCAGGCCCCGCCCGCCATCGGCAGCGCCGAGTATAAAAAAGCGCTGGACGAACTGATTAATATCGCAAAAAAACAGACCCGCGAACAGGCCCGGATTGCCAATTACTGGTCAGACGGAGCCGGCAGTTACACGCCCCCCGGCCACTGGCATCGCATTGCCGCCAACGCAGCCCACGACGCCCGGTACAGTGAGGTGCGGACGGCCCGAACGCTGGCGCTGGTCGGCACTACGCTGATGGATGCCGGGGTATGCTGCTGGGACACCAAGTTTTATTATTACTACCCCCGTCCGCAACAGATGGACGCCCGAATCAAGACCTCGGTGGGTCTACCTAACTTCCCGTCGTATACGTCCGGACACTCTACCTTCTCGGCGGCTGCCGCTACGGTGCTGGGTTCTATTTTCCCAGACCAGGCTAACAAATTTGAAGCCCAGGCCAGAGAAGCGTCTGAATCAAGGATCTATGGCCTGATTCACTACCGCTTCGACTGCGAAGTGGGCTTACTCTGCGGACGTAATATCGGCACCTATGCCGTAGCCCGTGGTAAAGCCGACGGATCTGGTCTATAAGTTCTCGCTGCCGAGCAAACAAGCAGGGAAGGTCAGCTCAAAGCTGGCCTTTTCCGCTTTAATGAAGCGAGTCTCACGAACTTAAAATAGATTTTTACCGAACAATGACCCCTTCCGGTGGTTCCTTAAACAAGGAAAAACCATTCTGTTACCTCTAGTATTGATATTGTTGTAATTTCGCTCCGAATGTCGGCGTGAGCCGAATAGTGATCGTCTGCCCATTCGTCGAGTGCTACACCCTTGTCATTAACGTACACTATGCCAACCATAACCACTCCCGCTCCTATCAACCAACCCAAAGTTTCGTCCAATGGCTCAGCAATTCCTTTTGATGGTCAGAGACGCGTTGTGATTGAACGGGTAACTCCGGAAATCGACGAGGGCCGCTATCCCATCAAAGCTGTTCCGGGCGAAATCATCGCTGTTGAAGCCGACATCATCACCGACGGTCACGATAAGATCGCAGCCCGGCTCCTGTACAAACACGAAAGCGACAGGGAGTGGACGGAGGTTTCCATGAAGTTCATCAACAACGACCGCTGGGGCGCATCATTCACCGTCGGGAAGCCGGGGCGTTATCTGTACACCATTGAAGGCTGGGTCGACCATATTGCCTCCTGGCAGCACGAGATTGTTCTGAAGATTAAAGATGGGCAGTACGTCAACAGTGAGTTGCTGGCCGGTTCGCATTACGTAGAAGGGATGGCACAACGGTCCAAAGGCGACGATAAAAAGACGCTGAAGGCCATGGCGAGATTGTTTAAAGACAAAAACCAATATGGTGAGGCCATTGCCGTGGCGCAGAGTTCGCAATTTACCGAATGGCTGAATACCTATCCGGAACGGCAGCACCCAACCCGCTACGAACCTACCCTGGGTATTGAGGTAGACCGGGAGAAAGCAGGCTTCAGCACCTGGTATTGCCTGTTTCCGCGTTCGGCCTCCCAGGAACCAGGCCGCCATGGTACCTTTCGGGATGTGGAGATGCTGCTCCCCCGGATCGCCGGCATGGGATTCGACGTGCTTTATCTGCCGCCGATCCACCCAATTGGCACTACGTTCCGGAAAGGGAAAAACAATTCTGTAACCTCATCCCCCGGCGAACCGGGTGTTCCGTACGGTATCGGCTCCGAGCTGGGGGGACACACGGCTATTCACCCGGACCTGGGCACGCTGGAGGACTTCAGGAATCTGATTGCGGCCTGTAAAGGTTTTGGTATGGAAGTGGCCATGGATTTGGCAATCCAGTGTTCGCCCGATCACCCCTGGGCTAAAGAACATCCGGAGTGGTTTAAGAAACGCCCCGACGGCACTATCCAGTACGCCGAGAACCCGCCGAAAAAGTATCAGGATATTTACCCGGTTTATTTTGAAACCGACGAATGGCGCAGCCTCTGGGAAGAACTCAGGCAGGTAATGCTGACGTGGGGCTCCTGGGGGGTTCGGATGATCCGGGTCGACAACCCGCATACCAAACCGTTTGTGTTCTGGGAATGGGTCATTGCCGAAGTAAAAAAGGTGTATCCGGATATGATCTTCCTCTCCGAGGCCTTCACCAAACCAAAAGTGATGCAGGAACTGGCCAAACGGGGCTTTGCGCAGTCGTATACCTACTTCACCTGGCGTAACAACAAACAGGAACTAGAAGAGTACCTCACCGAACTGACGCAGACGGATATGCAGCACTACTTCCGTCCGAACTTCTGGCCGACGACGCACGATATTAACCCCTATATTCTGCAAAGCGGCCATGAACCCCAGTTTCTGGTTCGGTTCTTCCTGGCGGCTACCTTATCGTCGAACTACGGAATTTTCGGCCCATCATTTGAGATGATGGAGCATGTACCGATTCCGGGCAAGGAAGAATACCTGAATTCTGAGAAATACGAAATCCGGCACTGGGACTGGAATCATACCAACAAGCTGACGTACCTGATTTCGCTGGTCAACCGCATCCGGAAAGAAAATACAGCCCTGCAAAAAACGAGTAATCTGACCTTCTGCCGGGTTGATGATGACTACCTGATGGCGTACCTGAAAGTAGACGGTAACAACCGGCTGCTGATGGTTGTCAATATGGACGCTTACAACCGTCGGGCCAATATGGTGCAGGTACCGATCTGGAAGCTGGGAATTCCGGACTGGAAAGACTATACCGTACATGACCTGCTGACGGGTGCCTATTACACCTGGCGGGGTGAATGGAACTATGTCGAGCTGGACCCGTATGTGTTGCCCATGCACCTGTTCCGGATTGAAGTGTATTAACGCCCACTCTCAAACTCGCCAACTGTTATGCACGACATGGCTGTAACAAATCTGACCAGCGCCCACGTCTGGACCGATCTGCAAAAGGACCCTGAGCTGATCCAGTCCCTGGAAACGGCGGTGCTGCCGCCCTATGTCAACACCTGCCGCTGGTTTGCCGGTAAAGCCCGCCAACAGGAAGCGCTCCGGATTCGGGTGGTGCATGAAATTGGCCTGAAAGAATCGGTAGCGTATCTGCTGATCATTGAAGTCCGGTATGCCGATGGTGAGACCGAAAACTACCAGTTGCCCCTGTCCTTCGTAGAAACCGACGGACCTAACGTCCCCGAGATTCTTCCCAAGGGCATCATTACCGTAGCGTATTTCAACCAGACCCGCGGGTTACTGGTCGACGCTATCTACGATGAGCGGTTCCGGCAGGCCTTGTTTCAGCATCTGGTCAATCAGGATTGTCTGCCGCAGCCGGAAGGGCAACTCTGCTTTTACCGGGGGCGCGGTCTGGCCGGTGAGGATATGAAAGGGCAAATCGCTAATCGCGTGCTGCCCGTCGACTCCAGCAACTCGGCGCTGGTATTCGGGGAAAAGTATTTCATGAAGCTGTACCGCAAGCTGTTCCGGGAGACCAACCCGGAAGTGGATATGGTCAGCTTCCTGACCGAAGAAAGCAATTTTCCGTATATACCTGCTTATGCCGGCAGCCTTGTCTGGCAGCGTGACGACGCCGATGCGACATCAAACAGAACCTCTAGCCAGACCGACGTGACGCTGGGCCTGATGCAGCGCATGGTTCCGAACGAAAAAGATTGCTGGGACAAAACGGGCGATAACCTGAACGACTTTCTGTTTGCCGTACCCACACGCCATTTTTCTATCAAGGAAGACGTGTTTGATATGGTGGAGATGCTGGGCCGGCGAACCGCCGAAATGCACATGGCGCTTTATGAACCCGACGCTGGACCCGCTTTTGCCCCGGAGCCCATCACCAGCGACTACCGCACGTTTATCATCGGCCGCATTGAACACCTGCTGGAGCGCCGGTACAACCTGCTGATTGATAATTACCTGAAACTGGATCCCCAGGCGCAGCGGCTGGCGTGGACGTTTATGGAGGCTAAAGAACTCATTGACCAGTTTATTGCCGAGTTCCGGACCCGTCCGCTGGAGTCACTCCGGATTCGTATCCATGGGGATTATCATTTAGGGCAGATTCTGGCAACCGGCAAAGACTACATTATTCTTGATTTTGAAGGTGAGCCGGAAAGCAGTATTTCCGACCGGAAAATTAAACATTCTCCGCTGAAAGACGTAGCCGGCATGATTCGGTCCTACCATTACGCCGTCAGCGCCAAGCTCTTCAATAGCGTCGAAACCGCCCATATTGACCCAGTCCACCTGCAACGCGTTTCTGACCGCTGGTTCAAGCTGATTCGCGACACCTATATGGATGCCTATCTGGACACCTTCGGGTATCCGCACCCGCTGTTTAAAGACAATAGTGAGGTAAACTTTCTGCTGCTGGTTTATCTGCTGGAGAAAGCCGTGTACGAATTAGGCTACGAAATCAGCTACCGGCCGGCCTGGGTCAAGATTCCGCTGCGTGGTATAGTCGACGTAATTCGCGAGATTGAAAAACTGGCGTTGTAGAAATCAGTTATAAAGGATAAGCCCTATGCTTCAAACCCTGCACGACGATCTCCGGCAACAGTTGCTGTCAATTGATGGCATGACCAGCCGACCCTATTCCGGCACCGGCCAGACCCCCAAAGGAGGCATTGAGGAGTTTCTGCTCCGCGACAAATACTTTGCCGGTCTCCGGCTTACGGAAAAGCACCTGATGCTGTATCTGATGCCGATTTATACCCTGCCCGACCTCAACGAACGCTTTGCCGAACGGCTGAAGCCCGTTCGGAGTGGAAAAAGCTGCCTGAAAATCAGCCGTCCCGAACGACTCGATCGGGAAGCGTTAGAGACAATCCTGACCATGGGTGCTGCCCGATGGTAAGATTTACATTACCTTCAATCTCTCAAACCTATAAGAACTACTGGAAACCGTATGGCGAAACGTAAATCCACGGAAGCAACTCCTGAGGAACCCAAGGTGGCTAAGGTGCCCCGTTCCCGCAAGACAAATACGGATACCCCCGCTGCGGTACCCGGTATGTCAACCACCGAAACTCCCACTATGAACGAGCAATCACTCTCAGAATACGTACTAGCCCCAACGCGAGAGCCGGAAACCTACTCTGGTCCTTCCGTGCAGGGCTTTTCGCGCTTCACCGACTTCGATATTTATCTGTTTCGATCCGGTAAGCACTACCGTTTGTACGAAAAATTAGGCTCGCACGTAGTCGAACACAACGGCGTGACCGGCACGTACTTTGCCGTATGGGCTCCTTCCGCCAAATCCGTATGCGTCATCGGTAACTTCAACGGATGGAATAAGTCCAGCCACCCGCTGTATGTCCGCTGGGATAGTTCAGGCATCTGGGAAGGCTTTATTCCGAATATCGGCCGGGGCGAAGTATACAAGTATTATATCACGGCCGATCATGGCAATGCCTTTGAGAAAGGTGACCCCTTTGCGCTTTGGTGGGAAACCCCGCCCAAAACAGCCTCTGTTGTCTGGGATACCTGGTACGAATGGAAAGATACCGACTGGATGCAGAGCCGTCGGGAACGCAATGCCTTAAATAAACCCGTTTCCGTATACGAAGTGCACCTGGCCTCCTGGCGTCGCGATCCGTCAAATCCTAAACGCATTCTGTCGTATGGTGAAATAGCCGATGCCCTGGTTCCGTATGTGCAGGAACTCGGCTTTACCCATGTCGAATTTATGCCGGTAATGGAGTTCCCGTACGAACCATCTTGGGGCTACCAGATTACGGGTTACTTTGCACCCAGCAGCCGGTTCGGCCGCCCCCAGGATTTTATGCAGCTGGTTGAACGACTGCATCAGGCGGGTATCGGCGTTATTCTGGACTGGGTACCCTCCCATTTTCCCGGCGATGCCCACGGCTTATACCAGTTTGATGGGTCGCACCTGTACGAGCACCCCGACCGGCGCAAAGGCTATCATCCAGACTGGAAGAGCTATATCTTCAATTACGGCCGCAATGAGGTACGCGCCTTTCTGATCAGTAATGCCTTATTTTGGCTCGACCGCTACCATGCCGATGGACTCCGCGTAGACGCCGTAGCGTCGATGCTGTACCTTGACTATTCGCGTAATCATGGCGAGTGGGAACCCAATATCTTTGGCGGTCGGGAGAACCTGGAGGCTATCTCGCTCTTCAAGGAACTGAACGAGACCATCTACCGGGAGTTTCCGGATACGCAGACCATTGCCGAAGAATCAACAGCGTTCCCCGGTGTTTCGCGCCCGGTCTTTACCGGAGGGCTTGGCTTCGGCATGAAGTGGATGATGGGCTGGATGCACGATACCATCCAGTATTTCGAGCGGGACCCATTCTACCGACACTACCACCAGGACAAGCTGACGTTTAGCACGGTGTATGCCTTCACCGAAAACTTTATGCTGCCCCTGTCGCATGATGAGGTTGTTTACGGCAAAAAATCGCTGATCGGCAAAATGCCGGGCGACGAATGGCAGCGGTTCGCTAACCTGCGGACCATGTTTACCTACATGTTTACGCACCCCGGCACTAAATTACTCTTTATGGGGGGCGAATTTGCCCAGACATCCGAGTGGAAATACGACGCTAGCCTCGACTGGCATCTGACCGACAATGAACCCCACAAAGGTATGCTGGCCTGCCTGAAGGCCCTGAATGCCCTATACCGGCAGCAACCGGCCCTCTACGAACGCAGCTTCACCGCCAACGGCTTCGAGTGGATCGATACCACCGACCGCGCCCATAGCGTGCTGACGTACGCCCGCCTGGGAGATACGCCCGAAGACGTTGTTATTGTGGTACTCAACCTGACCCCTATACCGCACTACAACTACCGGATTGGGGTGCCATTAGCTGGTAACTGGATCGAAATTTTTAACAGTGACGCCAAAGCCTATTTCGGCAGCGGTATGCACAATACCGAATCGCTACCGACGGAACCTAAAAAATGGCATGGTAAAGAGCAGTCGGTAAGCCTGACTTTACCGCCGTTAGCCGCCGTGGTGTTACGGCTTCAGGCGCAATAAGGTCGCCGTATGTAAGCTGACCGACAAAAGCTGGATACCTAATGAACCAGCTTTTGTCGGTCAGCCTTGTTTTCCCGCTTCCTATAAAATTTTTGCCCGCCGTTTAATTCCGGTTAATTTTGCCCGGTCAGTACTGACCAAACCTATTCATGAAACAAAGTTTTTTTGCGCTGTTTTTTCTGCTCTCCATCCAACTTCATGCACAATCTCCGGTTTCTTCCCGTATTGCCGCCGGTGCCGATGCACAGGTCGCTTTTGGAAAAGGCACTATTGCTCCTTCCATAAGTTACTACCAGTTGCTGAATGTAGGCCCTAACAATATGTTCTCTTTCGGCTGGACCACCCGTTTGGGGACCTTTTACGGCAACAACCTCAACTATATAACCGCCCCGGCTCGTCTGACTCGCGGAAAAACCGGACTTGAGGCCCTGAGCGCTCCTTTACTTGTTGCCAATATTGACACCATGCAGTTTAAACGGGTCTCTCTTACCTCTCTAAATTTTGGGGTACGGGCCCAGGTGACAGTGGGTATCGTTCAGATTGGGGCCAGTGCCGATATTTTCGGAGTGGCGTTCAGCCGCAATCGCCGGGGACTATACCGGTCCACGAACGGACAGTTTATTCAGGAAACTACCCTGGGAAATGACACGATCCCGTTGCAGGGAGCATCGGTAGCGGCTGTTGCACCCCGGTTCAACGCCCGTCTGCTGGGCGATAACAACAGCGGCACTCTGGCAACAGAAATTTTTGTACGGGTAAAAATCAATCAGCGGCTATCGGCTAAAGCAGGGTATCAGTGGATGATGACAGAGATGAGAGCGTTTACCGTAAACGTCACCGACAACAACGACCGCTTTAGGAACCGGATGGGTATGCCCTATATCGGGCTCACTTTTCCTTTCTTCCACTAAAACCGAAACCACACTTCAGCTACCCTGCTTTTTAAGGCTAAACGCTTTAGGCGGTTAAGCCTCCACCGGCTTCAGGTCGAAGTAGGTTTCAAAAATGGCATTGGCGACCTCATTGTTTCGGGTCTGGAACTGATCGAGGTAGTGGTGCAGCCCGACTTTGAAGATGTCGGCGGATTCGGTGAATTCAATTTCGGACCGAAGCTTGCTGAGCTTCTTTTCGGCCTGATTGGTAAAGCCGGAGGTGATGACATTACCCCCAATTTCATACAGGGATAACTCGGCCTGACGAATAGAGTGCGCCACCGCTCTCGGAAACAGCCTGTCCAGGATCAGAAACTCAACAATACAGGATGGAGTAAGCGACGGATACTGCTGCCGGTACATATTGTAGGCGCTAACCGATTTCAGCACGGCTGTCCAAATCATCAGGTCGAGGGTTGAGCCTACGCCATCTGATTCGGGTAACAGGGTAAAGTATTTTACATCCAGAAAGCGGGAGGTTTTGTCGGCCCGCTCCAGAAAACGGCCCAGACGACCAAAGTGCCAGGCTTCGTTGCGGGTAATCGTTGCGTCGATGATACCGTAAAAAAGCTGCACACCATTTTTTATTTCTGTAAAGAACGCCTGCATGCGGTTCAGGTTCCACTCCACCTCCGGGGCTGAGTCGCGCACTCTTAGGTAAAATTGATTCAGGTGTTCCCACATATCCTTTGAGATGGTCTCGCGCACGGTACGGGCATTTTCGCGTGCGTTGCCAAGGCAACTGATAATGGAGTTTGGGTTACGTTTGTCGAACGTCATGAACTCCAGCACGTTGTCGCGGGTGGGTTCCTGGTAGTACTCGTAGAACAGGTAATTATCGGCGGTGGCAATCAGTAGCGGCTCCCACTGCTGATTGACGCTGGGCGGCAGATCAAGGGCCAGATTAAAATTGACACTCATAAAACGGGCGTAATTTTCGGCCCGTTCGATGTAGCGGTTAATCCAGTAAATCGAGTTGGCAACGCGGCTCAGCATAGTAATTAAAATAGGGCTTTTAACAAAAATATGGTTAAAAGCCTCTTTTACAAACTAATCATTGGCAAAGCGACCTGATTACCACTATATTTTCGGACCTTACTTGCTAAATGCAATTTTTTCTTTTAGTGATGCAAGCTTATTCAATTTGGTGATGGTTGCTTCCGAAAAATCATTGATCACCCAGTCTGCTCCCTCCAGCTCCCCGGCGCTATGCGTTGTGGTAAGCACCACTACCGTCATGCCAGCCGCCTGAGCCGCTTCGACCCCGGCCTTGGAGTCTTCAAAAACGATACAGCGCTCAGGTGGATACCTCAATTTGCGAGCGGCTTTCAGAAAAATTTCCGGAGCCGGCTTTCCTTTTTTAACATTCCTGTCGTGTACGATGTGGGGGAAGTAATCACTTAATGGAATGTGTGTAAAGACAAATTCGATGTTCATCTTTGGTGCCGATGTAGCCAGCGCCATTGGTATGCCCTTTTCGCGCGCCTTCTTCAGGAATGGCAGCAAACCTTTGATCGGCTTTATTTTAGGGGCAAACAACTCCTGAAAAAGTAACTCTTTTTCACGGGTCAGGGCGGTAATTTTCTGTGAACTGATGGCATCGCCGAAGAAATGCTTCATAATGTCCGGGTTCATTCGCCCCGAGACATAATTGATAAAGTCCTCGTCGGTCATTTCGATGTCGTACTGAGCAAAAAACCGCTCAAACGCTTCTTTATGTGTTGGATTGCTATCGATCATCGTACCGTCCATGTCAAAGATCAGGGCAAACGGCTGGGCGTTGTTTTTCATATACGGGAGAAATGTTCTCCGCTTTAACGGAGAGCAACGTGAATAGTTTCTGCATAAAACAAGTAAATTGCCAGCCGTTTTTCGTTTTTATCAAACCATGAGATACCACAAAACCCTACTCCTGACTGTTACCCTGCTGGCCGGCTTCTTTACGGCCACCGCTAAACCTAAACCGGATACGCGCCTGTACGAAATGCGCATTTACTACGCAGCACCGGGAAAATTTGATGCTATTGTTGACCGCTTTCGGCAGTATACGCTGAAGCTGTTTGAAAAACATGGCATGGAAAATATCGGTTACTGGCTTCCGACCGATACCAGCCGTCACGAGATCATCTACATTCTGGCTTATCCAAACCGCGAAGCCCGTGACGCATCCTGGAAGGCGTTCGGCAGTGATCCTGCCTGGAGAGAAGTGGTCAAGAAAACCGAAGCGAACGGTAAGATTGTCGCAAAAGTGGACCAGATATTTATGACGGCCGCTGATATTTCACCGGAAATTAAAACGCAGAAGGCCTCCGGTGACCGGGTGTTCGAACTCCGTACCTATTCGGCCGCTCCCGGAAAGCTGGACGACCTGCTTAGCCGCTTTCGCAATCATACCATTGACCTGTTCAAGAAACACGGCATGAAAAACCTGGGCTACTGGCTGACCGAAAAAAAGGACGAGACCGGCCAGTCGAAGCTGGTGTACATTCTGGCTCACCCGAGCGAAGAAGCGGGAAAGAAAGCCTTTGACGAATTCCGCAAAAATCCCAAGTGGGTAAAAGCCAAAGCCGAATCGGAGAAAAACGGCTCACTGACCAACAAAGTGGAGTCTGTGTACATGAAGGCGACAGACTACTCGCCGATTCAGTAAAGCAACAGGAAATTTCTTTATCAGGCGAATTCCAAGAGAGCGATAAGAGTTTATCGCTCTCTTGGAATTCGCCTGTTTCTTATCTGACCATGCAGGTTGTCTTCAGAAACTCACCAAATGAAATTAATGGTGGTCATGGGGTATAGGGCAGGCTACAGGCTTCACGTCCCAAAGAACATCAGGACGTTTCACAACGCCCGGTGCGGCCACAGACCGTCGTCCCGAACGCCCATTAAATTGGGTAGGCAAATACAAACCATAGTCAAGCACGTGTCTGACTCTGGTTTGTTGATCCAGTGTAAACGAATTTCTGAAGCTGTAATAGTAGTCCATGTAATTTGTCGAGGAGAACTCTTGCCCATTGCAATCGGTCCGACTCATTGAATAGACTTTATCATTGTAGTTTTGCCGGTTGTACATGGGGGTATCAGGGCAATAATCGGCATCAGACGTACAATTATTCGTATTAAAGGCGTGATATAACCCCAGCATATGGCCAATCTCATGGGTGATAATGGTATTGTTATTGGCCCCATCGAATACCAGCGGTTTTAAAATCATAGAGAACAGGTAAAAAGGCTTTGATCCTTTAACGTATGTTCCCAGGCCAACCAACGGTTGGGTTACAGTCGGATAATAAGCTTTGCCGGCCCAGTTGTCGTCGGGTTCTTCAATGTAGTTGGCTACGTAAGCGTTGAGGTAATATTCGGGATTCCAGTAGTGATCCCAGCCGGCTTTGGTAAACATCTCGTCGTCTTTATATTGCTTACCACCTACGTCAACGTAGTGCCGGCCGGGCTGGGCCATCGGCTGTCCGTTAGGATCAGTGTCCGCCAGGACAAACTGTAACCGGAGATCGGCATGACGGTCTGCTTTAAGCGCGTTGGACGGATTGAAGTTATCCCGAAAGGTATTATTGAGCACATTAATCTGCTCCTGAAGCTTGTACTGCGGAATATCGACACCGTACAGGTGAAATACAATTGGGATGGTAACGATCCTCGCTTCACTGAATGATAACGCTCGCAGGCTGTACTCGGCACTTTCTTTACCGGCTACAACCGCCTTAAACCGGTATACGCCCGGTGTGCGGGTTCGAAACGTACGCTCCTGAGTAAGCTGACCATTCAGAAAAAGCTGCATATCCCGTTCGGCATACCAGTCGACCAACTTTCCCTCCCGATCCAGTACGTTAACAGTAAAGGTAGCGGCCGAAAGATTGTCGGCAATAAAGTCCGGCCCGTTCAGATTAACTTTTAGCAGTACGGTGCCGATATAGTACGCTTTGGGATGAGCGCTGATCACAATTTCGCTGCTTTCCCGACCAAACCCTTTGGCCACGAGCCGGTACGTACCTTCCTGCCTAGGCGTAAATTCAGCTGAAGTCAGAGGCTGATCGTTCACATATAAGGTGAGCCCCTTCAAATAATCGAATGGCACAGGCTTGTCATCAAACCCGATAGCTACCATCGAAAAGCGCAGTAGGGTGTTCCCGTCGGATAGAACCATTTTGGGATTACCGGCCTCAGGTTGAAGCCGGATCTCTTTGACAAGACTTTTCAGGTCTACCGCTTCGATCACAACAGGCTGGCTTTCCTTTGCGCCCAGCTTGGCTGTAATCTGGTATTTCCCCTCCTTTGCCGGAAGAAACGCATTGGAGGGTAACGGTTTCCCATCGACCAAAAACGTGTATAAGGCGTGGGGAATGTCCTTGCCCTGGGCGTCAGTCGCTGAGGCTCTAAAACGCAGCGAATCTGTATCGACGGACAGCAGCACCGTCGTTTTCCTCCCTTGCTCCAGGTTTACGGTCACGGCATTGGTCCGCTGGTAAGCGTAGTAATCGGCCAGCGGTTGTATATCTGACCGGCGCGAGCAGTCTGACAGGAGACTCAGCACACTTAACAGAAAGAGTGATTTAAGTAAACGGTTCAGTGGCATGGCAAGAATAACAAACAGAGGAAGTTAACATTAAAGCGAGAAAAGCAGCGATACCGCCTGATTGCGTACAGGTGTAGTGAGGTAACCTTCCCTGAATACATCGGTCAAGCCAGATTCGTAACGTAGTTCGAGAGGTCTCCGGCCCAGGTAAACGCCGGCCCCGACGGTCCAGCCATAGTCAAGTTTCCTGAAATGATTGGGAAGATTCTTATCCGGTACGGCAGGAGCACCGTTGAGCCGGACCTGGTGAGTGGCATTAAGCAGATAAGCTCCGTAGCCACCAATCCCTAAAAATGGGCTGAACCGCTCCCCTCTGGCTTTAACAATAACCGGCAGGAGCGCTACCTGCGCATAACTGAGTCGGGTTGTACTTTCCAGACGATGACCGTTCTCAGCAAACAGTTCATTGGCACCTTTGCGTACAAAGGAAACTTCAATACGACTGCCATGCCAGCGCGAATGGGCTACCTCAACGCTCAGACCTGCCTGCCAGCCCAGATAAGGCTTTTGTAGCACGGGCAGACGAACAGCTTCCGAAGAACGTTTGTAAAAATCGGGAAGCATAATGCCACCCCGCAAATTGACCCACGATCCCCTCAGTGACCGGGGCGTATTCACAGAGGATACCATTACACTATCAGTGGTCGCTATATTCTGGCCCGAACCGAAGAGCGGGACCAATAGCATAAAGAGAAAAGCCAGTGTAGGCTTCATCGGGACTATTTGGTTAAAAAAGAGCTAAATTGCAGTGCTCTGCAGCTAACCAAAAGTAGTTGTAACGACAATAGATACTTCAGATGATTTATTAAGCGGTAGAGGATCCGAAACATTATAGCAGGATCGGATTACTGATACCCCCTCGCCTGCAACTGAAACAATTCGGCGTATCGACCATCGTGCTCAAGCAGTTCTTTGTGACTGCCAATTTCGAGGAGCTGCCCGCCTTCCAATACCAGTATGCGATCGGCCATACGAACGGTGGAGAAGCGGTGCGAGATAATGACTGACGTTTTACCTTCCGTCAGCCGGGCAAAGCGCTGGAATACCTCGTACTCGGCGCGAGCGTCGAGCGCGGCTGTGGGTTCGTCCAGAATTAAGACCTGGGCCTCGCGCATATAGGCCCGGCCCAGCGCTACCTTCTGCCACTCACCGCCCGAGAGTTCAACGCCTTTGGCAAAGCTCCGGCCCAGCACCTGCTCGTAACCGCCCGGTAGCTTCGCGATAACGGTATCGGCCAGACTCCGCTGCGCCGACTCTTCGATACGGGGCTGGTTAGTTCGTTCGTCGATATCCCCCACGGCAATGTTGATTCCGGCCGACATTTTGAACCGGACATAATCCTGAAAAATAACGCCCACGTTGCGCCGGAGGTCATCGAGGTCATAATCGCGAAGGTCGCGGCCGTCGAGCAGAATACGCCCCTCGGTGGGGTCGTACAGCCGGGCCAGCAGTTTGACCAGCGTAGTTTTGCCCGCGCCGTTTTCACCCACCAGCGCCAGTTTCTCTCCGGCCTCCAGGGTAAAGCTCAGGTTACGCAGCGCCCACCGCTCCGAGTTGGTATACTTGAAGCCCACATTCTCAAAAACGAACCCTTGCTGCACCGGATTTGGAAAGGGCAGCGCTTTATCACGCGAATCAATGAGGGGGGTAATATGAAAGAAATCGAACAGGTCCTGCAGATACATGGCTTCCTGCGTCAGGCTGCTGAATTGAAGCAGGATACCTTCCAGCGACGACCGCAACTGCCGGAAGGAGCCGGCCAGAAACGTCAGGTCACCAATAGAGATGGTGCCACCGACCGCTCTGGCCACAATCCAGAGATAAGCCCCATAATAGCCGGCCGTGCCCAGGGCCGTCAGTACCGTACCCCACGATGCCCGCCGGATTGCCAGGGCACGATTTTTTGTGTAATACTGCCAGGACAAGTCACGAAAGCGATTGATGAGAAAGCCTGACAGGCCAAAAATCTTGACCTCCTTGGCGGTTTCGTCGCTGGCCCCGACGTAGCGCAGGTAATCGAGTTCACGCCGTTCGGGCGTCCAACTCCGCGAGAGCGAATAGCTTTTCTGGTTGAAGTAATTATCACCGATAAACGAAGGCGTCACCGCAATAAACAGGAGCAGCAGCAGCCAGGGGTTGTACACCGCCAGACCAGCCGCCAGAAAGCCCACGGAGATGATCTCCTGCACCTGCCCGAACACCTGCGACAGCAGAAATGACCGGCCGGTGGTCTGCCGGCGGGCGCGTTCGAGCTTGTCGTAGAAGGTAGCATCTTCAAACTGTTCGAGGTCCAGCGTGGCCGCGTGCTCCATCAGCAGCACCGAAGTCCGGTTGGTCACCAGGTCGCCCAATAAGCCGTCAAGCAGCGATGTTGCCCGGCCCAGGGCCGTCGACAGGATAGCCAGCCCAAACTCGGCGGCCACCAGTTCCCACAGGTAGGTGGTATCGCCGGCTCCCGACAGCCCCGACAGCCGGATTACCTCATCGATAATCAGCTTACCGATATACAGCATTACGGCCGGCATGGCCGCCCGCACCAGCCGGATCGCGGCATTGCCGATAAACAGGCCCGGTGATGTTTGCCAGACCATTCGGAAGAAAGCGGGCAGGTTTCCCAGCGCACTCAGCCGCTCCCGCCAGGAGAGGTCCGGTTTGTTAGGGTCAGTTGGGGTAGCAGTGTGATTATCAGGTCGAGATGATGCCTTTGCCATAATTCTGTTACAACCGCAGCTCGAAATTGGTTCGCTGCTGCTACAACGCAGCATTACGACAGATCAGTCCAGACCGTTACACCAAATACCTGTCTACTTTATCCAGGTATCGCTCGTCGCTAAAACCGGTTCGGTTGAAAATAAGGAAACTCCCCAGTTGCTTATCGGGATACAAGCGGAGTTCGCAGTAGTAACCGCCACCTCCGCCTGCATGGGCAACATACGAAGTGCCGTTCAACTGACCTGTAAACCAGGACAGACACATGCCTGTACGCTCCTGTTTATCTGTTCTGCCTTCGGTAAAAAGAAGTTTGTAGTAATCATTATTCAATAAAGATTGATCCTGCCGTAGCAAAGCTTGTCCATACCGGACAACTGCTTCTGCGTTGCCAATCAAACCACCATAGGGAGTACCATTTAAATAATAGGGTTTAAAGGGCTTCCATTTACCTACCCTCTTATCCATAAACGTATCGGTATCAATCAGCAGATTTAGCAACAAACCCATCAGGCTATATTGATTCTGGTACCCTATTGCGTGTAGACTAGCATCGGTAATTGTAAAGCCAAGCTCGTGGTGCGAAAGGTTTAGAGGACCAATAATATGCTCCTGTATATAGCGTTCATAAGGAATACCGGTAACAGCCTCCAGCACCTGCCCCACCAGTACATACCCCAGATTGGAGTACCGGCACCGGCTACCAGGCGTTTCGCGGGTTGAAAGCTTCGCGTCAAGCAGGGGCTTGAAAAAAGCATTCCGGTCAAAGCGGGCATGTTCCTGTACAGGATGTATCCAGCGTAAAGGCCACGGGTCTTTCAGGCCGGATACATGAGCCAGCAAATGCCTCAGCGTGATCTCCCCGGTATCATACACCTGAGGCAGGTACATACAGATGGGACGGTCGAGATCTACAAGCTTAGCCTGCGCCAGTTGCAGCATACTCAGAGCCGTAAAGGTCTTTGTTACCGAGAAGACAGGGAAGGTAGTAGACCGGCTAACGGGTACTTGTCGCTGCACGTCAGCGTAGCCCTTGCGGTATTCACAGACAACAGTATGTGGGGTAAAGTGCACATACTGAACGGATGGCGTACGCCCCTGCTCCACTTCCTCACTCAGCACAGCCTCGACCCAATCCATCTCTTTTTCTGCAAAAAGGGGGGATACCGTTTTCATCGTCTGGAAGAGTCCTGAAATTTAAACCGATAGCCTAGATGCACCGCCATGATGTATTTTACCGGACTGAGTTGATACGTTGGCTCCGGCCGGGCGGCATTCGAACCCATCTGGATCTCTTTACCGATATTGAACCAGGGAGTAATATAAAGATTCGACCGCTTAAACGGGAAAATGGTATAGCCTATCCGAACGTTGGGGTACGCAGTCCGAAAATCGACCCGCTGTCCGGTTGTGCTCAGCGTAACGTAATTATTATACAGGAAAACAGCAGGGCCAAAAAATAATCCTCTGCCAGACTGACGGAGGGAGTAGTCGACAAACAGGGCATAGCTCGGACTAAACCGAAGATTGCGCCAGCCTAACTCCTTATTCGTCTTTGTCAGTAAGGCATCCGGCACTCCACCCTGAAACAGTGAGCCCATCACGCTCCAGTGCGGAAAAGCTTTATGACTGAAGCGCAGGCTGACCGAATACCCTTTGTACAAGTAAGGTGCCGGATCTGTTTCCAGCGAAAGCGTGGTAGCCGGCTGTTCAGCAGTACCAGGCGTAGAGAATTGAGAATAGCTCATCATGGGCCATAGCGCCATTAACACAATGAATACTTTCAGTGTGGCGAACCGGTGAATGAGGTGAGCAGAACTGTTTTTTGGTGTGATTAACGTTTTCATGGTTGTCGTGTGGTAAATGTTCACTACAAAGGTCTTCTCTCCCCACCCGACTACCATTATCATTTGTTAAGAAATGCACCCGGCACCAAAAATCAGTAATCAGTCGCAAAAGCGGAAGAAAGACACATGATGGTGTCTCACACCAGGCTTTTTGTGGTCTCTCTGCATAAAGATTAGGCTGATTTTTGTACCTTTCCCCGGTGTTCCGTCGCATACGGCATAGTTACACAGCAGGTACTGCTACCCAGCCTGTCATCAGCGCCGGTCTGCGGGCCAGCCTCCCGGCAGGGAGTATACCAGCCCCTGCTTCACTTTATCTATGATTCGGAACCGACTGCTTCTGTGCCGCACCTGTTGCGTCTTCATTACGTGGATAAGCTGGCTGACGGTGGCTCAGGCGGGGACCGGCGTCGATACCTTATTTCGACTCAGTACCGACCTGCGTATCCTCCGACTCTGGCAGCATTCTCCGTTTCTGAACGTTGGCCAGTACCCTCAGGGCCTGACCGCCAAGGACTCGACGGCTGTACTGACCCAACTGGCCCAGCTGGCTCAGTTTGCTCAGCGGCAGGAGGACCAGCGTCTGTACTGGTACGTTCAACTGCAGAAGATCTTATTTCGTGGTGCGTTAGGTGTACAATCCAGCAGACTCGATGCGGTGGCGGTAGCGGCTTACATGGATGCGTGTCCCGTGCTGGCGGTGAAGGCCTCGTACTGGTACTTAAGGGGACGGGACGAGTTTGAGCACCAGCACTTCGATGAGTGCTTTCGCTGGCTGTTGCGCGCCCAACAGGCGTTTGACCAGATCGGCTACGACAATATCCCCGAGATTAGTGAATACCTGAGGGGCCTGGCCGATGTTTATTATCGCTTTGGAGAGTATCCCACCTGCATTCGTTACATGCAGGCTTCCGTACGCTACCCGCCTATAATCATGCGGTTGCGAATGGCGGCCCTGAATGCCATCGGGCATTGCTATCTGCAATTGGGCAACTATCCCCAGGCCCAGACGTACTTCCTGCAAACCCTGAAACTGGCTCTGACTCACCACGACGCGGCCTATACGGCCATTGCCAATACCTCCGTTGGGCATATCCTCATTGAGCGCCGGCAGTTCAGGCAGGCGCTGCCTTACCTGTATCGCGGCTATGAACTGAGCCGGATCAGTGTCCCTGAAAATGCGGCCCTCACCGCTCTGTATCTGGCTAAAGCGTTAATCGCCCTCGATAGCACCCGCAAAGCCAAAGCCTACATTGAGAAATCCCAGGGCTTTTTTAAGAATAAACCCTGGTCTGATTATGATCTGCACTACTACCAGGCCCAGACCCTGTACCACAAGCGGGTGGGGGACTACCGGCAGGCCACTATGTATCTGGATTCGTCCCTGCGGCTGCAGGATACCCTGCGGGTGCGGTTCAATGTTCAGCTGTTAGCCGCTTCGCAAATCCGGGTCAACGCGGAGCGTTACTTGCGGGATCTGCACAGCCTGGAGGTGGAAAAGACCAACGCGGTACGCATACGCAACATCATTGTGGTGGCCCTGGTGTTATTAACCCTGGTAGGTGCCTACGCCCTTAGGCAAAACCATCAGAAACGGATGCAGGAGAAGCGTGTCCTGCTTGCCCGCCAGCAACAGGCCGAGGCCTTGCTGACCCAGTACGTAGCCAACCTGCAGGAGAAAAACCAACTAATTGAAACCATATCGGCCGAGTTGAATCAGGCCAGTCCTCCTCCCCTCCAGGATCACCCACCCCAGCCACCGTCCCTGGATAACCTGCTGAATCGGGTGATCCTGACCGAAGTGGACTGGCAACAGTTTAAGCAACTCTTTGAGGATGTGTACCCCGATTTTTTTGCTGCCCTGCAACGACACTTCCCGGAGGTAACCCCGGCCGAGATTCGGTTGCTGGCTCTACTGAAGCTGGGTATCTCGACCAAACAGATGGCCTTTATGCTGGGCGTTACCATGAACACCATCCGCACCTCACGCTACCGGCTGCGTCGTAAGCTCGAACACCACCAGGGCGATCCGAACCTGGACAATCTCATTCAGCAATTATAGGCTTCACCCCCCCGTTGCCAGGTCAGACAAACCGGGTTGCTCAGGCAACTGCATTCATTTCTCCAAACGCCTGGTATACAATAGCTAAGTTGAGGTTCAGTAAATCTTAGCTCTAGACTGTCTACGCTTTGTCTACACCCTTGTCTACACTTTGTCTACGGTGTTAATTAGGCCCGGACGCTGCTTTTTCACTGCTTTGCATCGGCTCTTGCGAAACAAGCCCCTGCCCCGATGCGCCAATTCTTCGTCCTGATTTCCAATAGCGACCAACGCCGATGGCTGCTGCAACTCCTGGCTCTGTTGCTGGGTGTTGCCCTGCTGGCGGGCAGCATATGGCTGTATTATGACTACCAGGTACGCCAGCTTGAGCAACAACAGCGGAAGCTGATAACGGAGTAGCCTAACGTATGGTGAGTACCCAACTCACTACCGCAGCACACAACCAAACTTTCTTTTTAACTCAATTAATCGCCAGTATCATGCAGTCACCCTTTACGTGGTTTACCCCCTCTTCCGGCCGCAGCCGCTTCTCCCTGCTCCCGGTTATCAGCCCAGGCCCGCAACGGCAAAGCCTAAGCTGGCTAGCCTCCTGCCCTCGCCCGGTATATGTCCTGCTGTTGCTGTGTCTGACAAGCCTAACCTCACTGGCTCAGACCACCTGGACCGGCAGCACCAGCACGGACTGGAACACGGCCACCAACTGGAACACCGGCAATGTGCCTACCGCCACCGATGACGTAATCATCCCGGATGTAGCCAACGACCCGGTTATTGGTGCCGGCACAATTGCCCTGGCTTACTCTATAGAAGTCCAGAGCAGTGCTTCGCTCGCCATCCAAAACACCGCCAGCCTCACCATCAACGGCTCAAAACTCATCAATGGCTTAACTATCTCGTTATACAACAAAGGCACGGTCAACAACAGCGGAGCGCTGGTGATAGGCAATATTGCCTCTTTAGAAAGATATGGTATTTTAAACGATGCTATTTTTAACAATACCCCAGGAGGCACTATTCAGATCGATCGCACAACCGATACTGGCTTGTATAGCCGCGCCGGCTCCTTCACCAATGCGGCCAGTATTATTATCGGTGCCAGTGCCCCTGTGGGCTCCTTTGGTCTTTACAACAACGCTACTTTCATCAACACCACCGGAGGCACCCTTCAAATTGATGGCTCAGCCTACGGTGGCATACGCAACTATACCGCCGGCACCTTTACTAATGCGGCCAGCATCATTATCGGTGCTAATGGGGGCGTGGGAACCTATGGCCTTGAAAACTTCGCCACCTTCACCAATAGCGGCTGCGCTACGCTATCCGTTTTCGCGCCCTTTTATAACAACAGTTCCTTTAGCAACCAAGGTCTGCTTACCGTTAGTACCGCCGGAGCACACAGCAACACGGGCTTTAGCAACAATGGCATTCTGGCTTACCCGCAAGGAAACCCTATACCCAATGTGACGAATAACGCCTTGATCTCCCTTCCTATCACAACCTGCGGGCCCACGGCTACGTCAGCCCTGCAAATAGGGGAGGCTAATTCCTTTACCGTTGGCACAACCTGGTATAAGGATGCGGCTCTTACCACGGTTGCCGGTACCTACAGTCCCAATACATTTACGGCCAGTAACTCAGCAACAGGCACCTATCCGGTATACTTTTCGGTCACCAATGGCTTAGCCTGTTCGTATGTAGCCAGTGTGGCAGTAAACAGTCAGAGCAACGTAGCCCCCAGCATCACCACACTCACGGTGGGCACCAACCTCCTGCCTATTAACACGGCCTTTACGGTTGATGCGGTAGTGTATGATGCCAATAACAACCTCACTACCGCCAGCATTGCCTGGGGAGATGGATCCAGTGCCTCTATTAGTACCGGCCTGGGGGGCGGTACCCTTTCGGCCTCTCACTCCTATACCACCGCCGGCGTGCACCGCATCAGCCTGACGCTGTCCGATGCCTGTGGGGCCACGGCCACCCAGACTTATGAATATGCCGTAGCCTATGATCCCTCGGCAGGCTTTGTCACCGGTGGTGGCTGGATTGATTCGCCCGCCGGGGCCTATAGTGTAGAGCCCACGCTGACGGGTCAGGCCAACTTTGGTTTTGTGGCCAAGTACCAGAAAGGAGCCACCGTGCCTACGGGCAATACGGAGTTCCAGTTTCACCTGGGTAACCTGCACTTCAAGAGTACGGTCTACGAATGGCTGACGGTGGCGGGTGCTCGGGCTCAGTTCAAGGGGTCAGGTACGCTCAACGGGGTGGGTGAGTACGGCTTTATGCTGACGGCCATCGATGGGGCAGTCAACGGAGGGGGAGAAGCCGATAAGTTCCGCATCAAGATCTGGCAAAAGCAGGATGGAGCCGTGGTGTACGACAACCAGCGCCACACAGCCGATGATGCCGCCTTGTCGACGGCTATTGGTGAGGGCTCGATTGTGATTCACACACCTAAGGGCAGGAATGCCCGCCAGGCCTGCAGTGCAGAGCAGGGCGAGCTGACCG
Source organism: Nibrella saemangeumensis (assembly GCF_039541915.1). NCBI lineage: Bacteria > Pseudomonadati > Bacteroidota > Cytophagia > Cytophagales > Spirosomataceae > Nibrella > Nibrella saemangeumensis. The sequence goes on from NZ_BAABHD010000029.1 coordinate 446,814, forward strand.
TACAGGTGCTGGGCAATCCCGTGAGTGGCCAGCAGGTAGAAGCCCTGATTGGGGGAGCCGCCGGGCAAACGCTGCGGATATCGCTGGTGAGTCTACAGGGGCACCTTGTCGAGCAGCAGCAGGTGGAGCAGGCCCAACCCCAACAGCGGGTGGTGCTGCAGATAGGTAGCCTGCCGGGCGTGTACCTGTTGCATGTCAGCACACCGGATCAGCAGAAAACCATCAGGGTGCTCAAAGGGCAATAAGGTCGTGCGTTGACTGAAGTACTGGTTGATAGCCCATAGCTTTGCGCAGGGTCAAAAGGGTGAAGCATCAGCCTGAAACCAGTTATAGCTTACCTTACAGTAACCAGGTCGTAGGCGGAGGCAGTGAGTACATAACTCACTGCCTCCGCCTACGACCTGACTTTTTGCAAATCCTTTTGCGTCAGAAAAGCGCAGATAATGAGCCTGCGCTTTGCCAGTTATAGATTTTTTTAGTTACTTACAAGAAGGCTACGTGGTCTATCTATATAATCTGACAAAAGGATTTGCTTATTGTGACGGCTGACATGCGCGCTGGGGTTGGCTATCAACAAGTTAGTCTGGTCAGTACAGGGTTGGCCTTCGTGATCGCCCTGCTGCTTTGTTTCTCTAGCACGGCCCAGGCCCCGCTGGATACGGCCCAACGGGGTGCCGCCCAACGGGATGCCGCCCAACCGTATGTGGCTTCGGTGAAACACTATGGACCGGAGCAGGGCCTGGCACACCGGGAGGTAAACGCTATTTTTCAGGACCAGCAGGGCTTTATGTGGTTCGGTACCAAGCTGGGCCTTAACCGCTTCGACGGGCAGAGATTTACCCAATACACCAAAGAACGGAATGGACTCGATTTTGACGATGTCCAGTCTATCGCCCAGGATGCCGAAGGAATATTATGGCTCATGGGCCCTTTCGGTCAGCCGCAGATTACCCTGTTCAATCCTCAGACGAATAAAGCTGTTTCCTTCGAAGAGAGGTTCAATAAGCCAGTCTCCTTGAAGTTGTCTGACGTTCCCCAGCGTCTGCTCAGCAGCAGTAACGGCACCATTTTTTTTATGGAGCATCAACCCGCCAGGCTAATTTCGTACCATCCTGAAACCGGGCTGCGGTATGCTGCCTTACCACAGTTTAAGAAACTGTTTGCCTTTCAGGTTACGGCCCGCAATACGGTTTGGGCCGTGGCGGATGACAGGCTGCTGCTGGAGTTGATGCCGGATGGCCGTATCCTGAATCAGTTTGCCCATTCTCAGGGGCCGATTACCGTCTGTTTTGGGCAGCGAAACGCCGGTATCGAATTTTTCTATTTTGCCCCTGGCCCCGCAAAGCGGGCACAGGATGTATTTTATAGTGTAGACGAGTCCGGCCAACGGCGGGAGTGGCCGAATTCGTTGCTGACTTCGCTATACCGGCCCATTTATCCGGTTTGCTACGCCTTCGACCAGACAGGTTTAGTCTGGGATGGGATGAGTTTGCGGGATTCAACTCAGGGAGACCTCCTGACCATTACCCCTCACACACCGGGCGTGCCCATTACCAACCGAAGTTTTTTCCGTGACCGCAATGGCCTGTTTTGGCTGGGAACCAGTTTTGGCATATATCAGGTCAACTTGGCCAAAAACAATTTTCACCGGTTGTTATACCAGGAAACCGACAAGGGGGCTAGTATAGAGCCTATCCGAGGCATCACCGTGCTGGGCGATCAGGTATACGCCAACCGGGAGAACCAGGGTCTGTATAGGTCATACCGGCTGGGCGGCCCCCCAAAGAAGGTATTCATACTACAAGGGGGGCCTGCTTTTATCCGCGCCTATGGGTTAACCCACGATGAGCAGGGTACCCTCCATGTCGGCACTGTTGGTCAACTCCTGCGTTACACACCGGTAACCGGAGCCAGTTCCAGTATGGCCCTTCCCGCAGGATACATCATGTGGACCCTTCACCCAGTTGATTTGGAGCAATGGTTAGTAGGTGGTCAACCAGGCCTTTTGTTGTTTGAGCCAAAACGGGAGCAGGTACGACCATTTACGCAGTACAATCAATTTACTGAACTGGCTCAGGCCCATATCCTGCATATCGCTCCCGACCGGCAGGGCACCCTCTGGCTCTGTGCCAATACCGGCTTATACACCCTGGACCCGAAAAAAGGCATAACAGCCCGGTACTGGAGCGGAGGTAAGGGGCGCTTTTACCTGCCTGCCGAGAATTACCAGCATTTTTACCAGGATCCCCAGGGCATCTACTGGCTGGCTACGGCCAACGCGGGACTCATTCGGTGGGACCGTCGGCAAAGCCGGTATCGGCAGTTCCGGCGCAGCGAAGGCTTATCCAATGATAATATCTACGCCGTCTACCCTGACCACCGGGGCCACCTCTGGATGAGCAGTGATTTTGGTATCATGCAGTTCGACCCTGTCCGGTTCACCACGTATGCATACTTTGTGGAAGATGGCATAACCAACAATGAGTTCAACCGAATTGCGCATTATCAGGATAAAGACGGCCGGATCTATTTTGGCGGACTCAATGGCATTACCGCCTTTGACCCCCGCGATTTTAAGACACATAGACCGGCCGACGGGTTACCGCTGCGCATTACTTCGTTTCGGCAGTATGACGATGCGACGGATAAGCTTGTCGATAAAACAGATGAAGTAGTCAGGACGAACACCATCACCATACCGCCCGGCGACCGCTCGAGTGTGATGGAGTTTGCCCTGCTTAATTACACCAACGCCGACAAAAACGTGTATGCATACCAGATTAAGGGCATCGATACAGAATGGACCTTCCAGACGGAGCCCACCCTACGGCTGAGTAACCTGCCCTATGGTGACCATCAGCTACTGATAAAAGCACAGGCGGCCGACGGACAATGGTCGGGCAATACGCTGTCCATCAACGTATCGGTGGTGCGGCCGTTTTATCTGCGCAGCTGGTTTCTGGTCCTTACGGCCCTGCTGGTAGGTGCCGGTATATGGGCGTGGCTACGCTGGCGGATCTGGCGGCATCAGCGCGAACAGATCCGGTTGCAGCGGGAGATTCATCAGGCCACAGCCCGCATTGAGGCCGATAAAGAAACCATTGAGCAGCAGGCGCAGGATCTGCTCCGGCTCAACGAAGCCCGCTCCCGGTTTTTTGCTAACATTTCGCATGAGTTTCGTACGCCCCTTACCGTAATTCTGGGCATGGCCGCCGACCTGGCGACCTATAAGCCGGAGGCAAAACCGGCCGTAGTTCATAAGGCGGCCGGCCTGATCAGCCGCCACGGCTCGAATCTGCTGCGGCTGATCAACCAGATTCTTGACCTTTCCAAACTAGAAGCCGGCGAGATGCACCTACAGCTGGTGCGGGCCGATCTGGTAGGCTTTGCCAGGTACGTTGGCGAATCGTTTCAATCGCTGGCTCAGGCCAGGGGGATTCAACTGCATGTGCTGTTGGCGGAAAAAACGGCTGAAGCTGATTTTGATCAGAACAAGCTTCAGGATATCCTTTCCAACCTGCTGGCCAATGCCCTCAAGTTTACCCCGGCGGGCGGGCATATTTACTATCAGCTAAAGATTCTGGAAAACTGGCAGCCTCTATGCGTACAGGGATTTTACGAGGAACTTACCCCAACCGCCTATCTGGATGATCCCGGGCTGGACGGTCCCAGGCTGGATGGTCCCAGGCTGGATGGCCCGTGGATTCAGTTCAGCGTCAGCGATACCGGACCCGGTATTGAACCGACCAGCCTGCCGAAAGTCTTTGGCCGATTTTTCCAGGCCGAGCCACGAATGGCCGGGCCGCGTTCGGCCGGGCCACGTATGGCAGACAATCAGTCGGCTTCACCGGTTAACGGCACCGGCATTGGGCTGTCGCTGGTGCGGGAACTGGTGCAGCTTATGCAGGGTGGACTGGCCGTTCGGAACCACGACGACCTTGGCGGGGCCGAGTTTGTAGTCAGTATACCGCTTACCCGTCAGGCTCAGCCTGCCGAAGAACTAGAACCCACTCCGGTACAGGTCAGCCCCGAGCCCATTCAGCAAGACGAACCGGAACCGGTCACTTCCGGCGACGGACCCTTGCTGTTGCTGGCAGAGGATAATGACGATATAGCCGCGTACATTCAGAGCTGCCTCGGAACCGACTACCGGGTGATCAGGGCCGAAAATGGACAAGTCGGCATTGATCTGGCGCTGGAGCAGGTGCCGGACATAATCCTCAGCGACGTGATGATGCCCCTCAAAGATGGATTTGAGCTATGCGATACGCTGAAGAATGACCAGCGAACCAGTCACATCCCCGTTGTTCTGCTGACGGCCCGGGCGGCCGTGAGTGATCGTATTGCCGGCTTACGGCGCGGGGCCGATGCTTACCTGACTAAACCCTTCCTGCGGGAAGAACTCCTGATTGTGCTGGGTAACCTGATTCAGACCCGGCGGCAGATGCAGACCTACTACAGTCAACTGGCGCTGGGCAGCAGCCCGCTGAACGGCACCCCGCTGGACCATACCAGGCCGGACCTATCCAGGCCGGACGCTATTCCTGCTGAAGAGACCCCGGTCGACGCCGTCGATGCTCTGGAAGATGCTTTTCTGATGAAGCTCCGGACTACGGTAGAAGCCCAACTGGAAAGCCCCGAACTTTCGGTGGAAACCATTTGCCAGCAGTTGGGCATGGGCCGGACCACGCTGCACCTGAAGTTAACGGCCCTGACGGGCATGTCGATCAGCCGCTATGTGCGCGCCCTGCGGTTACGCAAGGCGCAGATGTTATTAACCACTACGAAACTAAACGTTTCGGAAGTAGCCTACGCCGTGGGCTTCGACAATCCGAAATATTTCAGCCGGTTGTTCTCTGAGGAATTTGGCGTTTCTCCCGGAAATTACCGCCATTTGGCCGGGGGCTGAACAATACTGCACCTTTTCGGAACAATAGTGCACCATTTTTGGCGGGGGTAGCCCTACTCTTGTACCGCTGTTGTATCATCTCTTAAACCACTCAGCGTACTGACTATGTATCTACTTTTTACCTCGTTCGCTCAGCGAACCCTCGAGATCTCCCCCAGCTTGTTCACCCGCCGAAGTTCGCAGCGGCATCGAACCAACTGGCTAACGTCGGGCTTACGTGCCATATGCATGCTGCTGTTGCTAGGCCTGCCTAGCCTGAGCGCGTGGGCCCAGTGCTCTGGTAATATATGGCTCAGCAGCCAGGCTCAGGTGAATGCTTTCCCTTCCACCTGTACCCAGTACGATGGAACAATACGTATTGAAGGGGACGACATCACTGATTTGAGTCCGATGGCCAATCTGCAACGTATAAGTAATTATGGTAGTTTGATTATTCAAAATAACCCGCAACTTATCAGTCTTGCCGGATTGAACAGTTTGATATCAATAGAAAGAGGAGACTTGCTAATTCAAAACAATCCTGAGCTGACGAGTCTGACCGGTCTGGAGAAGTTGACGGAGATTAGTAGAAGCTTGAACATCTTAAATAATGTGAAGCTTACCAGTATAGCCGCGTTGGCGCGGTTGGATTTTTTAGGATATCATTTGCAGATTCAAAGCAATCCCGAACTAACAAGTCTGACCGGTCTGGGGAACCTGCGAGAACTTAGAAACGGAGACTTATCTATCATTAACAATAGCAAACTTACCAGTCTGACCGGACTGAACGGGCTATATATGGTAGGCGGTGTTGTACGTATTTCCAACAATTCCGAGCTGACGAGTCTTGTTGGCCTAAATAACCTAACCGCAGTTGGAGAGGTGATGTATCCTGCAGGTATGTATATTTCGGGCAACGCTAAACTTAGCAGTCTTGCCGGGCTGAGCAGATTAAGTTCAGTTGGAGAAGAGATGCAGATTGTAGGTAATCCCCAACTGACGAGTCTGACCGGTCTGGAAAAGCTAACCAAGATTGGATACAGAGGGAGTAATAATATAGACTTCCGAATCCTCAACAACGCCAAGCTGGCCAATATAGCCGCGTTGAGCAGGTTGGCCTCAGTAGGAAGAGATGTGCGGATTCAAAATAATCCTGAGCTGACGAGTCTGACCGGTCTGGAGATGCTCACCAGCATTGGTGGAAACTTGCTAATCAACAACAACGCTAAGCTCACTACCTGTGCTATTGCCAGCGTTTGCCAGTTTGTAGCGGCTTATCCTGACAGAACCCAAATCTCGGGGAATGCGCCGGGTTGCGCTACCCTGGCCGAGGTGCAAGCTAACTGTAATCCAAACAACTCGCCACCAACCCTGTTGACCCAGGCTGGAGGGGCCACCTACCCCGCCGGTCAGTCCGCCGTCACCGTACCCCAGTACTCCGGACCCGTCGTGCTGGAGGTGCAGGGTTGCCCAGCGGGTACTACCATCGCCTGGACGGGCCCCAATGGCAGCAGCGGCAGCTCCAGTACCATTCAGGTACCCACCACCCAGACCGGTACCTTTGTTTACTCGGCAAGCTGCCAGCTGGGCGCCAGCACCAGTCCGTCAGCCTCCGCTACAGTGGTGGTGCAGGCCGCTCCCCTGCAGATGATTGCTCCGGTCTATAGCTGCGCTACCCGGCAGTTGACCCTGCGCACCACAGGAGGAAACGGGGGGGTGATGGAATACCAAATTGCCAGTGTAACTACCGGCTGGGAGAGCGTCAGCAGCAATACCTTTATCGTGCAGGATAAACACATCGGCCAGGAGCTGAAGCTGCGGGTCCGCCAGCGTAATGCCAGCGGAGGCTACACGGAGGTTTCTATCAGCTTTACCCCCACCGCCTGCAGCAATGCTACTGCCCGCGTCGCCAGTGCCGAGCAAGGCCTGGAGGTGATGGTGCTGGGTAATCCGATGCAGGGTGAGCAGGTGAGAGCCCTGGTGCGGGGTGCCGGTGGGCAGCGCTTGTGGGTGGAAGTGGTCAACCTACAAGGCCGTGCTGTGGCCCAGCAGCAGGTGGAGCAAGCCCAGGCTGAGCAGGACTTGCAGCTGGAGGTGGGCCGCACCCCTGGAGTGTACCTCTTGCGGGTGAGCACCACTAAAGAGAGTCAAACCGTGCGGCTTCTGAAAGCCCAGTAAGCCTTTCCTTGTGGAGTTAGCGCAACCAGTCAGCAGGCTCAGCAGAAGCTGGACCTGCTGACTGGTTTTTAGTGTAGCACCCCGACTATCTGTGAAGTTGCCGAATGAAACATGGTCTGGAGAAGCGGAGATAAGTAGCTCCACAACCGTAATAACGCCCAGCCCCGAAGCATTCTCCCGGAAATTATCACTAATCAGCCCGGGGCTGAACAATACTGCACCTTTTCTGAACAATAGTGCACCTCATTCTGGGTGAATATCCATACGTTTATCCTGCTGTTGTATCGTCTCTTAAACCACTCAGCGTACTGACTATGTATCTACTTTTTACTTCGTTCGCTCAGCGAACCCTCGAGATCTCCCCCAACTTGTTCATCCGCCGAAGTTCGCAGCGGCAATGTCCTGGCTGGCTAGTAACCTGCTCCCGTGCCGTATGGATCCTGCCAGTGCTTCTAGCCGGTGTGCTGAATGTGAGTGCCCAAAGCGGTGGTTGCTCTACCCCCAGCTTTACACCGGCAGTACCTTATAGCTCCGGCGGTAATAGCCTTAATTATACAATCACGGGGGACTTCAACGGCGATGGCAATCCCGATGTAGCAGTAACGAACGCTGGCTCCAACAATGTTGGTGTACTGCTGGGCAGTGGTAATAGCACCTTTTTGCCTGCCACCACCTACCCCTCCGGTGGAGGTGTGCCATTTGATATAACAACCGGCGACTTCAACGGCGATGGTAAACTCGATCTGGCGGTGACAAATTTTAACTCCGACAATGTGGGTGTGCTGCTGGGCAATGGCGATGGCACCTTCGCGGCTGTCACCCTCTACCTCTCCGGTGGAAACGAGCCACTTGGTATAACAACCGGCGACTTCAACGGCGATGGAAAGCCTGATCTGGCGGTGACAAATCTATCCTCCGACAATGTGGGTGTGCTGCTGGGCAATGGCGATGGCACCTTCGCGGCTGCCACCACCTACCCCTCCGGTGGCGACGTGCCATTTGGCATCGCCACCGGCGACTTCAACGGCGATGGTAAACTCGATCTGGCGGTGACGAATGGAGTCTCTAATGATGTTAGCATCCTGCCTGGCAATGGCGATGGCACCTTTGCATCTGCCGCCACTTACCCCACCGGTGGTGGGGCTCCCAGGGACGTAACAACCGGCGACTTCAACGGCGATGGTAAACTAGATCTGGTGGTGGCAAATCTATCCTCCGACAGAGTTGGCATCTTCCTGAACAATGGTGATGGCACCTTTGCATCTGTCGCCACCTACCCCACCGGTGGTGGTCAGCCATATGGTATATCAACCGGCGACTTCAACGGCGATGGAAAGCCTGATCTGGCGGTGACAAATCTATCCTTCGACAATGTGGGGGTGCTGCTGGGCAATGGTGATGGTACCTTTTCAATTGCTACCACATTTCCCTCCGGTGGCGACCAGCCACTTGGTATATCAACCGGCGACTTCAACGGCGATGGAAAGCCTGATCTGGTCGTGGCAAATTCCAACAACAATTTGGGTGTTTTACTAAATATGTGTGTGCTGGACAGCGACGGTGATAATGATGGGGTAAACGATGAAGTAGACAACTGTCCTCTAACCGCCAATGCCGATCAACTCGACACCGATAGTGATGGTCAGGGCAACGTGTGCGATACGGATGATGATAACGATGGCGTAGCCGATGCCCAGGACAACTGCTCCCTGCTGGCCAATGCCAACCAGGCCGACTTTGACCAAGATGGCCAAGGCGACATTTGTGATGAGGATGATGATAACGACGGTGTGGTGGACATCTATGACTGCGAGCCGCAGAACGGCAAAAAAGCCAAGTACCTGGTGTGTCACAACGGAAATATGTTGTGTGTGGATAAAGAAGGCATGCAGGACCACCTGGCGCATGGTGATCAGCTGGGTGCCTGTAGCCCCTCGCCTGCCAACGCCCGCCTGAGCGCCGAGCCAGCTCATCCTGAGCTGCAGGTGCAGGTGCTGGGCAATCCGGTGAGTAGTCAGCAGGTAGAAGTCCTGATTAGCGGAGCCGCCGGGCAAGCCCTGCGGGTAGCGCTGGTGAGCCCACAGGGTCGTACACTCGATCAACAGCAGGTAGAGCAGGCCCAGGCTCGGCAGCGGGTGGTACTGCAGGTAGGCAGCCTGCCGGGGGTGTACCTCTTGCAGGTCAGCACCCCGGATCAGCACAAAACCATCAGGGTTCTTAAAGGGCAATAAGCGGTTGTCCTGAATAAGGGATAATTCGTACCAGCATGGCCTGGGTATCGTCAGCCTGCCAGCGCATTCGCCTTCGCTTAAATATGCTGGCAGGCTGACGAAACTCAGGCTGTTAATTGTTAAACAAGGAAAGAAACGGAAGATCCGGAAAATCAATGGGCTACGCCGGAGTCTGGAAAGCTCTACTCAGCGGTGTTGCGCCAGTTCATGCCGGAGCCGGCTGAACGACACGGGTGTAATGCCCAGATACGAAGCTATTAACGAATGGGGCACCAGGTTCTCCAGATTCGGATACGCTTGGCGAAGGTCCAACAGACGTTCTTTGGCACTCCAGGCGCGAAACGCCACTTCGTGGTGAATACTCTGGCGTAGTTCATCGGCCAGAACATCCTGCCCGAACCGCTTTACGTCGTCTAGTGAATAGCGGAGGGCATCCAGGGCTGCCACGGGCATATAAGCGACACAGGCAGGAGTAAGCGCCTGCAGGGTAAACAGACTCCTTCCGGTAACGGTACGGGCAAAATGGGGCGTTACTACGGTTGGAGCCGTATAAAAGCCTGTGGTGACATATTCCCCATGTTCGCCCAAGAGACTGCGGTGAACGAGTCCTTCCAGCAAAAAGTACTCATACGTATCGGGCTGGTGCTCCTGAGTCAGGAATTCATCTTTAGTCAGATGCCTGATCTGGCAGCTCTCCAGAAGCTTATGCATCGAAGAAGGCAAAACTGTATGATGGCCATTGATGATGGATGTAAACACATTTTGCTGAAGCTCATTCATAGACGAACGGGCAGCCTGATAGCATTACTATTGCTCTAAAAGGCTGTCTTCCCCTAAATATAGCGATTGGGAGCGTTACTATTCGGCATATCCATCCTAAGTTACCGGGCTAACCGCCACACCTGAACCGTTTTGTCGGCGCTGGCGCTGGCAATCCACTCACCATCCGGGCTATACGCCACATCGTTGACTTCATTGCTATGCTCGGCAAACGTTTGCAGGAGCTTACCTGTTGCGACATCCCAAAGCCGCATGGAAACGCCTTTGTTGACCTTTGAGTCGCCAAAAAAATTCTGGACGACTTCACCGATGGCCGGCTTGTCCCGGCTGCCACTCACGATTCGCCTGCCGTCCGGGCTGAAGGCAATGCCGTACACGCATTCAGAATCGCCCTGGAGCGTACGGAGCAGGTGACCGTCGTTGACATTCCACAGCTTTACCGTTTTATCATCACTTCCGCTCGCCAGCGTTTGGCCATCCGGACTGAAGGCAACATCCACAATGGCCTCCGTATGGCCTTCCAGGGTTCGGATCAATTTGCCGGTATGGGCATCCCAAAACTTCAGGGTATTATCAAAGCTGCCGCTGGCCAGCTTGGTGCCGTCCGGACTAAACCGGATTGACCATACCGTTCGGTCATGGCCCTTTACCGTGCGGACATGGCTTCCCTGCGCTACATTCCAAAGCGTAATAACAGCATCTTCCCCACTGACCGCCAGCGTTTTTCCATCCGGACTAAAGGCAAGGGTCCATACGGTTTTAGCATGACCCGGAAAACACCTGACCAGACTACCATCCGAAACCCTCCACAGCCTTACAATGGCATCATAGCTGCCGGTTGCGATGTATTGCCCATCCGGACTAAACTCCAGATGCGTCACACCCATGGAGTGTTTCAGTGTCTGAATGACCTCACCGGTGGTCTTTTTCCAGATTCTGACGGTACTGTCTACACTCCCGCTGGCTACCAGGGCTCCGTCGGGGCTAAAGCGCACAGCCCACACTTTGTTTGTATGGCCAGTGAAAACGTTCGATAAAGTAGCCATGCCACCATCAACCACGTTGGCTTTGTACAGAAATTCGGAGTAGCCTGCCGTGAGCAGAATAGCTACAACCGTTAGGGAGACAAACTTCATAATCAACAGGTCAATGGTTCAGACGATGTGTGTTTAGCAAAGATGCTTTTTTTCTAAGCTACTATGCAATACACACTAGCCATTAAAATGATGAACGGTAGAATAGCAGGATAAGCGACCTTCCCCGTACTGAAAAGGGTCTCTCCCTAGATCAATTTGTAATTCTTGTACTCCCCCGCCCGCCAGCCCGTTACGGCTTCGATCAGCGCCAGCAGGCGGTTCCTGATAGACAGCTTCTTCTGCCGAATGTCAAATTGAAAATTCCAGTCTGCCCGATTAATGCGGTCCTGCATCACGAGGGGATGCTGCCCGGTAAACAGGGCAAGCGAGTCGATGCCGCTGTAGTCGAAATTCTGTAGCTCCTGCCGCACCTGCGCCATCTGCTGGTCGGTATGCCAGTAGCGCCCGAAGTTGCTCAGTTTACCGGCCTGTTTTTCCGGCGGCTTCACCCAGCCGTAATGGTGCATCCAGGCATCAATAAGCTTGACGTTCAGTTTGCGATTGTCGCGGGTGCGGAAGCCCTGCGCGTCGCGGTAAGCCACCACATTACCGGTATTGCGCACGATCCGGACTTCGCGCCGGTACCACTTTCTCGAATCGGCCACGTAGCGGTAGGAGCCGTAGAAGTGCCGGTAGTTAAACAGGAGGCCTTCTACCGCCGGCTGATCCAGGTACTGCTCCATGGCCCGGCGCACCTCGGGCAGGTATGTCTCCGGCAGCACCTCGTCGCCCTGAATATAAAACGCCCAGTCGGCATCCGGCGCAATAGCGGCAAGGGCTTTATCGGTCTCCACAGCCAGTACGCGACCACCTTCCCGCAGCGTATTATCCCAAACGGTTTCTATAATCCTGATTTTCGGCGAATCGATGGATTGTACCAGGGCAAGAGTCTCATCCTCGGAGCGACCGACGGCGATCACAAACTCATCGCAAACCGGCAGGATGGACTGAATGGCTTCGACAATAGGGTAATCGTATTGAATGGCATTGCGGATAAAGCTGAAGCCGGCGACTTTCATTACAGGAGCAAACAAGATACTAAGCCGACAAATTTACACCCTTTTGCCCGAAAAGAAGTCATGCCCAGCCAGGGTAAACTACCCGAAATTCTGTCTCTATAAGAAGACAAATCATACTACTCCGTAACTGCTGACCTATGTTTAACCGAAGGGCCTTTCTGAAACAGTCTACGCTGAGTGCCGCCGGCTTGCTGGTGGCCCAACCGATATATGCTAAAGGTGTACAGGCAGAATACAGTCTCGCCGGCAGTTTGGGTCCGGATAACCAATCCGGACCTGCCTCTGCACTACCTGCCGACAGCCCGTTTGCGTTGCGGTTCCGGCAGATTCACCTCGATTATCACACCAGTGAGTTGATAGAGGACATTGCCGGCAGATTTGACCCCGAAGAGTTTGCCGCTACGCTGGATAAGGCCAGAGTGAACTCGGTCACCTGCTTTGGCCGCTGCCACCACGGGCTGATCTACCACGACACCAAACTGTTTCCGGATCGGCACCACCCCCACCTGAAACGAAACCTGCTGAAAGAACAGATTGAAGCCTGCCACAAACGAAACATCCGGGTGCCGGTGTACGTAACCGTACAGTGGGATTACTTTACCGCCAATGAACACCCCGAATGGGTAATTGTGGACGAACATGGCAAACCCTACGGCACCGAGCCTTACGAAGCCGGCTTCTATCGCTACCTCGACGTGAATACCCCCTACCGCGATTTCCTGAAACGGTATATTGGCGAACTCTTCGAGACGGTGCCGGTAGATGGGCTCTTCCTGGACATCATCAAAGTACTGGATTCGTCAAACCCGCATAACATCCGGCAGATGCGCAAAAAGGGACTGGACCCGGCCCGCTCCGCCGACCGGATGCACTTTTACAGTGATGTGATGGTGGAATGGCGCGAAGACCTCACGGCGTTCATTCGTAAGCTGGACCAAAACGCGTCTATCTTCTACAACAGCGGGCATATCGGGCCGTATATCCGCCGACCGCTGCCCACCTATACGCACCTGGAACTGGAATCACTGCCGAGTGGGGGCTGGGGGTATCTGCACTACCCGCTGACATCGCGCTACGCCCGTACGCTGGGCAAAGACTTTATGGGTATGACCGGCAAGTTTCATACCTCCTGGGGTGATTTTCATTCCCTGAAAAACCAGGCGGCTCTGGAGTTCGAGTGCTTCAATATGCTGGCTATGACCGGAAAATGTTCTATCGGCGATCAACTGCCGCCCAACGGCAAACTCGACGCGGCTACCTACGATCTCATTGGCCATGTGTACCGGCAGGTGGAACAAAAGGAACCCTGGTGCCAGGGAGCCCGGCCGCTGGTCGACATCGGCATCGTGACCATCGAAGAGATGCAGCCGCTGGAAACCTCAGCGCGGGTGCCGGAGCCAATGATGGGTGCCGTTCGGATGCTCCAGGAAGGTAAGCATCAGTTCGACGTGATCGATGTGCTGAGCGACTGGTCACCGTATAAAGTGGTGATTCTGCCCGACCAGGTGGTGATGACTGATGCCATGAAGCAGAAACTGGAGGGTTATCTGGCCGGCGGTGGTTCCGTTATTGCGTCGCACAGTTCGGGGCTGCGGCCAGACAAAAAGGATTTCGGCAGCTCGGCCTTCGGTATTTCACTGGTTGGCGAGGCTCCGTACAGCCCTGACTTCATTGTCTCCTCCGGCGAAGGCATTAGCGCCGGACTGCCGGCTACCGAGTTGGTCGTTTACCAGAAGGCCATGGAGGTAAAGCCGGTCACGGCCACCGTACTGGCTATGACCAACGTACCGTATTTTAACCGGACGTATCAGCATTTCGTCTCGCACCGGCACACGCCCTCATCAGGTAAGGCGGGCTATCCGGCAGTGGTGCAGACCGGTAAAGTCATTTATTTTGCCCACCCGATTTTCAGCCAATACGCCCAGAATGCCCCAAGCTGGTGCAAAAAGCTGGTACTGAACGCGGTTGACCGCCTGCTGCCCGACCCGCTGGTGCAAACGCCGGGGGCACCTACTACATTAATGGCGGCCCTGAACCGGCAGGCCCCCCAGAACCGAAGCGTACTCCACCTGCTGCACTACGTACCCGAACGGCGGGGCACCGCATTTGATGTACTGGAAGATGTAATTCCGCTGTACAATGTAGCGGTATCGGTCAAAACGCCGGGCCGGGTGAAAAGCGTGATGCGGGTGCCGGAAAATAAAGCGATTCCGTTCAAACAATCCGGTGACCGCATCGTCTTCACCGTGCCGGAACTGCGCGGCCACCAGATGATTGCCATCTCATGACCGCCACCGTCGGATAAACTGCTGAATCCCTTTTTCAAGCGGACTCAGCCGGCTGTACCGCACCGTCCAGTACGGCTGCGCCACCGCGCCAAAGCTTTGATAAAACCCGGCAATGGATGGTTTTTCGGGACTCTCAAAGTCAAAAAGCAGCGGCTGGCCGGCTTTTTCCTGCAAGAGTTGGTCAATTAGCAGCGTCCGGGCATTGCCGCGCCGGCCACTTTCCGTAGCTGCGTTGAACAGGTAAACGATCCGGTTGCCCTCCTGCACAAAGAGGGCACCGGCTTCGATGGAGCCGGCCCGGCGGGTGTACCGAAGCGTGATTAACCCCCGTTTATGCAACGCAGCATACAACGTTCGCAGCTGGTCATACGCCCAATTGGCCACGGTGCCGGGTATGCTGTCGGCATGGTTGCACCGGAATAGTTGCAGCAATGGCTCAATATTCTCCTCCTCCGTAACTGTCCAGTGGGCAGCCTCAGCCCGGCGCAGGTTCAGTTGGCGATCACGGCTATAACCTTGCCGGATAACGTCATACCCCGGTGACAGATCAAGCACGTGGGTATAATACGGATAGATCTGCAAGCCCGGTAAATCGGGTGGGTGCTGCGGTGTAGCATAAACTGAGCAATACCGGAAATGCTGCTGCATAGCCTCATAAAAGGGCAGCACATCAGGGGCGTCCCCTTGTGCAAATACGCCCAGAAACTGGCAGAACAGCGGCTGGTGCACCACCCACCGGCCAAACTTCCGGCGCAGCGGCACCGGCATTACCGCCTGATACGCGCCTGCCTTGCCTGGTATGACCAGACCCGCCCATCGCCAGGCAACACAATCCAGATACCAGGTATAGCCATACATCACCCGCTGCGGTGACCGCTTTACGCACTGGTTCCAGGCAACGTCGTTGATTTGAGCGCGGGAGAGGAGTTGGGGGGACACAGGGGTTAGTTTTTTACCCCAGCCCTAAAGGCGGTCGGCCGCTGCCGGGCCTGCTGGCGCACAAATATGGCTGTCGCCAGATATGAAGCTTGTGCGAAGCTCTTTCATGCGCCAGCAGGCCCGGCAGCGGC